>JBFJNI010000015.1:0-53875 GCA_041618235.1 Acidimicrobiales bacterium
CCATCGCCGCCCGCGACGGCGATCACTGCGGCTTCCCCGACTGCGACCGACCCGGCAAGCACTGTCAGGCCCACCACCTCAGACCACGCGCCGACGGCGGGGTCGACGACATCGCCAACGCCGTGCTCGGCTGCTCCTTCCACCACAAGCTCTGGCACCAGGGCTGGACCATGCGCTTCGACGAACCCACCAACCGATGGGTCGCCATCGACCCGGATGGCATCGAATGGCACGGGCGCGGTCGCGGCTCCCCCGACGGCTGAGAACCGCAGCGCGAAGATCCCCGCTCAGCCATCGGCTCGGCGGGTCTTCGTCGCGCTCCGTGCGCCGCTCGGGTTGACTGTGGCCGTGGCGGCGACACGAGTGACGGGTCCGGACGGCAGCGAGTGGACCGTGAAGCGGACATGGGTGCATCGCCGGCTGCGCTGGCGTGGCGGTCCGAGGGACTCGGTCAACCTCCTCGACGGCGCCGACATCGCGCTCTCGGCCGACGACCTGTCGGGCATCGGCGTGGTCGGGGCCATCATCGCCGCCGTCCTGATCGGCGCGTTGCTCTTCGCGTTCGTCGTTCCCGCGCTGGTCTTCCTCGTCGACCTGTTGCTCATCGTCGTGCTGGTCGTGCTCGGCGTCGCCGCCAAGGTGCTGTTGCGTCGACCGTGGACCATCGAGGCTCGCCGACCCGGCGTCGACCACGCCTACGAGTGGAAGGTCGTGGGCTGGCAGGCCGGCAACGAGATCATCGACCAGGTGGCTTCCCAGCTCCAGGCCACCGGACAGCCCACTGGCGGCCACCGCAATCCGCCGGCCGGCTGACCTCGGCGCGATTTCGCACACACGGCGTCGGCAGGACGCGGTACAAAAGGGACATCGTCCTTGCCGTCGCGGCCGGGACCCGTCCATGGGGAGGACACCATGGGAAGCGTCGTCGTCGGCGTCGACCGTTCCGAAACCGCCGCGCGCGCCGCGAAGGCGGCCGCCGATCTGGCGAACGCCATCGGCTGCCCGCTGCACGTCGTCACGGCGATCAACCGCCAGACCTCGAAGGAGGTCCGGGTCGGCACCGACTCCTGGCGCATCGACACCTTGACCCAGGCCGAGGACTTCGTCTCCGACGTCGCACGCCGCCTCGGCGGCCCGACCGCCACGTGGTCGGTCCAGGTCGACGACCCGGCCACCGCCGTCTGCGCTGAGGCCGAGCGGATCGACGCCAGCTACATCGTGGTCGGCAACCGACGCACCCACGGCGCCGCTCGCGTCCTCGGCTCGGTCGCCGGCGCGGTCATGCACCACGCCCCGTGTCATGTGGTCGTGGCGCACACCACCGGCAAGCAGGCACCGGCCGCGACCGACCAGCAGGCCACCGCCGCACCGACCTGAACACTGCGGCAGATCAGGCGGGCAGGAACCAGCTGTCGATGCCGATCGCCTGCCCGTTGGAACGGCCGGAGGCGACCAGCAGCACCGCCGACGCCGTTCGTGATCACGGCCCGATGGTCGACACCTTCGAGGTCAAGCCGTACACGACCATCCAGCGGTGATCTCCCCGGCCTGAACACACTCGGTCTGTGAGGATGCGCCCGTGCACCTGCGGATCATCGGAGAGAACCTGCCGGGCCGGACCTGGTGCCGTGACGACGGATCGCCACTCGAAGGCGTCCACGTCGGCGTCCAGGTCCGGCGTGCGCCGGCACAGCTCGTGTCGGCTGGCGCCGACCGGGCCGAGTGGGACGTCGATGTCGACGTGATCGACGTCGATGGCCAACCGGACTTCCGCGGACCCGTGGTGCAGGGACGCCGGGGCGCGCGCTTCGTCTACCTCACCTGGGGCAACGTCGACGCGTCAGGCGACTTCGAGATGTTCCGGCGAGCGAAGCTCCTGTTGAGCGAGATCCCGCCAGATCTGGTCCGGCCGGGCATCGCGAGCCGGTCGATGCTCGTCGCCACCGTCGACCTGACCGGCCCCGACGGCGGGCCGAGATGCGCTCGCGTCGACCCACCGGCGATCGACTGGCGCCTCGAGCTGCTCTGATCTCGGCGACGGCCGCTGCCGTCAGCGCTCGGACACCGTCGTCCGGCGGATGGAGAGCACCGCCAGCCACGCGAAGAAGACGAGCTCGACGACACGCCAGAACAGGATCACCCGATCGCCTTCGCTCAGCGCCATCCCCGCCCCGACCAAGGATCGGACGGCGTACAGCGCGGCGAACAGCCCGAGCAGCAGCCACCGCAGCGGCCGTCGATCGAAGAACGTCGTCACCTCGACAGGTTCGCAGGCACACCCCGCGACCCAAAACTCCGACAGCGACCGTGCGGTTGTTGCCACACTCGTGTGCATGCGAGACGCCGGGGAACGGGTCGAAGCCATCGAGACGGCGCTCACCGACCCGTCGCTGGCGACGATGGTCGACCTGGTGCTGCGCCACGACGGCGGCACCTACTGCGCGAGCTCCGCCCGCGGGTCGGTGACGTTCCGTCACGACAGCGCCGGCACGCGGGTCATGGCGGTCGACGGCGACAACCCGCTCGCTGACGACGACACCCACCGCTTCGCCGGCATCGAGGCCGAGCTGGCCAACGAGCTCCCGCACCCGACCGCCGAGGCCCGACCGCACGCCTACGACGAGGTCGCCCAGTTCTTCGACAGCGCCCACGCCCCCGACCTGGCGGTCGTCCACACGGCGTCGCACCGCTACCACGGCAACATCGGCGAGCACGGGTCGCTGGGCACGGTGCAGCGGCGGGCGCCCTTCATCGCTGCGGGTCCGGGCGTGCGCGCCGACGGCTGGGTCCGCGGGGCCGCCCGCACGGCCGACGTCGCCCCCACCGTGGCCGCGCTCGCGGGCGTAGCCCCGCGGACGGGTCGGGGTCGCTTCGGCGAGGTCCGCGACGACGTGCTCCTCGCTCGTCAGGACGGCCAGGTCCTCGACCCCGTCATCGACGCGTCCGCCGGCGCCGCCGGCCACGTCCTCCTCGTGCTGTGGGACGGCTGCAACGCCAACGAGCTCCGCGCGGCCGTCGACGCCGGCGAGGCACCCCACGCAGCGGCCCTCATCGACCGGGGCACGGCGCTCGACGGTGGGATCCTCGCCTCGTACCCGTCGGCCACGCTGGCCAACCACACCACCATCGGCACGGGGGCCATGCCGGGGCACTCGGGCATCCTCCACAACGAGTGGCGCTGCGGCGACACCGGTAGCCATCGGAACCTGCTCGACCTGGCCCAGATGTTCGATGCCTGCGATCACCTCGCCGACGGCATCGAGACCCTGCACGAGGCGGTCAAGCGGACGTTCCCGGATGCCTGGACGGGCTCGACGCACGAGTTCTGCGACCGGGGCGCCGACTTCTCGAGCTTCCGGTCGATGGCTCGCCGCGAGCGGCTGCCCTTCGCCCGCGGCACCGACGACTTCCCTCGCGACGGCCACTGGTGGGACTCCTCGCCCCGGTACAACCAGATGACCCGCGTCGACGAGACCGCCCTGCGCTGTGCGCTCGACTTCTGGGCCGACGACCACCCCATCCCGCGCTTCGCCTTCTGCAGCTTCGCCCTCACCGACGAGGCCGGCCACGAGGGTGGGCCACACTCCGACGAGGTGCGGGCCGCCATCCGCGACTGCGACGAGCGTCTCGGCCGCCTGCTCGGCGCGGTCGAGCGGCGAGGCGTGCTCGACGACACGGCCGTGGTGCTCGTCGCCGACCACGGCATGCAGCGCACGTCCGACGAGGTGACCGGCGACTTCTCCGCGGCGCTCGGTGGCCTCGACCACGTGGCCGTCGACCAGATGTTCCTCTACGTCGACTGACCGCCTGGATCAGTCGAGGTAGGTCTCGAGGAAGGCCGCTTGGGCGTCGAGCCCGTCAGCCACCGCGGCCTGCTCGAGCAGGCGGAACTCAGCCGCCGAGCGACGTAACTCGCCGATCTCGTCGATGACGATCATGCGGATGTCGGTGTCGGACAGGAAGCGGCGCGTCACCTCGGTGCCCGCCGGACCGGTCCCGCTCGCCACGGTCGCGACATCGACGGCCTCGGCGTTGGCGAGGGCGGCGAGCGCCGTGCGGAGGGCCTTGACCCGGACGACATCCCGGGCGCGGATCGCAGCAGACAGGTCCTGCTGCATCCTCACCCGTGGTCGTGCACTCACATCGATGACGATGCCACCGCCGCAGGCGAACGCGACGCGGATATGGCGAGAGTCACAGCGAATCGGTGCGGTTTCTCACCGGATCCGCACCTCCATGACGAATGGCCCTGGCGAGAACTCCACATCGGGCGGATCGTGGACGCCATGGACGAAGACCTCGCCGCACCCCGGGACCGGACCCGATGGATCATCGGCGGCCTCGTCGCCGTGATCGTGCTCCTCGGCGGCGCCCTCGCGTTCGTCGCGCTCGACGACGACGAGGACGACGTCGACACCACGGGCACGACCACCACCACCGAGGCCACGACCACCACCGAGACCACGTCGTCGACGACCTCGACCAGCACGACATCGACCTCCGTGGTCGCGCCCAGCGATGGCGAGCTCGACACCGTGGTGTGGCCCGGCCCCACCACCGGCGTCCGCTACACCGAGCCGCTGGCGGCCGTCGAGGGGTTCGCCACCGACCTGCTCGGCTTCGCCGACCCGGTCATCGGCGACTACATGGCCGGGGACAGCCGGTCCGGCGAGGTCGAGATCCGCTCCGACGCCCAAGGTCCGCCGACCACCGCGTTCGTCCGCCAGTTGAGCGACGGCACGTGGTGGATCCTGGGCGCGGTGACCGAGTCGATCGAGCTCACCGAGCCCGGCCCCGGCGATGAGGTGACGAGCCCCATCGCGCTCAGCGGACGCTCCCGGGCCTTCGAGGGCACCGTCAACGTGTCGGTCTTCGACCTCGGTGGGACGGCGCCGCTCGGCGAGGACATCGTGATGGGCAGCGGCGACGCCGACCTCGGACCATTCAGCGGCTCGCTCGAGTTCGACGATCCCGCGGGAGACCGCGGCGTGATCGTGCTGTACACCATCAGCGCGAGGGACGGCGAGGTCTGGGAGGCCATCGCCTCGCCGGTCAGGTTCGGCTGAGCTCCGCGGTGATGCGGCTCAGCAGGTCCACGAGCATCGTGCCCGTGGCACCCCAGAGGGTGTCGCCCTCGAGCTCGAAGAAGTGGATCGGGCGATCGACACCGGGGAGCCCCCAGCGCTCCTGGCGGTAGATCGACGGGTCGAGGAGCTCGGACAACGGCACATGCAGGATGGCGTCGACCTCGGCCTCGCTGGGCACGAGCGACGGACGCTCGGGCAGGAAGCCCACGTAGGGCACGATGAAGCTCCGAGAGGTCACCGTGGAGAGGTGGTCGAGCTCCCCGACGTGCTCGACGAGACCCGAGTCGAGGGCGACCTCTTCCATGGCTTCACGCAGCGCGGTCTCCCAGAGCGTCTCTCCGGGATCCTGGCGGCCACCCGGGAAGCTGATCTCGCCCTTGTGGGACCGCAGGTGCCAGGCCCGACGCGTGAGGACCACGTGGACCTCGTCGTCGTGTTCGTACAGGGGCGCCAGCACCGCCGACGCCGAGCGGGTCACGGCTTCGAGGGGCGACCGCCGGGGCCGGGCGCTGCTCACGAGCGCGGCGCGGACCACCTCGAGCGTCGGGCGTCGGCGCTCGACCGGCAACGTCGCCCACGGCGGTGGGCTGCCCCTTCTCGTGCCGGGAGGACGGGGGATGAACTGCGGGCCACCACGCGCCGGACGCGACGCAGCGTCGGCGGCCTCGGAGCTCACGAGTCGAGCAGATCGCCCACGGTCTCACCGGTGGCGAGGTCGCCGCCCTGGACGAGGGTCTCGAGGATGGTGCGCATCCCGCCCATCTTGAGCTGCTTCATCAGGTCGCCGGGCGTGGTCTCACCCCGTTCCCACTCCATCCAGTGTTCCAGCAGCTTCTCGGGGTTGGGCGGGGGGATCTCCATACGGAGGCCAGGTTACCGGGGTGGGCCGAAAACGCCCGATGCCGGGCCCCGAAGGACCCGGCATCGAACAGATTCGTCTGGGAGACGAACGACTACGGGATCAGAATCCCATGCCGCCCATGCCACCCATGCCGCCCATGCCCGGGTCGCCCGCCGGCATGGGGGCTTCCTTCTCGGGCTTGTCGGCGACGAGGCACTCGGTGGTGAGCACCATGGCCGCGATGGACGCTGCGTTCTGCAGCGCCGCACGGGTCACCTTGGCGGGATCGATGACGCCGGCCTTGACCAGGTCCTCGAACTCGCCGGTGGCCGCGTTGAGGCCGATGGAGCCGGTCTCACGCTCGACCGCCTCGACGACGACGGCCCCTTCGAGGCCGGCGTTCTGGGCGATCTGGCGAGCCGGAGCCGCCAGCGCGGTGTACACCGCGTTGGCGCCGGTGGCCTCGTCGCCCGTGAGCGAGTCGGCAACCGCCCGGACCGAGGAGCGGGCCCGGAGGAGAGCGGTGCCGCCACCGGCGACCACACCTTCCTCGATGGCCGCGCGGGTCGCCGAGAGGGCGTCCTCGATGCGGTGCTTCTTCTCCTTGAGCTCGACCTCGGTGGCCGCACCCACGCGCACGACGGCAACGCCGCCGGCGAGCTTGGCGAGACGCTCCTGGAGCTTCTCGCGGTCCCAGTCGGAGTCGGTGTCGTCGATCTCGCGCTTGATCTGCTCGATGCGACCGGCGACGTCGGCTTCGACGCCGCCGCCCTCGACGATGGTGGTGTCGTCCTTGGTGATGATCACCTTGCGGGCGGTACCGAGCAGGTCGAGGGTGGTGTTGTCGAGCTTGAGGCCGACCTCTTCGCTGATGACCTGACCACCGGTGAGGATGGCCATGTCCTGCAGCATCGCCTTGCGGCGCTCACCGAAGCCGGGAGCCTTCACCGCGGCAGCGTTGAACGTGCCCCGGATCTTGTTCACGACCAGGGTGGCCAGGGCCTCGCCCTCGACGTCCTCGGCGATGATCACCAGCGGCTTGCCCGCCTGCATGACCTTCTCGAGGACCGGGAGCACGTCCTGGACCGAGCTGATCTTGGAGCTGAAGAGGAGGATGTAGGGATCCTCGAGGACGGCTTCCTGGCGCTCGGGGTCGGTGACGAAGTACGGCGAGAGGTAGCCCTTGTCGAACTGCATGCCCTCGGTGAACTCGAGCTCCATCCCGAAGGTGTTGCTCTCCTCCACCGTGACCACGCCGTCCTTGCCGACCTTGTCGATGGCGTCCGCGAGGACCTCACCGATCGAGGTGTCGGCCGCCGAGATGGCGGCGACCTGAGCGATCTCGCTCTTGTCGTCGATCTCGTTGGACTGCTCGCGGATGTTCTCCACCGCAGCGGCGACGGCCTTCTCGATGCCGCGCTTGAGCGACATCGGCGAAGCGCCGGCGGCCACGTTGCGGAGGCCTTCCTTGACGAGAGCCTGGGCCAGGACCGTGGCGGTGGTGGTGCCATCACCAGCGATGTCGTTGGTCTTGGTGGCCACCTCCTTCACGAGCTGGGCACCCATGTTCTCGAACGGATCGTCGAGCTCGACCTCACGGGCGATGGACACGCCGTCGTTGGTGATGGTCGGGGCGCCGAACTTCTTCTCGAGGACGACGTTGCGGCCCTTCGGGCCGATCGTCACCTTCACGGAGTCGGCCAGACGGTTCACACCGGCTTCGAGTGCCCTGCGGGCCTCGTCGCCGAACTTGAGCATCTTTGGCATGTGTTCTTTCCCTTACTTGACGATGGCGAGGACGTCGCGAGCGTTGAGGATCAGGAGATCCTCGCCACCCGAAGCGATCTCGGTGCCGCCGTACTTGCTGTAGACGACGGTGTCGCCGACGGAAACGTCGACGGGGATCAGGTCACCGGTCTGCTCGGAACGCTTGCCGGGGCCGACAGCCAGGACTTCGCCCTGCTGGGGCTTCTCCTTGGCAGTGTCGGGAATGACCAGGCCGCTGGCGGTGGTCTCCTCGGACTCGCTCGGACGGACGACGATGCGATCCTCGAGGGGCTGCAGGTTCATCGGAAGCGCCTCCATGGGTATGACGCGTTAGCAGTCGAATTGGACGAGTGCTAACGGTAGACCTTGGCGCTGGCACTCGCAACTGCCGAGTGCCAATCGGTCCGTGACGCCGTTCAGGGACGCCGTTCAGGGACGCCGTTCAGGGACGCCGTTCAGGGACGCCGCTCAGCCGATGTGCTTCACCAGGAGCGTGGCCGACCCGAGGCCGAGCAGATCGCCGTCGTGGAGGGTGATGGCGCCGGCGATGGGGTTGCCGTTCAGGGTGGTGCCGTTCGACGATCCCAGGTCCTCGACCTCGACCGCGCTGCGGTCGCCTCGCAGCTCGGCATGCCGGCGGGACACGGTGTCGTCGGCGACGACGACGTCGGCCTCGGTCGACCGGCCGAGTACAGCGGGGAGTTGGCCCGCCGCGAGCACGTCCCCGCGGGCGTCGCCGGCGACGACGAGCAGGAGCAGGTGCGGCAGCGGCGGCTGGCCCCCGAAGAAGTCGGCGAGGCGGACCTGGACCATGGGCAGCACGCCCGTGGGATCGCTGGGCGGATGGCCGGGATCGTCATCGTGGCTCATCGAACCCGAGGGTATCGCCGGTTGGTCAGCGGCCGGCGGCGCCCGCGTTCTTGTCAGACCATCTGCGGATACTGGGAGGTATGACCGGTCCCGCCTCCTACTCCCGAGACGCCGATGTGGCCGCCTCGGCGCGTGAGGCGTTGGACCGTGCCCAGGCGTTGGTCGCCGACGTCGATGTCGCGCAGCGAGCGGCGGTCGCCGGCCTGGTCGAGTTGTGGCCCACCGCGGCGTGGCGAGCCGCCGGGGCGGTCTCCGCCAAAGCCTGGCTGCTCGCCTACACGACCATGTCAGGTGGCGATGCCGACCGATTGGTACGCATCGCCGAACTCTGCTCGCGCGACTCCCGTCTGGCCGAGGCCGTGGCCGACGGGACCCTGCCGCTGGGGTGGGCGCATTCGCTGGCCCGGCGGGTCACGCCCGAACGGGTCCGGTTCCTCGAACCCCTCGTCGCCCCACTGCTCGACCTCGTCGGGTCGACCTCGGACCTCGACGTGTTCCGCGCCGCGGTGCAGCACTGGGTCGACCGGGTCGACGAAACCCTGGCCCCACGACGGGTGCAACCCCAATCGCTCGTCTTCTCCGAGCGGTTGTTCGGGGGCGGTGACATCCACGCATCACTGGCCCCGGTCGCGTTCCACAACGCCTGTGCCGCCATCGACGCGTTCACCCAAGACCCCGACCCCCAAGACGCTCCCTACATCCGGACCCTGTCCGAACGCCGCGCCGACGGCCTCGACGACCTCGCCCAGTTCGCCCTCACCCACGAAGACGGCGACACCGACGCCGACGTCGACACCGAGTTCGCCGCCGAGGACGAGGAGATCCGTGCCGAGGACACCTTCGACGGGTCCTATCCCGGCGACACCCTCGACGAAGCGTTGCTCCCCGAGAACGAAGGTCTCGACGACCTCGCCCTGATCCGGTCCCGGATCCGTAAAGCCGAACAGCACCAACGCCGCCGCCGGCGCCGCCAGACCCGGCCCCGCTCCAACGTGCGGGTCAACGTCCACATCGACCTCCGCACCCTCGCCGGCACCCGCGATGCGACCGACGTGTCAGATCTGGTGTTGCACGGGGATGGGTGGCAGCTCACCCAGACCGCCGCCGAGCAGATGGTGTGCGACTCCGCCCTGGTCGCCACCCTCTTCGACGGCAAGACCAAGATCCTCGACGCCAACACCGCGGCGGAACGGTTCTCCAAACAACAACGACGAGCCATCGCGGCACGCGACCGATGCTGCGTGTTCCCCGGCTGTCGGCGCCGAGCCCGGCACTGCCAACACCACCACCTCCAAGAACTCGTCAACGGCGGACCGACATCGGTGGCCAACGGCTGCCTGTTGTGCAGCTTCCACCACCGCTTGATCCACCAACACCGCTGGAAGCTCTACCGCGACGACGACGGGATCTGGACCGCACAAGATCCCCACGGCGTGGAGTGGAAAGGCAGACCATCCCGCCCCGTGGCCGCCTGACGGCCCTTGATGACCCGACCACCACCCGGTCGGGTCATCAACGCGCCCGGCCGGCGAGATCGGGTCAGTTCTCGTCCCCGAGCCCGCTCAGCCGTGGCGGTCGAGCATCAGCGCGTCGGTGTGGGTCAGGGGCTCTCGGCCGACTGGCGCGACATCTGGGTAGCGGCCTCCAGCGCTTCGTCGGCCGTACGCCGAGTGTCCAGCAGGTACTTCCACGCCCGCCAAGCCACCACCGCCATGGCCGTCAGCACCACGACGAGGAGCGCGATGTTCGACCAGATCGGCACGCTCGTTTCGGGCAGGAGGGGCTCCGGCGCGTCGGTCTGTGCCAGCAGCATGACAAAGCTCGTTCCCATCGGCTCCGACGCTAGTTCCCACCCCAACAGCCCTGAAACGGAGACCCCGCCAGCGGTCGTCGGGGTGATCGATCGTTCATTCGTCGGCTTTCTGCTTCTTCGAACCGAGGATCTTCTCGCTCCAGGTGAGATCAGACCGCAGGAACGTTCGGGCCAGCCCGATGACGATGACGACCAGGATCAGGATGCCGATGATCTGTCCGGCTTGGAACGCGGTTTCGGCGATGACCATGCCGAAATCCTCGCACGCAGGCCCACGCTCGAGCGGGAAGCGCCGCTCGCCTACTTGAACGGCAACCGCACGCTGCCAGAGGGCATGCGATTGTCCTCGCACTCCATCGCGAGCCAGATGACCGGAAACACCGGGGCGTACCAACCGGCGATCGAGAAGTGCACGAGATCACGACTCGCCGGCGAGCTCGGTCCGCAACGCCTGCGCCGACGGCGGGTCGACCAGGCCGCGGTCGAGCAACCAGTCGACGGCGCGCACGATCTCGCGATCGATGGTGAACCGTTGCCAGCGGTCGGCGACCGGCGAGCGGACGACGCGCTCGCGGAAGCGCTTCGAGCCGCCCCGCCGGTGGAACGACTGGTAGAGGTCGACGGTGACGGTGTCGTCGACCGTGTCGTCGTCGGCCAGCAGGGCCAGGAAGTCGTCGACGTCGGTGTCGGGCTGCGGCTCACGGGGGATGACGACGTGGACGCCCTCGACCAACGCCGGCAGATCGTCGTCCTCGTCGATGCCGAAGTACAGCGACTCGCCGGATCGGGGGTCGAACCACCAGTCGCCGGCGGGGTGGGTGTCGTTGCGGGCGAGAACGAGCGACTCGAGGTCGATCGCGTCCACGGGCAGCAGCATCAGCGAGCCGAGAGCGCCTTGCCGAGCGGATCGAGGTCGAACGGCGGGCCGGACATGATGATCACGTGGTCGGCGCCGGCTTCGGCGAAGGCATCGAGCTTGTCGACGTCGTCGCCACCGATGGCCACGGTGCGCTCGATGGCCTTGGGATCGCGGCCGACCTTCTCGCACCACTCGTCGAGCACCGCGTTCTTCTGTGCGAAGTGCTCGGGCGGGCCGAAGCTGTTCCAGCCGTCGGCCGACTCGGCGACGAGGCGCAGCGTGACCTTCTCGCCCGAGCCGCCGATGAGGATCGGCAGGTCGCCCGCCGGCCCCGGGCTCAGCTTCGACAGCCGGTCCTTGATGATGGGCAGGTCGTGCTCGAGCTGGCGGAGGCGGCCGATGGCCGTGCCGAACTCGTAGCCGTACTCGGTGTAGTCGCGCTCGAACCAGCCCGACCCGATGCCCAGCGTGAAGCGGCCGTGGCTCAGGTGGTCGATGGTGCGGCTCATGTCGGCCAGCAGGTTGGGGTTGCGGTAGCTGTTGCAGGTGACCAGCGCACCGAGGCGGGCGTTCGATGTCTCGACCGCCAGCGCGGCGAGCGTGGTGTAGCACTCGAAGTGGGCGGCGTCGGCGTCGCCGTAGAGCGGGTAGAAGTGATCCCACACCCAGATCGAGTCGGCGCCCATCTCGTCGGCGGCTCGAGCCGCGGCCCGCAACTCGTCGAGGCTGGTCGCCTGGGGATGGAGCTGGATGCCGATGCGCATGGTCATGGTCGGACCCTATCCAGACGCCTCGGTGACGCCTCGGGCACGACGACGGCCGCGATCCCGTGTAGGAAGGTGGACGAATTCCAGTAGCTATCCGATGAAGGAGCCCGCATGGGTCTGTTCGACAAGCTCAAGAAGACCGCCAAGGACAACGCCGGAAAGGTCGGCGATGCCGTCGACAAGGCAACCGACGTGATCGACGACAAGACCGGTGGCAAGTACTCGGAGCACCTCGACAAGGTCGACGACGCGGTCGACAAGGCGCTCGGCGACGACAAGTAGTCAGACAGGCAGTCGGAGATTGGGGTCGGCGCCGGTGTCCATCGGCGACGGCCCCTCCCGCTGCAGCTTGAACCACCCGGCCGACGCCACCATGGCGGCGTTGTCGGTGCAGTTCGCCCGGTCGGGCAGGTAGGCGGCGAAGCCGTCGGTCTCGCACACGTCGAGCACGGCTTCCCGCAGCCGGGAGTTGGCGGCCACGCCGCCCCCGATGCAGATCCCCTTGGCGCCCGTGTCGATGGCGGCTTGGCGGGTCTTGGCGACGAGGACGTCGACCACGGCCTCCTGGAACGAGGCGGCGACGTCTTCGGTGCGCACGTCGGCGTTCTTGCGCACGTGGTTGACGACCGACGTCTTCACGCCGGAGAACGAGAAGTCGTAGGGGCGGTCGGGCACGGCACGCGGGAACGCGATGGCGTGGGGATCGCCGTCCATGGCGATGCGGTCGATGACCGGACCACCCGGGTAGCCGAGGCCGAGATAGCGGGCCACCTTGTCGTACGCCTCGCCGGCGGCGTCGTCGATGGTGCCGCCCAGCACCCGGTACGAGCCGTGGCCGTCCCAGTGCACGATCATCGTGTGACCGCCCGACACGAGCAGGACCACGACCGGCAGCTCGAAGGTGGGGTCCTCGAGCATGGCGGCGTAGAGATGAGCCTCGAGATGGTTGACGGCCACGAACGGCACGTCCCACACCAGTGCGAGCGCCTTGGCGGCCGACACCCCGATGAGCAGCGAACCGACGAGGCCGGGGCCGTGCGTCGCGGCGACGGCCTCGATGTCGCCGTCGGCGACGCCCGCCTGCACGATGGCCTCGGCCAGCACGGGGTTGAGCATCTCGACGTGTGCGCGGGAGGCGATCTCGGGGACGACCCCGCCGTAGCGGGCGTGGCGGTCGACCTGACTCGAGATCACCGACGAGAGCACGCGGGTGCCGTCGCACACCACGGCCGCGGCGGTCTCGTCGCAAGAACTCTCGATGCCGAGGACCGTGTGGACGTCGGGAGCCTGGAGCTCGGTGGGGTCGAGCGCGGTGGTCACGGGGTCTCCTCGATGAGCGTCGGCGACGGGAGCTCCTGCTCGATCTCGAACAGGAGCGCTCGGTACTCGGGGGTGTCGATGTCGTTGGCCCACATGATGAGGGCGTCCTCGTTGGAGTCGGAGTAGTAGTTCTTGCGAACGCCGGCGGGCACGAACCCGAAGCGGCGGTACAGATCTTGGGCGCCGGCGTTCGACATGCGCACCTCGAGCGTGAGGGCGACGGCCCCCTCGGCCAGCGCACGTCGGACGAGGACCAGCAGCATCCGAGTGGCGATGGCGCGGCGGCGGTGCTCGGGGTCGACACCGACGTTGGTGATGTGGCCGTCGCCGGCGATGAGCATGAGGCCGGCGTAGCCGACGATCTCCAGGCCGTCTCGTGCGACGACGTAGACCCGCGACTCGGAGTAGCGCAGCTCGGACATGAACAGGCTGAGTGACCACGGGCGCGGGTTCACCATCTGCTCGATGCGGAGGACGCCACGGAGGTGGCGGCGACGCATCGCCTCGATGCGGATCGGCGAGGTCCGGTCGGGGTCGCCGTCGGCGGCCGCGTCGTGACGCTTCTCCATCACCATGGTCAATGCGGCCCGTCGCGGGTGACCCAGTTGATCTCGGCGTCCGGCGCCCGCAGGTACAAGGGATCGAGCTGCCAGGGCTGCACGAAGTCCTCACGGATGGCACGGGCATGGGCCAACTGCACCAGGGACGCCGCATTGGGATATGCCAGGTACTGCTCGGCCAGCTCGATGCGCACCATGTCGTCCCACTGGTCGGCGTAGCGCAGTGCGCCGTCGCCGACGAGGAGGAACTCACCGTCGGAGGCCTGGAGGTCGGCGGTGAGCTCGCGCGGCTCGGAGACCGACGGGCCGGCGATGCGTTGGATGCCGCCCGGCGTCGGTCGGTAGCGGGCGTGGAAGACCTCGCCCCGGCGCGCATCGACCACCGCGACGATCTCCCTGGGCGTGAGCCGCACCGGCCAGGCCAGCAGATCGAGGCTGGAGATCCCGATCATGGGGACGCGCAGAGCATGGGCCACCGCCTTGGCGGCGGCGATTCCCACTCGCAGGCCGGTGTAGAGGCCAGGACCGATGTCGACGGCGACGACCGAGATCTCACTGAGCTCGATGCGGGCCTGACGACGGACGTAGTCGATGGCGGGCGCGAGGTTCTCGGCGTGGCGCTTTCCACGAGCCGAGTGCGACGACGCCAGGACGCCCTCGTGGCCGCCGATGGCGCAGCCGACCTGCTGCGTGGCGGTGGTGATCCCGAGGATGAGCATCAGTCGTGGACCGCCCAGGGTTCGATGGCTTCGCCGAGCACGCGGGTGCGTGACGACCAACGGTTGCCGACGCAGCGGAGCTCGAGGTGACGCTGATCGTCGCCCTCGCCGTAGGTGAGCTGGATCTCGAGGTAGTCGGCCGGCAGCGCCGGAGCGATGGCGTCGCCCCACTCCACGAGCAGGACGCCGCCGCTGTCGAGCAACTCCGACATCCCGAGGTCCTGCATCTCGGACAGGCGGTCGAGCCGGTAGACGTCGAGGTGGTGGAGGAGCAGACGACCCTCGTACTG
Source organism: Acidimicrobiales bacterium (assembly GCA_041618235.1). Taxonomy (GTDB): domain Bacteria; phylum Actinomycetota; class Acidimicrobiia; order Acidimicrobiales; family Salinilacustritrichaceae; genus Salinilacustrithrix. Next base: position 14,894 of record JBFJNI010000015.1, read on the forward strand.
GCGGGCGAGGGTGAAGGTGGGGCTGGTGATGGGCTCGTCGATGCCGAGGCCGGCGCCGAAGCCCTGGGCGAACGCCGTCTTCCCCGCACCGAGCTCGCCGGCCAGCAGGATCACGTCGCCCGGGCCAACCAGCGCCGACAGCTTCTCCGCCAGGGCGCGGGTGCCGTCGACACCATCGGTGCGCGCCCGGAGGAGGTCGGGCGCAGAGTCGGGCCGAGTCACGGTGTGAGACTACTTCCGGCCAATGTGGCAATCGCCCCTTGGACCGCGGCGACGGCCAGATTGCGCACCACGGCCACCTCGACCTCGACGGTCCCGGTGGCCGCGGCGACGAACGCGTCGCCGTCGACCGAGGTGTGGCTCGGTGCCACGGAGCGGGCGAGGCCGTCGTGGGCGGACTGGGCCACGAGGTGGCAGCCGACCTTGTCGATGGCCGCGTTGGTGGCCACGAGGCCGACGGTCGTGTTGGCGAATGCGCTGCCCAGCGGGCCGGCGCCGCCGGCCGCTGCTGCGACGTCGTCGGCCGACGCTCCCGGTTCACCGAAGGCGTTGACCGCGACCAGCGCGGACACGACCAGCCCGCCGGGGCCCCGCACGGTGCGAGCGACCAGACCACCGTCACGGCGGTGCTCGGGTCCGCGCCACTTGGCCACGGTGGCGCCGCTGCCGACGCCGACGGCTCCGATCTCGTGCGGGCCCGGGCGGGCGGCGAGGGCGGCGACACGCCCGTGGGCCGCCGTCGGGCGCACCGATCCGTCGCCGACCGCGAGGTCGAAGATGCCCATGGCCACGACGATGGGGACGACGCCACCGGCCGTGGGGAACCCTCGCCCCTGCTCGGCCAGCACCTCCATCACCCCGTGGGCGCTGGCCAGGCCGAACGCCGAGCCGCCGGTGAGGACGACCGCGTCGATCCGTTGCACGAGCCGGGTGGGTTCGAGGAGGGCGAACTCGCGGGTGGCCGGCGCGCCACCACGCACCTCGCCCGAGGCGACGGTGCCCTCGGGGAACAGGACCACGGTGCAACCGGTCCGGGCCTGGGCGTCGGTCCAGTGACCGAGCTCGACACCGCCGACGTCGGTGATCACGATGCGGCCTCGCCGTGGTGACGGCGCTCGACCCTGGGCCCGATGCCGCACACGATCTCGTACCCGATGGTGTCGACCAATCCGGCGACGTCGTCGGCGGTGATCTCGACATCGCCCTGCCGGCCGACGAGGACGACCTCGTCGCCCACCGCGACGTCGGCGTGGGGCCCGCAGTCGACGACGAACTGGTCCATGGTGACCACGCCGACGATCGGACACCGGCGACCCCCGACGAGGACCTCGCCGCCCACCAGTCCCAGCGCACGGCGGACGCCGTCGGCGTAGCCGGCAGCGACGGTGGCGACGGTGGTGTCGGCCTCGAAGACGTGGCGATGGCCGTACGACACGCGCTCGCCCGCACGCACGTGCTTCACGAAGCGGACGGGGGCCGTCCACCGGAGCGCGGGACGCAGGTCGACGGCGCCGGCCAACGCGGGTGCCGGGGGGATCCCGTAGACGGCGATGCCGACCCGCACCATGTCGTACCGGCTGCGCGGGTGGGCGATGGTGCCCGCCGAGTTGGCCGCATGGCGGGTGCCCGGCTCGATGCCTGCGGACCGGAGCGCATCCAGAACCTCGTCGAAGCGGTCGAGCTGCTGGTCGGTGACCGGTTCGTCGGGCTCGTCGGCGACCGCCAGGTGGGTCATGGTGCCGTCGAGGCGCAGCCGGTCGGCGTCGACGATGGACCGAGCGAGGCCGACGGCGTCGCCGGGTTCGCACCCGACCCGACGCATGCCGGTGTCGACCTTGAGGTGCACGGCGACCTCGGGCACTCCCAGCTCGGCGGAGCGACGGGCGACGGTGGCGACGGTCTCCGGTCGGTACACGGTGAGGCACAGACCGAGCGCCAGCGCGGTGTCCAGCTCGTCGGTTCGGCCGCGATCGTCCGGATCGAGGTCCGGCTCGCTGAGCAACAGGATCGGCGCCTCGATGCCGGCGGCGCGCAGCGGCCGGGCCTCGTCGACGCGGGCCACCGCCAACCGTGTGGCGCCGGCGGCCAGCGCAGCCCGGGCGACCTCGACACTGCCGTGGCCGTAGCCGCCGGCCTTGACCACGACACAGAGCTGGGCGGCGCCGGCGGTGGCGGCGAGGGTCCGGACGTTGTCGGCGATCGCGCCGAGATCGACATGGGCGACCGTGGCCGTCACGGCGGCCTCAGGCACCGGACCGGACGCGGGCGAACGCGTCCGGGATGGCGTCGACGACGTCGGTGGCGATGGTGCCGGTGCGAGGACAGAACGCGGCGGCGACGCCGTGGAGATGCGCGCCGACCGCGGAGGCGTCGAGCGGGGCGACGCCGCCGGCCAGCAGCGCGACGACGATGCCGCTGAGCACGTCGCCCGTGCCGGCGGTGGCGAGACGCTGGTCGCCGGCGGGGACCAGGACGACCTCGCCGTCGGGTGCGGCCACCACCGTGGTGGGCCCCTTGAGGAGGACGACGGCACCGGCGTGGACGGCGAGCTCCTGGGCGGGTCCGATGCGGTCGTCGCCAGGACGTGCGCCGGTGAGGCGCTCGAACTCGCCGTCGTGCGGCGTGAGCACGGTGGCGGCGGTGCGGGCCCCGATGACCTGCGCGGCCTCGTGGCCGAGGGCGGTGAGACCGTCGCCGTCGACCACGACCGGGATCGAGAGCTTCGAGATGAGCTGGCGCATCTGGTGACGGGCGACCATCGACGTGCCCAGCCCGGGGCCGACCACGGCGGCCTGGAAGCGGTCGTCGTCCTCGAGCAGCTGCTCGGCCCACGCCGTCTCATCGACCTCGACGGACACCGCCTCGACCGGGCCCACGGAACCGGTGACGCCGGGTGCTGCGATGCGGACCATGCCGGCGCCGGAGCGCTGGGCGGCCGCAGCAGCCATGTGGGCCGCCCCGGTCATGCCCGGGCTGCCGGCGACGACGAGCACTGCCTGACGCCACTTGTGAGCGTCGACGGCGCGGTGCGGCAGACGCACGGCGGCGCCATCGTCGTCCATGACGTGCACCGTGGCGCGGGAGACGTCGAGGCCGATGTCGGCCACGATCACCGTGCCGCAGAGTCCCGGCCCGTCGGCCAGCAGCAAGCCGGGCTTGTGCGCGGCGAACGTGACGGTGACGTCGGCGGGCATGGGGCGGCCGAGGGCGATGCCGGTGTCGCCGTTGACACCCGACGGGATGTCGGCGGCCACCACGATGGCGCCGCCGGGGTCGGGTGCCGTGTACGCACCGGTCAGCCCGGTGCCGTAGGCGGCGTCGATCACGAGGTCGGCGTCGGGCAGCACCGCCGGCGCATAGGCGGCATCGATGACCGTGGTGCGGACACCACGGGCCTCGAGCAGCTCGGCCGCCCGGCGCCCGTCGTTGCCGTTGTTCCCCTTGCCCGCCACCACCACCACGCGCCGGCCGTAGACGCCACCGAGCAGGTCGACCGCCGCTCGGACGAGGGCCCGGGCCGCCCGATCGATGAGCTCCGCGACCGGTTCGGGCGCGGCGGCGTCGATGGCCTGCATCTCCGAGACGCGGACGACGGGGTTCACGAGGATGATCCTGCCACCGGCGAGGCCCGATACCGTTGACGGACGATCTTGACCGCGCGGTCAGTCCGGCGCGGCCCGCACCAGAAGGCACCCCCCATGACCGAACTCCACATCACCCACCGCACCACCGTCACCGAGGATCAGATCGACCACCTCGGCCACATGAACGTCCGGTTCTACGGCGTGGCCGCTGCGGCTGCGACCGAGGCGTGGTCGGCCGACATCACCGGCGACGACACCCGCACGTCGATCGCGGTCGAGGACCTCTACACCCGCCATCACCGCGAGCAGCTGCTCGGGGCCGAGCTCGAGGTGCGCAGCGGTCTGCTGGAGGTCGGCCAGGGTCACCTCTCGCTCTACCACGAGCTGGTGAACGCCGGCTCGGACGAGGTCGCCGCCACGTTCGTCCACGGCGTCGTGGCGCGCACGCCCGAGGGTTCGATCGACGACGCGTGGCCCGGCCGGCTCGACACCGAGCTCATCTCCCCGCCCGCCCATGGCAAGCCGCGCTCCATCTCCCTCGATCGCGACCCGACCGAGGACGTGCCGACGTTGACGGAGCTGACCGAGCGGGGCCTGGCCATCCGCCTCCCCCGAACGGTCACCGCCGAGGAATGCGGACCCGACGGCCGGGTGCTGCCCACCTTTGCGCCGATGCTCCACTGGGGCGGCGAGGCGATCGACGGCGCCATGGGCCCGTCGCTCCACGACGGCCCCGACGGCGAGGTCATCGGCTTCGCATCGATGGAGACCCGTCTGTGCCTCGTCCGGCTGCCCGAGCAGGGAACGCAGATCCAGAGCTTCGGCGCCACCTTGGGTCTCGCCGACAAGACCATGCACCAGGTGATGTGGGTGTTCGATCGCGACCGCGGCGATCTGCTCAGCATCTTCGAAGGGGTCAACCTGGCCTTCGACACCGTGGGCCGGCGAGCGGTCCAGATCCCTGACGAGCTGCGCGCCCAGTACGAGGCCCGGCTCTGGTCTCGGTGACCCGCCGTCGGCCCTGAGACCGTCAGCGACCGCGCGGCGGGCAGCTGGGGTCGTGCCAGTGGAAGCGGTCGTGCACATGGTCGTAGACCAGCTCCACGGCCACCAGGAACAGCGCGCCCCACAGCAGCGAGGCCGTCACATCGGTGAGCCAGTGCGCACCGCGGTACACCCGCGCGGCCGCGACGAGGACGATGATGGCCGTGACCACGCTCACCGTGGTCCACCACAGCTTGCGGCCCGCGCCGAGGAGGGCCACGACCGGCGGCATCAGACCCCACACCGACACCGCAGCGAGTGGGTGGCCGCTGGGATGCGACGGTCCTTGGAAGTGGGCGAGGGGCTCGATGTCGGGCCGCTCCCGACCGATCGCCGCCTTGAGGACGAACTCGAAGCCGGGCCGGACCGCGATGGCCACGAGGAGGGCATAGGACAGGAACCGGCACCGTCGGTACATGGCGAGGGCGACCGCCAAGCCGAACGGGAACACGAGGGCGTTGTCCCCCAGCCGACTCGCCCACGCGAAGAACGTGCTCCGCCCCTCGGTTCGCTGCTCGGCCACCCATCGCTGCACCGGTTCGTCGACCGTGAGCAGCAGGCTGCCGTGATCGACGGCGGCGGCGACCGCGAAGGCGAGCACCACCACGACCACGGCGAGCAGCACCGGCGTGCGATCGAAGAGATGCCGCGGTGAATACGGAGGGTGCATGTGGAAGTGCGGCACGTCGTCGTCGTTGACGGTTTGGCCGTTTGCGGTGGTTGTGTCGGTGGGCGCCATCGGATCCTCTGCGCACTCTCGGACGCATCCTCACCTGACACTGTGCGCCATCTGGGCTGAACTGGAAATGAAAAAGTCCCCGAACGGGGTTCCAGGCATATGCTCTTCAGAGCGTTCGGTTTCCGTCCGGCTTGATCTCCGGACCGTCTCGACCCTGGCGTTCGCGCCAGCCGACCACTGGTTGCGGTCGCCGACGAAGGACCGGCCATGACCGATCTCATCCCACCGGCTGCCGAGGACGGCTTCGCCCCGCCGGTGCCCGATCGACCCTGGCTGGTGTGGCTCGACGATCCACGAGCCCGGGGCTTCCAGCTCGTCGGGGGCAAGGCCGCCGCACTCGCTCGAGCCCGAGCGCACGGACTCCCGGTCCTCCCCGGAGCGGTGCTCACGACCGCAGCATGCGAGACGGTCGACCGGGGCATGCGGGTCGAGGAGCTCGAGATCCTCGATGACGCGGCACGCGTCGCCGAACGGATCGTCGCCCGGTCCTCGTCCGTCATCGAGGACACGGCCGAGTCGTCCGCCGCCGGACAGTTCGTGTCCGTGCTCGACCTGCGGGGCTCCACCGGTCTGGCCGAAGGCGTGCGCACCGTTCTCGCCTCCCGCGAGCGCGCCGGGGTCGCTGGCGCCCCGATCGCGGTCCTCGTGCAGCCGTTCATCGAGCCGCGGATCAGCGGCGTGTTGTTCGGCATCGATCCGGTGACGGGTCGGAGCGACCGGATGGTGATCACCGCCGTCGCCGGTCATCCCGAAGGGCTGGTGAGCGGCACGGTCGACGGCTCGCTCCACGTCATCGAGCGAGACGGCGGACTCGTCGAGCTCGACATCCGTGACGGTGTCGAGCTCCACGCACGGCAGCTCCGGTCGCTCGCAACCCTGGCCTCGCAGGCCGCCGTGGTCTTCGGCGGCCCACAGGACATCGAGTGGGCCGAGGTCGGCGGCGAACTCGTCATGCTCCAGTCGCGGCCCATCACGACCGAGAGCAGGGGCGTGCCCAGCGGCCCGGTCTACGGCCCCGGCCCGGTCGCCGAGACCTTCCCGGAACGACTGCGTCCCCTCGAAGCCGACCTGTGGGTGCCGCCGCTCCGCGACGCGGTGCGCGAGGCGCTGCACCTCGCCGGCGCGATTCCGGACTCGCAGCTCGACGAGCCCGACCTCGTCGTCTCGGTCGACGGACGCGTCGCCATCGACCTCGAACGAACAGGGGAGATCCCACGACGCGAGCGTCGCCCACCGTGGTTCGCCGTCGCCGCCAGGGTGCGGCGCCTCCGCTCCGCGTGGCGGGTCGGCCGGCTGCGCAGCGCCCTCCCGGCGCTGGGCAATCGTCTCGTCGATCGGGTCGACGCCGACCTCGAGCACATCCCTCCGCTCGACGAGATGACCGATCGCCAGCTCGTGGCACTGCTCGGCCGGAGTCGCGCCGGGCTTCGATCGCTCCATGCGCACGAGGTCCTCATGGGCCTGCTCGCCGACGCGGACGCCTCGACGATCACGGCAGCCTCGGTCGCGATGCGCGTGCTGGGTGAAGCACGGAGCGACGGGCAGTCCGACGAGGACATCATCGCCCAGAGCCCGGTGGTCCTGGCCCTCACGCCACCGCGCATCGGCCGATGCGCCGGCCTTCCTCCGCGGTCCACGATGCCCGACCTGTTCCCCGGTCGGGGCGACGTACCGGCTGATCGACGTTCGTCCAGCGCAGCCGTCGCACGCGAAGCGCTCCGACTCCGCGCCCGGTGGGTGCACGAGCTCAGCGGACGTGCGGCGTGGACGCTGGGGCAGCGGCTGCAGGCCGACGGCCGACTGCCCGACGCCTCGCACGTCCCGTACCTCAGCTACGAGGAGCTCATCCTGCTGGTCACCCGACGGGCCGACGTCGCGGTCGACCTCCTGTCGGACCGGCGGCGACGCCACGACGAAGCTGACTCCCCTCCCCTGCCCGCTCGATTCCGCATCTCGGATCAGGGCCGCCCCATCGCCGACCGAACCGCGGGCGAATCGGGCGGAGGCACGGGTGCCAGCGGCGGCCGCGCCACCGGACCGGTCACCCACGACACCCACGACCCACCGGCGGGATCGATCCTGGTGGTGAGGACCCTGTCGCCGGGCATCGGCCCGCTCCTCACCCGGCTCGCAGGCGTCGTCTCCGAGACCGGCAGCGTGCTCGCCCACCTCGCGATCCTCGCCCGCGAAGCCGGCGTGCCCGCAGTCGTCGGCCATGCCGGTGCACTCGACGACTTCACCGAGGGTTCGATCATCACCGTCGACGGCACGACGGGACGCATCACCCGCGTTGACGCCGCGCTCGAAGACCGTGGGCCCGCCGCAGAACGGGGCAGCGCATGAGGAAGCTCGTCTGGCTCTCGGCCGGAGCCACCTTCGTGGGCGCCTTCACCTACTCGATCATCTCCCTCAATCGGTGGGAGTGGAATCGAGCCCTGTTCTTCGGCTTGGTCGCACTCGTCGCCGAGGTCGGGCTCGCGGCAGGGCTCGTCCTACGCAAGATCGACCAACTGACCCGCACGGCCGACGAGGAACGCGAGCAGATCCGCGCCGTGCTGCGCGACACCCGCCACCAGCCGCAGCGATTCGCCTGGCTCGACCCCAAGGAGGTCATGACCAGGTCGAACGTGTTCATCACGATGCTCGTCGGCGGCGGTGTGCTGCTCAGCGGACTGGCGTGGGTGATCGACAAGATCGCCGCCCGGACCTCGACCACGATCGCCGAGGGGCGACTGGCCGGAGATCTCACCCGCATCTCCTATCCCGAGGACGGCCTGTACGTCGACGAGGTCACCGCGCTCGCGATGGCCGTTCCCCACTTCGATGATCCCGACCTCCGGGCGTTGCTCCGAGGGCACCGCTGATGGTCGCCTCGATCATCAGATTCCTCGGCGTCCTCGCTGCCGTCGCGCTCCTCGGCGCGGGGGTCTTCTCACTGCGCGACGCCACCATGTCGCGGCACACGCCCCAGGATCCGAACTCACGACTCGAGGTGGTGATCCAAGCCGAGCGCCGCGGCGGCGAGCGAGGCCAGACGCTCGAGGAGTACACCTGGGCCAAGGTGCTGAGCTGCCGCACCGAGGTGGCGATCGCCGACCCGGTGGGTGGGCTCGAGGCGCTGCCCGACACGGACGAGCGCCGGTTCCGCTTCGTGCTCCAGCCGTCGCTCGACGCAACCGATCGCAAGCAGCTCCGCGGTTGCCTGGAGGACTGGACCGTCGACCACCTCGAGATCGGTGTCGATTCGATGATCGAGGTGGCGCGCCCCCGGTGATCGCTTGCGGCTGACTAGCCGCCCAGCGCGACCACGATGGCGCCGGCCGATGTGCGTGTGTGGGTGAGGCTGAGCTGCCACGCCACCACGCCGAGCTCGACCGCCAACAGCTCGGCAGCACCGATGATGCGCAGCGACGGCTGGCCACCATCGGCTCGGATCACCTCGACGTCGTGGAAGCCGAAGGCACCGAGGCCGACACCCATGGCCTTCATCACCGCTTCCTTGGCCGCGAACCGGGCCGCATAGCGCTCGGTCGGGTCGTTGGCCGTCTCGGCGTAGGCCCGCTCGGCCTCGGTGAACATCCGCTCGCGCATCGACGGCGTCCGCGTCAGCGAGATGCGGAAGCGATCGACCTCGACCAGATCGATGCCGACACCGACGACGCGCCCGGTCACGACCGCCAGCGGTCGGCCAGCACACTCACGGGCAGGGTGAGCAGGTCGGCGACCGGGATCTCGGCGAGGAGATCGTCGCGGAAGGTCGGCTCGGTCTCGGTGACCGCGTCGCGCAGGGCGGCGAGCCGCCGGCGGTAGCCGGCGAGCACGCCCCTGGCCGCGGCGGTCGAGAGGTGGTCGGCGAAGTGCACGTGCAACAAGGTGATCCCCGTGGTCATGCCGTCCTTGACCTCGGGCACGATGACGATGGTGCGGCCGTCGCTGCGCCCCTTGCCGACGAGCACCAGCTGGTCGGACGCCACCTGGTGCTTGGTGCCGCGGAGGACAGGGTTGGCCTCGGTGCGCAGCGGGAGATCGAGGGCGATGCCACCGCGGTCGATGACCGTGATGGTGGCAGCGACGTCGCCACCGTCGACCGCACCCTCGATGCGGTATCGGGTGTAGCCGACGACATCGTCGACGGCGGGTGAGACGTCGGCCAGCGTGCGCAGCGTGGTGTAGGTGAGTCGGTCGCGGGCGGCGCCTGCGTCGAGCACGGAACGGACCAGTCCGACCTCGAGCAGCGACTCGTCGCTGCGCGAGATGCCGACCGTGACCGTCTTGGCCTGGTGCTTGATGGCGTCGATGGGTCGGGTGAGCTCGTCGATCCCGCGGGTGAGCGCCGCGGTGAGGTCGTCGACCAGGACGGCCGGCGTGCCGACCTTGCCGTGGTCGAGCTGGTAGGCATCGAGCGGCACGGTGCCGGTGGCGTAGCGGAGCAGGTTCGACACCCGGACGCCCGTGGAGGCCTCGAGGTGACCGTCGTATCGACCGGCTCGCAGCCCGTCGAAGAAGGCGAGAACCGGGCGGTCGATCGAGCGGCGCACGGCCGCGAGCACGTGCTCACCGTCGCGAGGCCCGTCCTCGAGGGCGTCCTCGATGGCACCACGGACCTCCTTGAGCGGCATGGCCTGGGCATCGATGGCCAGTGCAGCTTCGTAGCCGAACAGGTGGCCCACCACCGTGGCCAGCACGAAGGCCAACATCGGGTGGGTGTCGGGCACGGTGAGCACCGACAGCGCGCTGGCGAAGCGACCCTCGCCCTCCGTGGCGATCACGATGGGCGCTGCCTTGTGGGCCCGGTAGATCGCGACCTCCTTCGCCACGTCGTCGACGTTGGAGCCGGTGAGGCCGGCGGCACAGACCAGGATGAGCGGCTCCGACGAGAGGTCGATGTGCTTCTTGTCCTCGGTGGCGTCGCAGGCGATCGACTTGTAACAGAGCTCCGACAGCTTGATCCGCAGCTCCTCGGCCGCGATGCGGTTGGTGCCGTTGCCGACGATGGCCCAGTAGCGCCGGGGCGGGCACCACTGGTGGGCGGCCTCGGCGATGGCCGGCCGCGTGGCGAGGGTGCGGACCATGGCCTCGGGGAGGTCGCGCAGCGCGGCGAGCAGCGACTGGTCGGCCTCCTCGCCCCACTGGTCGGCGATGGCCACGGCCAACAGGTAGCCGGCGGCGATCTGGGCGTAGAACGCCTTGGTGGACGGCACCGCCATCTCGACGTCGCGACCGTCAGAGGTGTAGATGACGCCGTCGGCCCGATCGGTCAGGTCGGAGCCGCGCCGGTTGACGATGGCGATCACCGACGCGCCGCGGGCCCGCACGAGATCGACGGTGCGGTTGGTGTCGGTGGTGGTGCCCGACTGGCTGATGGCCACGATCAGCGTGTCGGACATGTCGGAACGGAGCCGGAACCCGGACAGCTCGGTGGCCGGGATGGCCTCGACCTGGACGCCGTGCCGGTCGGCGGCATCGGCGAGCACGGACGTGAGTCCTCGGCTGGCGATGTGGGCGGTGCCCTGGCCGATGGCGAGGACGCGGGTGATCGAGCCGTCGGCGAGGCGTCGGCGGATCGCGTCAGGGAACGAGGCCTCGGGCAGGACGACCTCGAGCTCGTCGCCGCGCTCGATCAAGCGTCCGCGCAGCGTCTTGCGGAAGCTCACCGGCGACTCGGTGACCTCCTTGAGCAGGAAGTGCGGGAACTCACCGCGGTCGATGTCGCGGGTGGTGATCTCAGCGGTGACGACGTCGTCGTCGGTGATCGGGAGCGAAGTGCCGTCGTAGGCGACGCGCTCGATGCCCTCGAGCGTGCCGGCGCGGTCGCCATCGAGGAGCAGGATCTGACCGCGGCTGGCGTTGGGGTTGTCGGGGTTGGCCGGCGTCTCGCCGTCCATGCGGACGTAGCGGGCGGTCTCCTCGACCAGGCCGTACGGCTCCGAGGCGATGAGGTAGGTGTCCTCGGCGAGGCCGACGTAGAGCGCCTGACCCGACCCGCGGAGAGCGAGGAGCAGCGCATTGGGTCGCTCGGCGATGGCGGCGGCGATGGCCACCGAGCCCTCGAAGGCGGCGACCGACGCACGGAAGGCCTCGAGATGGTCGTCACCCGCGGTGATGCGGCGGGAGACCAGGGTGGGGATGACCTTGGCGTCGGTGGTGATCTCGGCCGGGATGCCGAGCGAGTGCGACGCCTTGAGGTCGGCGAAGTTGTCGACGTCGCCGTTGAGGGCCGCCACCACGAACGGGCCATCGCGCTCGACCAGTTCGAGCGAGTCGAGCGGGTGGGCGTTGGCCTCGGAGATGATGCCGACGCTGGCCCACCGGGTGTGGCCCAGCACGACGCCGCTGGCGTGCTCACCGGCGAGGGCCAGGCGGAGGAGCTGGTCGGCGACGATCTCGGCGCGCAGCGCGGCGGTGTTGTCGCCGAGCTCGCCGATCTCGGCCGCTGCCTTGTAGGCGAAGACCATGGTGTCGCCCACGACGCGGACGGCACCGGATCGGAGCAGCTCGTCGTCGACGCGGCCCTGCAGCAGACCAGCGACCGCTGGGTCGGCCGGGTCGAGGCCGTGGTCGCGGACCATCACGTTGAGACCGGCCGAGTCGCGGCCGCGGACCTCGAGACGGTCGATGCCACGCAGTGCCTGTTCGATCTGGGTGTAGACCTCGACCGCCGACCACCCCGTGGCCCGCCCGGTGAAACCGCCGACGCCATCGGCGGTGCGGAGCCGGTCGCGGTCGATGGCCCAGGCCGCATCCTTCACCCGGACGGCGGCCGCGTTCCGGGCCTCGGTGGTGTCGTCGACCACGAGGCCGTCGAGGGCCCGGTCGAGATCGGCCACGACGGCGGCGAGCGTGGTGGCCAGGCCTCGGATCCGGGCGGCGGAGGGCGCATCGGTGAGCAGGAACCGGACACCACGCGGACCATGCAGCGCCTCGGAGACCCATTCGAGATCGGAGGCGGCGTCGTGGAGGGCCGGCGCCTCGGGCGCGGCCACCGCGACCGTCACCTGGGCAACGGCCGCATCGAGGCGCGCCAGCACCGGTTCCGCATCGACTTCGACGCGATCGACGGGGCGACGCAGGACGGCGATGATTCCGCACATAGGGGCACCAGTCTGGCGGGTCAGGGCCCGTTCGCGTGAGTGGGCGCCGCTACGACCCGGCGGCTCGGTAGGTCACGGCGCAGCCGTCGGCAGCGGTCAAGGTCGGGTTCGAGCCGACCACCGACCAGGTCACCTCACCGGACAGCACGGCCCGGAACCGTTGCTGGCGGTCGACGGTGTCCTCGCACGCCACCAGCGTGGACACGACGTTGCCCTCGCAAGATGACGGCCGCGCCGTCCACGACGTAGCGCAGGCCGTCGCCGGCGGGGTCGTAGCGCAGACGATTGCAGCCGTCGAAGCCAACGACCTACCCGTTGTCCGCTCGCTGGTCCGATGGGTCCAAGTGGTCGAGCAGGCTCATCGGCCGGTCCCGCCGACGCGTGCGCTCGCGCCCGTCATCGACGATCTCACGTCCGCTCGCCTCCCGGTCGATCACGGTGGAAACTACCCGAAAGTCACGATCATCCACGCTGATCGCCCCGCTCCACCCACGCTCTCCGACTGATTGGGATGACCATGCCATCCGACCCGATCAGGTCATTTCGTCCGTTGACCTTGGCCATGGGCCGTTCAAAGGGGTTTGGTGGACCCCACAGCTGACGGGAGCCCACCATGTCTGATCAGACCCCTGACCCCACGACGATCCAACCGGCCAATGCCGGCGGGGTCGCCGTCGCCGAGCAGAAGCCGCGCGACCCGAAGATCTGGGTGCTCCTCGCGATCGTCCTGGTGCTCGGTGGGGCGCTGCTGTTCCGCTCGTGCTTCTCCGACGAGGACCCCGAGGCGGTCGAGGCCACCGCAGCCGACGACGCCGCAGCCCTGGCCGCTCAGACCGCCTGCTTCGAGGCCGGGTACTTCTACGACGACGAGGGGAACTGCTACACCGCAGACCCCGTGGGAATGACGCCTGACGAGCTCGCGGCCGCGCTCGTCTTGCTGCCGTCGGACGACGCGTCCGACGAGGCAGCGGCGCCCGACCAGCCGGTCGCCCCCGGCGCCGCACAACCCGTCGCACCCGGCGGTGCGGCCCAGCCCGCCGCCCCCGGCGGCGCAGCCGCACCGGCCGCGCCCAGCGGCGGAGGCGCAGCGCCGGCACCCAAGCCGGCGACCCCTGCTCCCGCTCCGGCACCCGATCCCGACCCGGCGCCGGCGCCCGCGCCGCCGCCCGCACCCGCGAAGACGGTCACCGTCGAGCGCGCGCAAGGCAACACCGGCGTGTCGAGCTGGACCATGAAGACCACGTTCCCTGACCCGAGCGACCCCTCGAAGACCAACGGAGACACATGGATCGTCGGGTTCAAGATCGTGGACGGAACGGTGTCGGGCTCGGTGAAGGACAGTCAGAAGGAGGTGACGTTCAACATGAGCGGCTCCGTGGCACCGAATGGCGCCTTCAGCAACTTCAAGGGCATCGCCACCAACGAAGCGTCCAAGGGGAGCTTCGTGTTCCCCTCGGCCACGCTCGAGGTCAGCCAGGGGACCGAGTACCCCTGCGACGAGCCCACCATCAAGCACCGCGACCGGTGCACGAGGATCACCGGTACCTACAAGCGGATGTTCGGACAGGAGGTCACGCAGGAAGGCACCTTCGTCATGACCCGGCAGGTCTGATCTCTAGTCCAGAGCCGACACGGCGGAGGCGAGTGCTTCCGCCTCGACGATCGCCTGCTCCTCGGTCGGCGCTTCCACCATCACCCGGATGAGCGGCTCGGTGCCCGAGGCCCGGACCAGGACCCGTCCCGTCGCCCCGAGGCGCTCCTCCGCCGCGGCGATGTCCGACGCGAGGGCGTCGACGAGGTCCTCGCGTCGCTCGGCGAGCCGCACGTTCACCAAGACCTGGGGCAGCGAGGTCATGGCGTCGGCGGCCAGGTCGGCGAGCGTGCGGCCGGTGCGCGCCATCACGTCGAGGATCGAGAGCGCGGTGAGCAGCCCGTCGCCGGTGGTGGCCACATCGGTCTGGATGACGTGACCCGACTGCTCGCCCCCGAGGACGGCCCCGGTCTCGGCCAGCGCCTCGAGCACGTACCGGTCACCGACGGCGGTCTCGACGACGTTGATGCCGCGACGATCCATGGCCTGCCGGAACCCGAGGTTGGACATCACGGTGGCGACGACGGTGTCACCGACCAGCGCGCCACGGGCCTGGCGGTCGATGGCGAGGATGGCCAGGAGGTGGTCGCCGTCGACGACGGTGCCGGCCGCATCGACGGCCACCAGTCGATCGGCGTCGCCGTCGAGGGCGAGTCCGACGTCGGCGCCGGCGCCGAGCACGGCGGCGGCGAGGACGTCGGGGGCGGTGGAGCCGGCCTGCTCGTTGATGTTGACCCCGTCGGGCTCGGCGTGGACGACGGTGCTCACCACCCCGGTACCGGTCACCACCCGGGGGGCGATGGTGGAGGCCGCACCGTGGGCGCAGTCGAGGACCACCGAGAGCCCGCGGAGGTCACGACGGCCGATGGCGTCGAGCAGCAGGTCGGTGTAGCGGGCCTCGGCGTCAGCGCCGGCCGGGACGACGGTGCCCACCTCGGCACCGTCCGGTCGGGTGGCCCGGTCGAGCCCGGACAGCAGATCGTGGAACTGCGCCTCGAGCTCGGCCTCGACGTCGTCGGTGAGCTTGCGTCCGCCGGCGGCGAACAGCTTGATGCCGTTGTCGGGATACGGGTTGTGCGAGGCCGAGATCATCGCGCCGGGCACGCCGAGGTGGGCGGACTCGTGAGCGACCAGCGGCGTGGGGACCACGCCGAGCAGCAGCACCTCGAGCCCCTCGGAGGCGAAGCCCGCGGCCAGCGCGGCTTCGAGCATCTCGCCCGAGCGACGGGTGTCGCGCCCGATCACGACCTGGCGGATGTCACCACCGGCCAGCACACGCGCCGAAGCTCGCCCGACAGCGAGGGCGAGCTCCGGAGTGAGTTCTGTGTTGGCGACGCCGCGGACGCCGTCGGTGCCGAACTTCAGCACGGGAACGTCCGCACGGGTGCGACCAGCCGGAGCCGGATCAGCGCTTGGAGTACTGCGGCGCCTTGCGGGCCTTCTTGAGGCCGTACTTCTTGGACTCCTTCTTCCGCGGATCGCGGCGGAGGAGACCTTCGTGCTTGAGCTCGCCACGACGCTCGGGATCGAGCTCGGCGAGGGCACGGGCGAGGCCCAGGCTCATCGCACCGGCCTGACCGGTGACGCCGCCACCCTCGATGCCGCAGTCGACGTCGTAGTGCTCGCGGGCCTCGGCCACGACGAGCGGGGCCAGGGCGAGGCTGCGCATGGCCTCGGTGGGGAAGTAGTCGGTGAGGTCACGCCCGTTGATGGTGACCTTGCCGGTACCCGGACGGAGCCGGATGCGGGCCACGGCACGCTTGCGACGACCGGTGGCCTGGATGAGGGGCTTGGTGCTCACGGGGTGTTCCTTCAGCTCACCCGTGCCTTGGCACGGGGATCGATCTCGAGGGGCTTGGGCTGCTGGGCCGCATGGGGATGCGTGGGCCCGGCGTAGACCTTGAGCTTGGTGGCCATCTGGGCCCCGAGCCGGGTCTTGGGGAGCATGCCCTTGACGGTGCGACGGACGGCCTCGGCCGGCTTGCGGTCGATGGCCTCCTGGTAGCTCTGGGACTTGATGCCGCCGGGGAAGCCCGAGTGGCGCCAGACCTGCTTGCGCTCGGCCTTGTTCGAGGTCAGCACGACCTTCTCGGCGTTGACGATGATGACGTGGTCGCCGCCGTCGAGGTTGGGCGCGAACGTCGGCTTGTGCTTGCCGCGCAGGATGCGTGCGACCTCGGTGGCCAGACGCCCGAGGACCATGCCCTCGGCGTCGATGACCCACCACTCGTGGGTGAGTTCGCTGGCTTTCGGTGAATACGTGCGCACGGGTGCGACCTGGCTCTCTCAGTACGGTGGTGCTCGGTACAGATCTGGTGGCGTCTCGGGGCACGAGTGTGCCCAGGCGCGATCGACAAATCTACGTGCGCGCTGCGCTCAGCTGCAACCCGGCGAGGGTAGCGAGCAGCGCTACGGTGCACGGCGATGTCCACCTCTCCTCGCCTGACGGCGTTCTCCCACGGCGCCGGCTGAGCGTGCAAGCTCGCCCCAGGCGAGCTGGCGCACGTCGTGCGTCGTCTAGCACCTCCCGGTGATCCGAACCTCTTGGTCGGGGCGCTGACCGGCGACGATGCCGCGGTCTGGCGCCTCTCGGACGATCGCGCCCTGGTGGTCACGGCCGACTTCATCACCCCGGTGGTCGACGACGCCCGCACCTGGGGCCGCATCGCGGCCGCCAACGCGGTCTCCGACGTCTACGCCATGGGCGGCGCTCCCCTGCTGGCGCTCAACCTCGTGGGCTGGAACGTCGAC
Source organism: Acidimicrobiales bacterium (assembly GCA_041618235.1). Lineage (GTDB taxonomy): Bacteria > Actinomycetota > Acidimicrobiia > Acidimicrobiales > Salinilacustritrichaceae > Salinilacustrithrix. The sequence continues at coordinate 31,694 of JBFJNI010000015.1, forward strand.
GAGCTCCCCACCGAGCTGTTGGGCGACGTCCTCCAGGGCGGCCTCGACATCGCCGCGGAAGCCGGGTTCGTCGTCGCCGGCGGCCACACCGTCGACGATCCCGAGCCCAAGTACGGCATGGCGGTCGTCGGCGAGGTCCACCCCGACCGCATCCTCACCAATGCCGGCCTCCGTCCCACCGACGTGCTCGTGCTCACCAAGCCCCTCGGCATCGGCATCACCACCACCGCCATCAAGGCCGACGTCGCCCCACCCGCCCTCGCCGAGGCCGCCATCGCGTCGATGACCCGCCTGAACGCGGCCGCGGCCGACGCGGCCCGCTCGGCCGGCGCCACCGGCTGCACCGACGTCACCGGCTTCGGTCTGCTGGGCCACCTGTCGCGCATGACGGCCGAGTCCGGCGTCACCGTCACGCTCGACGTCGAGGCCGTCCCCGTCCTCGACGGCGTCCGCGAGCTGCTGGCCGCCGACGTCGTCCCCGGCGGCTCGCGCCGCAACCTCGACCATGTGCGCTCCCAGCTCGACGCCGGCAGCCACGACGACTCGACCCAGCTCCTCCTGGCCGACGCGCAGACCAGCGGCGGCCTGCTGTTCGGTGCCGCCGACGACGCGGCGGCAGCCGAGGCCGTCGCCGCGCTGACCGCGTCGGGCCACACCGCTGCGGTCGTCGGCCGGGTCACCGGCGCCGGCGACGGCACCATCACCCTCGCCTGAGCCGATCCACGGCGTCAGGCGGGGTAGCGGACCTGCCAGAGGCTGAGGCCATGGGGTGGCGCCACCGGGCCGGCGGCGGCGCGGTCGCGGGCCGCGATGATGCCGAGCAGGTCACCCGGCGTGAGCTTTCCGAGGCCGACGTCGACCAGCGTCCCGACCAGCGACCGCACCATCTGGTGGCAGAACGACGACGCCTCGATCCAGAAGCGCAGCGTGCCGTCTCCCTCGTCGACCCATCGTGCCGAGTGCACGTCGCGCACGAGTGACACCTCCTCGTCGGGGCCGCCGCCGCCCTCGGCCCGGGTGCCCGGTCGTTTGGGTCGGCGGCAGAACGACGAGAAGTCGTGGGTCCCGATGAGCGGGTCGCAGGCGAGGGTGAGCCGGGCCATGCTCAGCGGTTCGCTGATGTGCCAAGCGGTGTGGACCGAGAACGGGTCGGGTACCGGCGAGTTGTGGACCGTGTAGCGATACCGCCGGGCGACGGCGTCGAACCGCGACGAGAACTCGAGGGCCACCAATCCCACCTCGCGCACGGCGATCGACGGCCCGCACAACGAGTTCAGCGCCCGTACGAGGCTGTCGAGGTCGACGCCCTCGCTGGTGGCGAAATCGACCACCTGGCCATGCGCGTGGACGCCCTTGTCGGTGCGGCCGGCACAGGTCAACTCGATCGGGTGACGCAGGACGCGCTCGAGCGCCTCGGTCAGCGTCCCGCCGACGGTGGGCACACCGGGGTTGGCGGCGAACCCGTGGAATCGGGTGCCGTCGTAGGCCACGCGCATCCGGACTCGCACCAGTGGTTCGAGCGGGGCCGCGGTCATGTCGTCTTCATCGAACAGCGTCAGGGCCGTGGGCATCAGCGGAAGCTTGCCATGGACGCGAAACGACCCGGCGGAAGCCGCCGGGTCGGATCAGTTCTCCGAGCGAATGCTCAGACGAGTTCGATGCGAGCCATCGGCGCGTTGTCGCCGTGACGCGGTCCGAGCTTGAGGATGCGGGTGTAGCCACCCGGCCGGTCGGCGTAGCGGGGACCGACGTCGGTCATCAGCTTGTGGGCCATCTCCTCGTCGCGGAGGTAGGCGACGACCTGGCGGTGGTTGTGCAGACCGCCCTTCTTGGCCTTCGTGATGAGCTTCTCGGCCACCGGTCGGACCGCCTTGGCCTTGGCCTCGGTGGTGACGATGGACTCTGCGGCGATGAGGCTCGCCACCAGATTGCCGAACATGGCCTTCTGGTGGGCGGAGGAACCGCCGAATCGCTTTCCCTTGCGGGGTCTTCCAGGCATTGTCGTTTCTCCTAGCCGCGAACGCGGAGCGAGAGCCCGCGCTCATCGAGCTTCTCGACGACCTCGTCGAGGGACTTCTGGCCGAAGTTGGTGATGGCCAGGAGGTCGTCTTCGGTCTTGTTCACGAGCTCGCCGATGCTGTTCACCTGGGCGCGCTTGAGGCAGTTGCGGGGACGCTCGGAGAGCTCGAGGTCCTCGATGGGCTGGTCGAGGTCGGACGGGCCGGAGCCCACCGCCGCGACCTCGCCGAGCTCGAGGCCCTGCGGCTCCTCGCTCATGTCGGCGATCAGGCCGACGAGGCTGCGAAGCGTGTCGCCGGCGGAGGCGAGCGCCTCGGCCGGGTCGATCGAGCCGTCGGTCTGGATGTCGATGACCAGCCGGTCGTAGTTGGTGTCCTGCTCGACGCGGGTCGGCTCGACGGCGAAGGTCGCCTTGCGCACCGGCGAGAAGATCGAGTCGACCGGGATGACGCCGATGGTGTCGCTCGACTTGTTGCGGTCGGCGGAGACGTAACCACGGCCCTGGGCGATGGTGATGTCGATGGCCAGGCGGCCGTCGGCGTTCATCGTCGCGATCTCGAGGTCGGGGTTCAGGATCTCGACGTCGGAGTTGGGGGTGATGTCGGCGGCCCGCACGACGGCGGGGCCACTGGCGTCGAGGCGCAGAGACACGGGCTCTTCGCTGTGGCTGACGACGACGAGGTCCTTGAGGTTGAGGATGATGTCGGTGACGTCCTCGACGACACCCTTGATGGTGTCGAACTCGTGGAGGGCCTCGTCGAAGCGCACCTGGGTGACCGCAGCGCCGGGGATGGCGGAGAGGAGCACGCGGCGCAGCGAGTTGCCGATGGTGTGGCCGAAGCCGGGCTCGAGCGGAGTGATGACGAACCGCTGACGGTTGCCCTCAGCGTCACCGAGGGGCTCGACGGTGGGGCGTTGGATGACCAGCATGGAGAGGACTACCTCGTCGGTCGAATGTGGAGCGGGTGAGAACGTGCGGGGGGGATTACGGCAGAACGGAGATCACTTCGAGTACAGCTCGACGATGAGCTGCTCTCGCACCGGAACGTCGATCTGCTCACGCTCGGGAAAGGCACGGACCGTGACGGCGAAGTTGTCGTCGCCGGACTCGAGCCAACCAGGGGCCTGGCGGTCGAGGACGTCCCGGTTCCACTGGACGGTGACCATGTCGCGGCTCTTGGCCCGGAGGGAGACGACGTCGCCCACCTTGACCCGGAAGCTCGGGATGCTGACGCGCTTGCCGTTGACGTCGATGTGGCCGTGGCCGACGAACTGGCGGGCCTGGGCCCGGGTCGCGGCGAGGCCGGCCCGGTAGACGACGTTGTCGAGGCGACGCTCGAGCATCTGGAGCATGAGCTCGCCGGTGACGCCCTTGCGGCGGTTCGCGTCCTCGTAGAGGTTGCGGAACTGGCGCTCGGTGAGGCCATAGGTGAAGCGGGCCTTCTGCTTCTCCTGGAGCTGCGCGAGGTACTCGGAGGGCTGGCCGCGGCGACGGCTGCGGCCGTGCTCGCCGGGCGGGTACGGGCGCCGGTCGAGGGCGCGGGTCTCCGCGGCGGTGCCGAAGATGTTGATGCCCAGGCGTCGAGCGACGCGTGCGCGGGGGCCGGTGTAGCGAGACATGTCGAGATCCTCAGGTGCGGCGCCGCTTGGGAGGGCGGCAGCCGTTGTGCGGGACAGGGGTGACGTCCTTGATGCCGGACACCTCGATGCCGGCGTTCTGGATGGAGCGGATGGCGGTCTCGCGGCCCGAACCGGGGCCCTTGACCTGCACCTCGACACGGCGGACGCCGTGCTCCATGGCACCGCGAGCGGCCTTCTCGGCCGCCATCTGGGCGGCGAAGGGGGTGGACTTGCGAGAGCCCTTGAACCCCACGTTGCCGGCCGAGGCCCACGACAGGACGTTGCCGGCGGGGTCGGTGATGGCGACGATCGTGTTGTTGAACGACGACTTGATGTGCGCGATCCCGTGCGAAACGTTCTTGCGTTCCTTCTTGCGGGGACGACGGCCACCTGCAGCAGGCTTGGCCATTACTTCTTCACCTTCTTCTTGCCGGCAACGGTCTTCTTCGGGCCCTTGCGGGTCCGGGCGTTGGTGTGGGTGCGCTGACCGCGGACCGGCAGGCCCTTGCGGTGGCGGATGCCCTGATAGCAGCCGATCTCGATCTTGCGCTTGATGTTCTGCTGCACCACGCGGCGCAGGTCACCCTCGACCTCGACGTTCTCGTCGATCCAGTCGCGGATCTTGGCGACCTCGGGGTCGGTGAGGTCACGGACCCGGGTGCTCGGGTCGATGCCGACCTCGTCGCAGATGCGGGCGGCCGTGGTGTTGCCGATGCCGAACAGGTAGGTGAGCGAGATCACCAACCGCTTGTCGCGGGGGATGTCGACGCCTTGGATACGTGCCATCAGTGGTTACTTCCTCAGCCCTGGCGCTGCTTGTGACGGGGGTTGGTGCAGAGCACCATGACGCGCCCGTGCCGACGGATCACCTGGCACTTCTCGCACATGGGCTTGACACTCGGTCGGACCTTCATGGGTGCTCTCTCGACTCGGGGAATTCTGGGGGATCGATGTTCAGCGGTACCGGAACGTGATCCGGCCACGGCTGAGGTCGTACGGGGTCAGCTCGACTTGCACGCGGTCACCGGGGAGGATGCGGATGTAGTGCATGCGCATCTTCCCGGAGATGTGGGCGAGGACCTGATGGCCGTTCTCGAGCTCCACCTTGAACATGGCGTTGGGGAGGCTCTCGAGGACCGTGCCTTCGAGGACGATCGCGTCTTCCTTGGGCTTAGCCAGCGTGCTTGCTCCCTCGGGAGTGGGCGGACGAATGAAACGACTCTTGGCGGGCGGGCGCGCCTGCCTCAGAGCCGAAGAGAGAGCTTATGTCAGCGGGCACGCGGCTGCCAACCCCGTGGACGACCACGGTGCAGCCGGGCGGTGTCCGCGCCCTGATTCCAGCGAGGAGTTGGGAGCGGATCACCCGATCGATGGTCATTGTGGCCGAGATCGCACGGCCGTGGGGGGATTCCCGTCGATCGCGACGGAATCGTCATCCCTCGTCGGGAACGAGCACCGGCGCGAGGTCGAGGCGGCCGTCGCCGCGCAACGGCACCGGATCGGCCCGGAGCACGGCGTCGACCGGCAGCGGGCCGTACAGGTGCGGGTACTCCTCGCCGCGGCCGCTGGTGTCCTCGACGCGGAGGATCTCGGAGACCGCGGCGACGTCGATCGCGAGCGCCACGACGTCGTCGCGGCCGAGGAGGTAGCGGTCGGCGGTGGCCTGGACCTGTGCGGCGAACGAGCAGTGGATGAACCCCTCCTCGGCCAGGGTGCGGTCGACGGTCGACTGCTCGTAGGCGCCGGCCTGGCAAGCGGCCTCCCAATCAGCGAGCGCGGCGAGGTGGAAGATGCGTTCGCTCACGGGAGCGTGAGGATCTCGGGGCCGTCGTCGGTGATGGCGATGGTGTGCTCCCAGTGCACACCGGTGCCCCCGTCGAGGGTGACGACCGTCCAACCGTCGTCGAGCTCGACCACGTCAGGTGACCCGCTCACGACCATCGGCTCCACCGCGAGAACCATGCCGGGCACCAGCTTCTTGCCCCGACCGGGCCGTCCGTGGTTGGGCACATCGGGTGACTCGTGCATGGCCCGGCCGATGCCGTGGCCGGTGTAGTCACGCAGCACCGAGTAGCCCTCCGACGACACGGTCGACTCGACCGCGAAGCCGATGTCGCCGATCGTGCCGCCGGCGACCATCGATGCGATGGCGGCATCGAGCGAGCGGCGGGTGATCTCGATCAGCTCGACGTCGGCCGTGTTCATGTCGCCGATGCCCATCGTGAAGGCGGCGTCGCCGTGCCAGCCGTCGATGACGGCCCCGCAGTCGATCGAGAGCACGTCGCCCTCCGCGAGGACACGGTCGCCCGGGATGCCGTGGACGACCTCGTCGTTGACGCTGGCGCAGATGACCGCCGGGAAGCCGTGGTAGCCGAGGAAGTTCGAGGTCGCGCCGCGCCGGTCGAGCACCTCGCGGGCGAGCCGGTCGAGGAGGCCGGTGGTGACTCCCGGGCGAGCGGCCTCGCGACAGACCGCGTGCATCTCGGCGACGACGCGACCGGCGCGACGCATCACCGCGATCTCCGACGGGGTGCGGCGGGTGGCCATCGGTCGAGCGGTCAGCTCAGCTTCGAGCGCTTTCGATGGCCCGGATGAGCCGGGCCGTGACCTCGTCGGCGTCGCCGTCGCCGTCGACGACCATCAGCAGGCCGCGCTTCTCGTACCACTCGACGAGCGGCGCGGTCTCCTCTTCGTAGAGGGCCAGCCGGCGCTTGATGGCGTCCTCGGTGTCGTCCTCGCGCTGGATGACCTCGCCACCGCAGTGGTCGCAGGTCCAGTTGTGCTTGGGCGGCGACTGCACGGCGTAGTTGGCGCCGCAGTCGACGCACACCCGCCGGCTGGCGAGGCGCTCGAGCACCACGTCGGTGGGCACGTCGAGGTCGACCACGCGGTCGAGGGGCTGGTCGCTGGTGATCTGCGCCAGCGTGTCGGCCTGCTCCTCGGTGCGGGGGAAGCCGTCGAGGATGTAGCCGCGATTGCGGGTGTCGTCCTTGAGCAGGCGCTCCTCGACGATGCCGATGATCACGTCGTCGGGCAGCAGCTCGCCGGCCGACATGTACTCCTGCGCCTTCTGACCGAAGGCCGTGCCCTCCTTGACCGCCGCCCGGAGCATGTCTCCGGTGGAGATGTGGGGGACCACGAAGTGGCGCGACAAACGCGTGCACTGGGTGCCCTTGCCGGCTCCCTGCCGGCCGAGCATCACGAGTCGAGCACCCGGGATCATGGTTGGCGCACCCTATCGGCCGAGCTTTGAGGGCGTCGAAAACCCCCACCCCGGGGAATCTTGCGGCCGCTGCCGTCCCACGTCCCACGAAACGGGCCGCAAGAACGTGAGGGCGTGGGCCGCTGCTACCGTCTGGCCCGACTTCCCCGTCACCCCACACGGGAGGAAGTCATGTACGAAGAGCTGTTGCGGGCGTCTGCGCCGATCTTGCGCCGCCAGCACGCACTCATCAGCCGCGAGCAGGTGCTCGGCACGGGCGCTTCGGACAGCTGCCTCCGGTTCCTGCTCCGACGGGGCGTCTGGCAGCCGGTCGACCGTGCCCTGTACGGGCCAGCAGGCGTGCCGATGAGCTGGCGACGCCGCCTCAAGGCGGCCACGATGATCGCTCCGCCGGGATCGCTCATCTCGCACCTCTGCGGCGCCGCGCTCACCGGCGTGGGAGGACTCCACGAACCGACCCCCGAGATCTCCATCCCCCGTGGCGCCAAGCTCCGGCGACCGTGGCTGCGAACGCACGAGTCGCTGGACCTCGCGCTCGCCGACCGGGTCGTCGTCGACGGCATCCCCACGACCGGCCCCTGTCGGTTGGCCGTGGACCTCGGTGGCCGGATGTCGTTCGACCGGTTCAAGCACACGATCCGCGAGCTCCGCCATGGGCACGGGGTCTCCCAGCAGCAGCTCCTGCGCACCTACCTGCGCCACAAGCGGCAGGGGCGGACCGGGTGCGGTGCCCTGCGCGACTGGCTCGACCGCTACTTCGCCGTCGACGGCATCTCGGAATCAGGCCTCGAGCTGGTTGTCCTCGACGCCATCCTCGACGCCTCGCTCCCCACGCCGGTGCGACAGCACTGGGTCGAGGTCGGCGGACGCCACTTCCGGCTCGACCTGGCCTATCCCGGAGCCTGCATCGTCATCGAGGTCGACGGAAGGCAACACAACGATCTCGACATCGCGGAGGCTGACGCCGCTCGTACCGCGCTGCTCGAAGCCGCCGGCTGGCGGGTCATCCGGGTGCGCTCGTGGTGCCTGGCCACCGACCTGCAGCGTGCACTCGGGCTGTTGCACGACCTGTTGTGAGCCGCCAACTGGATCTTGCGGCCGTTTCCGTCTCCCGCAAGACGACAGCGGCCGCAAGATTCCCCTCGGGGGGTTAGTTGAGGAAGCCCTCGTAGTTGCGCATCATCAGCTGGCTGTCGATCTGCTTCATCATCTCGAGCATCACACCCACGGCGATGAGCACCGAGATGCCGCCGAAGGGGAAGTTGTTGATGTCGGCCGTGGCGAGGAGGATCGACGGCAGCAGGGCAATCATGGCCACGAACAGCGCACCCGGCAGGGTGATGCGGTTCAGGATGCGGCCGAGGTAGCGCTCGGTCTGGGGGCCGGGCCGGATGCCGGGGATGTAGCCGCCCTGGCGCCGGATGGTGTCGGCCTGCTGGGCGGGGTCGAACTGGATCGCCGTGTAGAAGTAGGCGAAGCCGACGATGAGCATGCCGTACACGAGGATGTAGACGATCGAGTCGGGCTGCACCAGGTTGTCGTTCACCCACGACTGCACGCTGACCGACCACGACTGGTCGGCCGGGAGGACCTGGGTGAGCAGCAGCGGCAGGTACAGCACCGAGCTGGCGAAGATCACGGGGATCACGCCGGACTGGTTCACCTTGAGCGGGATGTAGGTGGACTGCCCGCCGGTCATCTTGTTGCCGACGACCCGCTTGGAGAACTGCACCGGGATCCGGCGCTGGCCGAGCTCGACGAAGACGATGGCCACCATGATGCCGACGGCGAGGAGCAACAGCGGGATGAGCAGCCCGACGCCACGCTCGGAGTTGATCTGGGCGCCGGCCACCGGGAAGCTCGACACCACCGAGGCGAAGATGAGCAGCGACATGCCGTTGCCGATGCCTCGCTGGGTGATCAGCTCGCCCATCCACATCAGCAGGGCCGTGCCTGCGGTGAGGGTGAGCACCACGATGAGGATGCGGCCGGTGTTGAAGTTCTCGTCGCCGCCGAAGAGGTCGATGCCGAGATCGACGCCCTGGCCGCCACCGAGGAGACCGCCGCCGCCGTTGTGGAACAGGAAGGCGAGGCCGGTGGACTGCAACAGCGCGATGGCCACCGTGAGGTAGCGGGTCCACTGCGTGATCTTGCGCTGGCCGACCGCGCCCTGCTGTTGCCACTGCTCGAGCCGGGGGATCACCACCGTGAGGATCTGCATGATGATCGAGCTGGTGATGTAGGGCATGATCCCCAGCGCGAACAGGGCGAACTGCGTGAGCGCGCCGCCCGAGAACAGGGTGAGGAAGCCGAGCACGCCGGCGCCCTCTTCGGCCTGTTCCTTCAGGTTCTGCACCGCATCGAGATCGATGCCGGGCGCGGGCACGGCAGAGCCGGCCCGATACAGGGCGATGATGAAGATCACGAACAGGATCTTCTTGCGTAGATCCGGGATCGACGCGACCCGACTCAGGCTCTTGAGGCTCTGGAACACCTGTTCCTCCCCGTCCTCACACCGAACAGGTGGGGACGATCAGCGGTTCGTGAACTGGTTGCCCTTGGCGGGCGGACGACGCTCGCCCCACGGGAGGGGCAACGTCTCGACAGTACCGCCCGCAGCCGTGATGGCCGCTTCGGCGGTCTTCGAGAAGCGATGGGCCTTGACCGTCATCGCCGTCGTGATCTCGCCACGACCGAGGATCTTCACCAGGGCGCCCTTGCGGACCAGGCCCTTGGCGTGGAGCGCCTCGGGGCTGACCTCGTCGAGGCCGGCCTCGGCCAGCGTGTCGAGGTTGATCGCCTGGTACTCGATGCGGAACGGGTTGTTGAAGCCCCGCTTCTTCGGGACGCGCATGTAGAGCGGCATCTGGCCACCCTCGAAGCCCATCGGCACCGTGTTGCGGGCGCGCTGGCCCTTGGTGCCGCGACCTGCGGTCTTGCCGCCCTTGCCGCCGGTGCCACGGCCGACGCGCTTGCGTCGCCGGTTGGCGCCCTCGTTGGGCTGGAGATCATGGATCTTGTACATCAGACGTCTCCGTCGGTTTCTTCGACCGTGATGAGGTGCGGGACCCGAGCGATCATGCCGCGGATCTCGGGACGGTCGGGAAGCGTGTTGGTCTTGCCGATGCGGCCGAGGCCCAGCGCCCGCAGCGTGCCGCGGTGCTTGGGCTTGGTGCCGATGGCCGACTTGACCTGGGTGACCTTGATGCCGCTCATGAGATCGCCCCGGAGCGGCCGCGAGCCTTCTCGGACTCGTTGTAGGCGTTCAGCAGACCCTTCGGCACGAAAGTGTCGGCGGGGAGGCCACGCAGCTCGGCGATCTCGTCGGGGCGGCGCAACGACTTGAGGCCGTTGATGGTGGCGCGGGCCACGTTGATGTGGTTGGCCGAGCCCAGCGACTTGCACAGCACGTCGTGCACGCCGGCCTCTTCGAGGATGATGCGGGCCGCGCCACCGGCGATGACCCCGGTACCCGGTGCCGCCGGCTTGAGCATGACGCGACCGGCGCCGAGCTCGCCCACGATGGGGTGGATGATGGTGTCGCCGGCGAGGGGGACGTCGAAGAGGTTCTTGCGAGCCTCCTCGGTGCCCTTCTGGATGGCGAGGGGCACCTCCTTGGCCTTGCCGTAGCCCAGGCCGACCCGGCCAGCGCCGTCGCCGATCACCACGAGCGCGGTGAAGCTGAAGCGACGACCGCCCTTGACGACCTTGGCGACGCGGTTGATGTTGATGACGCGCGACTCGCGCAGCGTCGCATCACCCGAGTTGCGGGGGTTCGCGGCCGGCTCGTCTCGGCGGCCTCGGCCACCGCCCCGGTTGTCGTTTCCGTTTGCCATGAGGATTCAGTCCTTGTTCTTGCCGGTGCTCAGAAGTCGAGTCCGGCGGCGCGTGCGGCGTCGGCGAGGGCCTTGACCCGGCCGTGATAGCGGTTGCCGCCCCGGTCGAAGACGACCTTTTCGATGCCGGCGGCCTTGGCGCGCTCGGCGGCGAGGGCGCCCACCTTGGTCGCGGCATCGATGTTGCCGCCGTAGCCGTCGAAGCCGGCCTCGTGGGTGGACGCCGAGGCCAGCGTCACACCGGCGTCGTCGTCGATCACCTGGGCGACGATGTGCTTGCTGGAGCGGAAGACGGCCAGGCGCGGACGGGCCGCGGTGCCCTGGACCTTCTTGCGGACCCGACGATGACGACGGTCGCGTCCCAGTTGCTTCTTCTTGGCGGTGCTGCTCATGTCACTTGCCTGCCTTGCCGGCCTTGCGGACGACGTGCTCGCCCTTGTAGCGGACGCCCTTGCCCTTGTACGGCTCGGGCTTGCGGAAGTCGCGGATCTCGGCGGCGACCTGACCGACACGCTGCTTGTCGATGCCACGGACCACGATCTGGGTGGGCGCGGGCACCTCGAAGCGGATGCCGTCGGGGGCCTTGTAGTCGATGGAGTGGCTGTAGCCGAGGGCCAGCTCGAGCGCGTTGTCGCCCTTGGCCGTGGCGCGGTAACCGACGCCGATGATCTCGAGCTCCTTGGCGAACTCGTTGGTGACGCCCTCGACCATGTTGGCCACGAGGGCGCGCACGAGACCGTGGAGCGACCGGTTGGTACGCGAGTCGTCGGGACGCTCGACGAGGAGCGTGTCGCCGTCCTGGCGCAGCGAGATGTCGCCGGGCACGGTCTGGGTGAGGGACCCCTTGGGGCCCTTCACGGTGACCTCGTCGTCACCGATGGTGACGTCGACGCCGGACGGGATGGTGATGGGTGCTTTGCCTACACGGGACATCGTGGGCTCCTACCAGACGTAGCAGAGGACCTCGCCGCCGACATGGCGGCGACGAGCTTCTCTGTCGGTCATGAGACCCTGCGAGGTCGACAGCACGGCAACGCCGAGGCCGCCGAGCACGCGGGGGATCTCGTTCGACTTCTTGTAGACGCGCAAGCCGGGCTTGGAGACGCGCTTGATGCCGGAGATCGTGCGGCGACGGTCCGGGGAGTACTTCATGTCGATCGACAAGATCTTCCCGGGGCGGTCCTGCCGCTCCTCGGTCTTGTAGTCGGCGATGTACCCCTCGGCCTTCAACAGCTCGGCCAGGGCTTCCTTCAGCTTCGACGAGGGCATGGCCACGTCGTCGTGCTTCGCGATGTTTGCATTGCGGACACGCGTGAGCATGTCGGCGATGGGATCGGTCATCGTCATGTCGTCAACCTCACCAGCTCGCCTTGGTCACACCGGGGAGTTCCCCGTTGTGCGCCATCTCACGGAAGCAGATCCGGCACAGGCCGAACTTCTTGAACACGGCTCGCGGTCGCCCACAGCGGCGGCAGCGGGTGTAGCCGCGCACCTTGAACTTGGGCTTGGCGTTGGCCTTGTTGATCAGCGCTTTCTTGGCCACTGGCTCAACTGTCCTTTCGGAAGGGGAAGCCGAAGGCATCGAGCAATGCCTTGCCCTCGGCGTCGGTCCGTGCGGTGGTGACGATCGTGATGTCCATCCCTCGGATGGAGTCCACGGCGTCGTAATCGATCTCGGGGAAGATGAGTTGCTCGGTCACCCCGAAGGTGTAGTTGCCGTTGCCGTCGAAGCTGCGGGGATTGAGGCCCCGGAAGTCGCGGATACGGGGGATCGACACCGAGATCAGTCGATCGAAGAACTCGTACATCCGGTCGCCCCGGAGGGTGACCTTGGTGCCGATGGCGTTGCCCTCGCGCAGCTTGAAGTTGGCGATGGACTTCTTGGCCCGGGTCACGATGGGCTTCTGCCCGGTGATCTGGGCGAGGTCCTTCTGGGCACCCTCGAGCAGCGACGCCTGGTTCAGCGCCTCACCGACGCCCATGTTGACGACGATCTTGGAGAGCTTCGGCACCATCATGACGTTGGGCAGCTCGAGGGTGTCCTTGAGCTGGGCCTTGATGGAGTCGTCGTAGCGGGCCCGGAGGCGCGGTGCGGTTGCGGTGGCCATCAGTCGAGATCCTTCTTGCACTTCTTGCAGACACGGACCTTGGTGCCGTCGGCGTCGAAGCGGTAGCCCACTCGGGTGGGGCCGCAGTCGCTGCAGAGCAGCGCCACGTTGGCGACCGGCAGCGGCATGTCCTTGTCGATGATGCCGCCCTGCATCGTGGCGCTGGTGGGGCGCTGATGCTTCTTGGCGACGTTGACGCCGTCGACGATGACCTTGCGGGCCTCGGGGATGGCGGTGATCACCTCGCCCTCCTTGCCACGGTCCTTGCCGGTGAGCACACGGACGCGATCGCCCTTGCGGATCTTCATCTGGTTCTTGCTCATGTCAGAGCACCTCCGGTGCCAGCGACACGATGCGCATGAACTTGGCGTCGCGCAGCTCGCGGCCCACCGGGCCGAAGATGCGGGTGCCACGCGGCTGGCGCTGATCGTTGATGAGGACGGCGGCGTTCTCGTCGAAGCGGATGTAGCTGCCGTCGGGACGGCGCCGTTCCTTCTTCGTGCGGACGACGACGCACTTGACGACGTCGCCCTTCTTGACCGCTGCGCCCGGAAGGGCGTCCTTGACGGTGGCGACGAAGACGTCGCCGATGCCGGCGTAGCGACGGCGGGAGCCGCCGAGCACCTTGATGCACAGCACCTCCTTGGCACCGCTGTTGTCAGCGACGCGGAGGCGTGATTCCTGCTGGATCATCGTGTCACCTACTTCGCCCGCTCGAGGATCTCGACCAGCCGCCAGCGCTTGTTCTTGCTGAGGGGTCGGGTCTCCATGAAACGGACACGGTCGCCGACGCGGGCGTCGTTGGTCTCGTCGTGGACGTAGAACTTCTTGGACCGCGCCATGGTCTTGCCGTAGCGCGGGTGGGGCTTGCGGGACTCGACCGCGACGACCGCGGTCTTGTCCATCGACGTCGACGTGACGACGCCGTCGCGGACCTTGCGGTTCGCGCGCTCGTTGGTGTCGGTCTCGGTTGCGGACATCACTTCTGCCCTTCGGCGGTCTGGGCCGCGAGCTCTTCGGCGGCGGCGATCTCTCGGGCCCGGGCCTCGGTGAGGCAACGGGCGATCTCGCGCTTGACGAGGGAGATCCGGGCCACGTTGGTGAGCTGGCCGGTCGCCTTCTGGAAGCGGAGGTTGAACAGTTCCTCGCGGGCTTCGGCGAGGCGGGCGATGACCGCCTCGTCGTCGAGCTCGCGGAGCACGTTGGTCGCCATGGCTACAGCGCCTCCTCACGGGTGACGAAGCGAGCCTTGATGGGGAGCTTCTGGATGGCACGGTCGATGGCCTCGCGGGCCAGCGCCTCGTCGGGGTACGACAGCTCGAACAGGATCCGGCCCGGGCGCACGACGGCGACCCAGGACTCGACGTTGCCCTTGCCGGAACCCATGCGGGTCTCGGCCGGCTTCTGCGTCACGGGCTTGTCCGGGAAGATGTTGATCCAGACCTTGCCGCCACGACGGGTCTTGCGGGTCATGGCGATACGGGCGGCCTCGATCTGGCGAGCGGTGATCCACCCGGGCTCGAGAGCCTGGATGCCGTACTCGCCGAACGACACCTCGGTGCCGCCCTTGGCGCGACCCTTGGTGCGACCGCGGTGCGTCTTGCGGTGCTTGACCTTCTTGGGCATCAGCATGGGGGCGCTCCTCAGTCCTGCCCGTCGCGGAAGTGGGGGGTCTCGTGCCGTTCCTTGGTCTGGCGCTCGATCTCCTCTTCCTCGGCGAGCAGGCGCTCGAGGTCGGGATCGGCTTCCTTGATGAGCGGCTCGACGACGGCACCTTCGGCGCCGGCGTCGGCAGCCTCGGCAGCCGTGGCGTCCTCGGCGTCGGCCGCGGCGCGGCGGGCAGCGGAGGACACGACCGGCTTGGCGGGGCCACCGGAGGTCTCGCCGACGGCCATGGCGGCCTCACGGTTGATCTTGTCGTCGAGGGTGGCCTTGTAGGGCAGGATCTCGCCCTTGTAGATCCAGACCTTGACGCCGATGCGGCCGGCGGTGGTCTTGGCCTCGCGGAAGCCGTAGTCGATGTCGGCGCGGAGGGTGTGCAGCGGCACTCGGCCTTCGCGGTACCACTCGGTGCGGGACATCTCGGCGCCACCGAGGCGGCCCGAGCACTGGACCCGGATGCCGAGGGCGCCGGCCTTCTGCGCGGACTGGACCGCCCGCTTCATGGCCCGGCGGAACGCGACGCGACCGACGAGCTGGTCGGCGACGCCCTGCGCGATGAGGGCGGCGTCGAGCTCAGGCTGCTTGATCTCGATGACGTTGAGCTGGACCTTGGCGTTGCCGGTGATCTTGGTCAGACCGGCCCGGAGGCGGTCGGCCTCGGAGCCCTTGCGGCCGATGACGATGCCGGGGCGTGCGGTGTGCACGTCGACCCGGAGCTTGTCGCCGGTGCGCTCGATCTCCACGCGGCTGATGGCCGCATGGGGGAGCTCGTTCATGAGGTAGTCGCGGATCTTCCAGTCTTCGATGACGTAGTCGCGGTACTTCTCACGATCGGCGAACCAACGGCTCTTCCAGTCGGTGGTGATGCCGAGGCGGAACCCGTACGGGTGGATCTTCTGTCCCATTACTTCGACTCCTCGTCGGCGTCGTCGGCGCTGTCGCCAGCGGCGTCCTCGGTGGCGGCGGCGGCCTCGACCTCTTCGACCTCGGCGACGGCGTCGGCCGTGGTGTCGACGATGCCCTCTTCCTCGGCGGTCTCGGCGACCTCTTCGGCCGACGTGGCCTCGAGATCGTCGTCGGTGTCGTCGTCGGCGGCGTCGCCCTGGCTGCTGGCCACGCGGGCGGCGCGGTTGGCGGCTTCCTGGCCACGGCGGCGAGCGGCCCGGCTGCCCGGGACGGCCTCACGCTTGGCCTGCTCGATCGCCAGCATCTCGGCCGACATCGGGCTCACGATGAGCGTGATGTGGCAGGTGCGCTTGCGGATCTTGGTGGCACGGCCGCGGGCACGGGGGCGCCAGCGATACATCGTGCGACCCTCGTCGGCGTAGCACGCCGACACGAACAGGGTCTCGGGGTCGATCTGGTCGTTGTGCTCGGCGTTGGCCACGGCCGACTCGAGGCACTTGCCGATGACCTCGGCGGCACGGCGCTCGGTGTAGGTGAGGATCGAGCGGGCTTCGTCGACGGACGTGTTGCGGACGAGATCGAGGACGACGCGGGCCTTGGTGGCCGACATGCGCACGTTCTTGACCTGGGCACGGGTGCCCGGGCGCTCGTTCGTCTTCTGACCGGTCATCGCCGACCCCTCGTGGCCTTCTCCATGCCGGCGTGGTACTTGAACACCTTCGTCGGCGCGAACTCGCCGAGCTTGTGGCCGACCATGGCCTCGGTGACGTACACGGGCACGTGCTTGCGTCCGTCGTGGACGGCCAGGGTGTGGCCGACCATGTCCGGGATGATGGTGGAACGACGCGACCAGGTCTTGATGACCTTCTTCTCGTTGTTCTCGTTCAGCTCGTCGACCTTCTTCAACAGATGGTCGTCGACGAACGGACCCTTCTTGAGTGAACGGGGCATCGGGTCTCCTAGCGACGCGAGCCGCGGGTGCGGCGGCGTCGGACGATCATGTCGCTGGACTTCTTCTTCTTGTTGCGGGTGCGGCCCTCGGGCTTGCCCCACGGCGAGACCGGGTGGCGACCACCGGAGGTCTTGCCCTCGCCACCACCGTGCGGGTGGTCGACGGGGTTCATGACCACACCACGAGACTGGGGGCGGACGCCCTTCCAGCGGTTGCGGCCGGCCTTGCCGATCTTGATGAGATCGGCCTCGGCGAAGCCGACCTCGCCGACGGTGGCGCGGCAGTCGATGGGGACCCGACGCATCTCGGTGGAGGGCAGACGCAGCGTGGCGTGGGTGCCCTCCTTGGCGACGAGCTGGATGGCGGTGCCGGCGGACCGGCCCATCTTGCCGCCGCCGCCGGGCTGGAGCTCGACGTTGTGCACGACGGTACCGACGGGGATGTAGCGCAGCTCCATGGCGTTGCCGGGCTTGATCTCGCTGCCCTGGCCGCTCTGGAGGCGATCGCCCACGGCGACGCCCGTGGGGGCGATGACGTAGCTCTTGGTGCCGTCGACGTAGTGCAGCAGGAGGATGCGGCAGTTGCGGTTGGGGTCGTACTCGACCGCGACGACCTTGGCCTCGACGCCGTCCTTGTTCCGACGGAAGTCGACGACGCGGTAGCGCTGCTTGTGGCCGCCACCACGGTGACGGGAGGTCATGCGACCGTGGTTGTTGCGACCACCGGTGCTCGACTTCTTGGCCAGCAGGGACTTCTCGGGCGTCGTCTTCGTGATCTCCTGGAAGTCGGAGACCGTCTGGAAACGGCGGGCCGGGCTGGACGGCTTGCGCTTGCGAACCGGCATGATCAGACCCCTTCGAACAGGTCGATCGAGTCATCGCCGTGCACGGTGACGATGGCTCGCTTGGTGGTCGGGCGGGCGGTGGTGGCGCCGGTACGGCGGTTCCGCATGTTCTTGCCCTTGCGGTTCAGCGTGTTCACCTTGAGGACGCGCACGCCGAAGATCTCCTCGACCGCCTTGCGGATCTGGGTCCGGTTGGCGTCGGGGTGGACGACGAAGGTGTAGACGTTGGACTCGATGAGGTCGTAGCTCTTCTCGGAGACGACCGGCTCGAGGATCACGGAACGAGCGTCCATCAGGCCGCATCCTCCTTCGCGGGAAGACCGGGCACGGTCTCCTGGGTGAAGACCATCCAGTCGCTCACGAGCACGTCGTAGGTGTTGAGCTCCTGCGGGAGGCACACGTGGACGTTGTCGAGGTTCGCCAGGCTCTTGGCCGTGGCGACGTCGTCGCGGCTCACGACGGCGAGCACGCGACCGGTGGCGCCGAGGGTCTCGAGCGACTTGCGCACGGTCTTGGTGCTGGGAGCGTCGAGCCCCCACGAGTCGAGCACGATGATGCGCTCGGACGAGTAGCGGTCGGAGAGCGCGGAACGCAGCGCCAGCTTGACCATCTTCTTGGGGGTCTTCTGGGCGTAGCTGCGGGGCTTGGGGCCGAGAGCGACACCACCGCCACGCCAGTGCGGCGCACGGATGGACCCCTGGCGGGCCCGGCCGGTGCCCTTCTGCTTCCACGGCTTGGCCCCACCGCCCCGCACCTCGGCGCGGGTCTTGGTGGACTGCGTGCCGGCACGCCGGGCCGCGAGCTGCGCCGTGACGACCTGGTGCATGACCGAGACGTTGGGCTCGATACCGAACAGCTCCTCGGCGAGGTCGAGCGAGCCGACCTTGTCGCCGGCGATGTTCTTCACGTCGATGCTCAGCATCACTTCGCCCCCTGCTGGACGGCGTCGCGGATCAGGACGGTGGACTGCTTGGGACCGGGCACCGAGCCTCGGACCAGGACGATCTCGCGCTCGGGATCGGCGCCGACGACGACGAGGTTGAGCGTCGTCACCCGCTCGCCACCCATGCGGCCCGACATCTTCTGGCCCTTGAACACCCGCGCCGGCGTGGCGCAGGCGCCGATGGCGCCGGGCTTGCGGTGGTTGCGATGCGCACCGTGGCTGGCGGGAGCACCGCCGAAGCCGTGGCGCTTCATCGTGCCAGCGAAGCCCTTGCCCTTGGAGACGCCGGTCACGTCGACCAGCTCCCCCGCGGCGAAGGTCTCGGCGGTGATCGACTGACCGACCTCGTAACCACTGACGTCGTCGAGGCGGAGCTCGACGAGCTTCTCCCCGGGGTCGACATCGGCGGCGGCGAAGTGGCCGGCCTTGGGCATCGAGAGCTTCCGGGCGTCGCGGTGCCCGAAGGTCACCTGCAACGCGCTGTATCCGTCACGCTCTGGAGTCTTGATCTGGACGACACGGCAAGGCTGGACGCGCAACACAGTGACCGGGACAACCTTGTTGTCCTCATCCCAGATCTGTGTCATGCCCACCTTGGTGGCGACGATCGATTTCGTGGCCATGTCGGCGTGTCCTCTTCACGCGAACGCTCCGCATGGGCTCAGGGCCCAGCGGAGCGCTGGTTCGGTTGTGCCGTACGGTTCCCGACCGGGTTGGGTGCGGGCCTGTACGGGCCTCGATTCGAAACTTGCTGCTCCCGGGCCGGTGGGCCGGGGGGCACGAAGAGGAAACGATAGCGGTATCCACGGCGCGTTACCAATGCGCTGGCCATGTTCCGGTGGCGATCGTGCGGGATCACACCCCGTGTGACGTGATCACCGACCATCGTCACGACTCCGACATGGTTCGTCATCCGGACGTCACGGGTCCTCCACATGGGTCCGGTTGCATGGCCCCCATGGCTGAACGGCACATGCACCTGCACGGATCCCCGGTCGATCACGTCGAGTGGACGGCGGGTCCGGCGGTCGACGACTTCGACGCCGTCGCGCTGGAAGAAGCCATGATCGAGGCACGCGAAGACGCCTATCGGGCGCTCGCCACACTCGACGCCGCCTGACCCGTCCGGCCCACCACGCCACCACCACTCCCCCGGCCATGATGGGCCGGTGCACCTCATCGAGTTCGCTCTCACGGGTCGCGACCCCGAGTTGATCGCCGACCGCTGCTGGCTGGCGGGCGCGGCAGGCATCTGGGAGGTCGACGAGACGACGCTGCGCGCCGGCGTCGACGACCACGACCTCGCCACCTTCCTCGACGCGCTGTCCGATCTGGCTCCTGCCGACGTGACCGCCACCGAGGCGGTCGAGCTCGCCGGGCGGACCTCGGTCGTGCCGTTCGCCGGGCACGATGTCGAGCTGTGGGTGCCGGCCACGGTCTTCGGAGACGGCCACCATCCCACCACGGCCACCTGCCTCCGCCTGCTCGAGGCACACGTCCGGCCCGGCGCTCGGGTGCTCGACGTCGGCTGCGGATCGGGAGCGCTCTCGATCGGCGCGGCGTTGCTCGGCGCGCGGGTGACGGCGATCGACCTGGATCCCGAGGCCGTCGCCGCGACCGCGGCCAACGCGACCCGCAACGGCGTCGCGGTCGAGACGACGTCCCGGGACCTGGCCGACGTCCGAGACCACTTCGATGTGGTGGTGGCCAACATGACCAGCGGCTCACTGGGGCCGCTGATCCCCGATCTCGTCCGCTGCACCGCACCAGGGGGGACCCTCGTGGTCTCCGGGCTGCTCGAAGACCAATGGGGCCGCGTCCGTGACGCCATCGGCGACGAGTCGCCCGATGTCCGGGTCGTCGAAGGTTGGCTCAGTGCCGCGTGCCATCCATCGCCGTGAACGCGACGAAGCCCGGCGCCAGGCCGGGCTCCCTCTTCGGCCCACCAGGGGCGGGGATCAGACCTGCTGGATCTTGATCTCGATGTCGACGCCGGCGGGGAGCTCGATGCGTTGCAGCGAGTCGACCGTCTTGGGCGTGGGCTCGAGGATGTCGATCAGACGCTTGTGGATCCGCATCTCGAAGTGCTCGCGCGAGTCCTTGTCCTTGTGCGGCGAGCGGATGACGGTGAAGCGGTGCTTCTCGGTGGGCAACGGAATCGGGCCCCGGACGACGGCCTGCGTACGCAGGACGGTCTCGACGATCTTCTTGGTGGAAGTGTCGATGACCTCGTGGTCGTACGCCTTCAGGCGAATGCGGATCTTCTGCTTGTCTGCCATGCCAGTGCTTTCGTCGAAGCGCTCTTCGTCCAGAGCTCGATTGTCAACGTGCTGTCCCGGCAGCGAGACCGCCGGCACCGAGTTCGACACGCTACCCGCGAACAGGGGCCGGTCCCAATCGTCGTGCTCCGACGACCGCTGGGCGGTGCGTCCCTGGCATCATCGGCACGTGGCCGACGCGAAGACCCAGATCCTCCTGGCCGAGGACACCGAGGACATGCGCTTCCTGCTCCGGGCTGCGTTCGCCTCGAGCGGGTTCGACATCGTGGCCATCGCCCAGGACGGCGAGGAGGCGTTGGCGATGTGGGAGGACCACCGAGACGAGATCGGTGCGGTGGCGCTCGACCACCGGATGCCCGGGCTCGACGGGCTCACCGTGGCCCGCCAGATCCTGGCGTCGGCGCCGGCCATGCCCATCGTGCTGTTCTCGGCCGAGATGAGCGCCGACCTCGAAGCCGAGGCCCGCTCGATCGGCGTGGGCATCCTCCACAAGGACGACATCCTCACGCTCCCCCAGCACGCGCGCTTCGCCTGAAGCCGGGCGGAAAACGGAACAGGGGCCGCCCCGAAGGGCGGCCCCTGACCCGAGTCGTTCGACGACTACTTCAGGATCTTGGTGACCCGGCCCGCACCAACCGTGCGACCACCCTCACGAATCGCGAACCGCAGACCCTCGTCCATCGCGATCGGGTTGATCAACTGCACCGTCATGTCCGTGTTGTCACCCGGCATGCACATCTCGGTGCCCTCCGGCAACTCCACCGTGCCCGTGATGTCCGTCGTCCGGAAGAAGAACTGCGGCCGATAGTTCGAGAAGAACGGCTTGTGACGACCACCCTCGTCCTTCGTGAGGACATACACCGTCGCCTCGAAATCAGTGTGCGGCGTGATCGAACCCGGCGCACACAGCACCTGACCACGCTCCACACCGTCCTTGTCGATCCCACGGATCAACGCACCGATGTTGTCGCCCGCCTGGCCCTGATCGAGCAACTTGCGGAACATCTCCACACCCGTGCACGTCGTCTTCTGCGTCGCCCGGATACCAACGATCTCGATGTCATCACCAACATGGATGACACCCTGCTCGACCTTGCCCGTCACGACCGTGCCACGACCCGTGATCGAGAACACATCCTCGATCGGCATCAAGAACGGCTTGTCCAGATCACGCTCCGGCTCCGGGATGAACTCATCGACCGCGTCCATCAACGCCATCACCGCGTCCGCCGCCGCCTCATCACCCTCGAGCGCCTTCAACGCCGACACCGGCATCACCGGAGCATTGTCACCATCGAACTCCTGATCCGACAGAAGCTCACGAACCTCCATCTCGACCAGCTCGAGCAACTCCTCGTCATCGACCATGTCGACCTTGTTCAACGCCACCACGATCGCCGGCACACCGACCTGACGAGCCAACAACACATGCTCACGCGTCTGCGGCATCGGACCATCAGTCGCCGCGACCACCAAGATCGCCCCATCGACCTGGGCCGCACCCGTGATCATGTTCTTGATGTAATCCGCGTGACCCGGCATGTCGACATGCGCGTAATGACGGTTCTCCGTCTCGTACTCGATGTGCGCGACATTGATCGTGATCCCACGCTCACGCTCCTCCGGCGCCTTGTCGATCATGTCGAAGTTCGTGATGTTGTTCCCATCGACCCGCTCCGACAACACACGAGAGATCGCCGCCGTCAACGTCGTCTTCCCATGATCGATATGACCCATCGTCCCGATGTTCACATGGGGCTTGGACCGATCGAACTTCTCCTTGGCCATGG
>JBFJNI010000016.1:0-52182 GCA_041618235.1 Acidimicrobiales bacterium
AGCAGCGACTCGCCGACCGCCTGCTCGACCAGGTCGGTGAGCAGCACGATGAGCGAGCGCCGGCGGAACCGACCGAGCGTCTCGCGGAAGGCGGTGGCGTAGTCGCTCTCGACCAGTGCGGGTTCGAGGTCGTAGAGCGCGTCGGTGACCCGACCGACCTGGCCACGTCCGTTGGTCGGCGGCACCACGGCGCGCACGCCACGATCGAAGGCCAGCAGCCCGCAGCGGTCGCCGAGCCGGGTCGACACCGTGGTGATGAGAAGCGCTGCGTCCATGGCGAACTCGGTGCGGGGCACGCCGGCAACGCGTCCGGCCATCACCCGGCCGTTGTCGAAGAGCACCACCACGTGCTGGTTGCGCTCGGCGCGGAACGTCCGCACGATCGGCCGGCCGGCGCGGGCGGTGGCCGACCAGTCGATGCGGCGGAACTCGTCGTCGACCGTGTACTCGCGGAGCTGGTCGAAGTCGGTGCCGCCGCCGCGCCCCTTGGCCGAGCGGAGGCCGACCTCGAGGATGCGGGCACGGTCGATGCGCAGCTCGGCCTCCTCGCGTGACCGGAAGCGTGGATACACGCGCAGCGATGCCGCCAGCGGTGTACGTCCCTGACGGGCGGCCAGCCCGAGCGGCCCCTCGGTCCGCCACGCCAGCTCGGTGGGCGTGAACCGTCCACGGCGACTCGGGTGCAGCGTGGCGGTCGCGGTCAGCACGCCGTGGGCCGGGACCCGCCCCGAGAACCGGCGGGTCGACGCCCGCAGGCTCGGCGCCAGCTCGTCGGCCACGGCGATGCGGAACGACCGACCGAGGCGACTCCGCACCCGCCAGGTGAGCTCGGCAGTGGCGTCGAGCGTCACGACCGGCGGCAACGCCCGTTCGACGGTGAACTGGCTCCGACGCGGTGCGAGGAGCCAGTCGACCAGCGCCACCGCGAGCAACCCGCCGTTGACCACCAGCAGGCGATCGACGACCGTGCCGCCGACGAACGCGGCGGCCAGTGCCGCGAGGGCGGCGACGACGGCGAGGCGGGCGGTGGGGACGGGCACGGGTGATCAGCCGGGTTCGATCAGCGGGGTTCGATCAGCGGGGCGCCGGCACGGTGGCCAGGATCGAGTCGAGGACGGCGTCGGCCGTGGCGCCCTCGAGCTCGAGCTCGGGGCGGACCTGGATGCGATGGCGCAGCGTCGGCTTGGCGACGGCCTTGACCTCGTCCGGCGTCACGAACGACCGGCCCGAGAGCCACGCCCACGCCTTGGCGGCGTGCAGCAGCCATGCCGCGCCGCGTGGCGACACGCCCAGCGACAACGACGCGCTCTCGCGCGTCGCGCGGGCGATGGCGACGATGTAGGCGATGATCTGCGGGTCCACCGACACGCGGTCGACCTCGAGCCGGCCGGCGGCCAGGTCGGCGGCGCCGGCAACGGCACGCACGCCGGCCGCCACCGGGTCGTGCGGGTCGAGGCCGGCGTCGTGACGGGCGAGGATCTCGTGCTCCTGGGCCTGATCCGGGTAGCCCATCTGCAGCTTGAACAGGAACCGGTCGAGCTGGGCCTCGGGCAGCGGATACGTGCCCTCGTACTCGATCGGGTTCTGCGTGGCGATGACCACGAACGGCTCGGGGAGCTTGCGGGCGTCCCCCTCGATCGAGACCTGCCGTTCCTCCATCGCCTCGAGCAGCGCCGCCTGCGTCTTCGGGGGCGTCCGGTTGATCTCGTCGGCGAGCAGCACGTTGGTGAACGCCGGGCCCTCGCGGAATCGGAACCCCGAGTCGGTGTCGTACATCACCTGACCGAGGACGTCGGACGGCATCAGGTCGGGCGTGAACTGCACCCGCTTGAAGTCGAGGTCGAACGCCGCGGCCACGGTCTTGACGAGCAGCGTCTTCGCCACGCCGGGCACGCCCTCGAGCAGCACGTGGCCGCGCACCAGCAGGGCGGCGACGATGCCGGACAGGGCACCGTCCTGGCCGACCACGACCTTGGCGACCTCGTTGCGGACGGCGAGCACGGCGTCACGCGGCGATCCCCCGCTGGGCGGGGTGTCAGACGGGGGCAGGTCGGTCATGGGTGATCTCCTCACGGATGCGGGTGAGCAACAGGGCGACGGCGACGAGGGTGTCGTCATCGGGAACGGGGTCGGCGACGGCCCGGCGGACCTCGGCCTCGGTGAGCGACGTCCGGCGGACGAGGGCGTCGATCACGGCGACGACGGCGGCGTCGAGCGGGAGCCCGAGCGGTCCGGAGAGGTCGCGGCGGGCGCGGTCGCGCAGGTCGGCGGCGGCTCGCTCGGGGTGGCGGTTCGACTCGAGCAGCCGACCGACGGCACGAGTCAGCTCGGACGCCTCGATGTGGACGAGCTGCGGTTCGTGCACGGGACGGCCGAGGCGACGCCCTCGCCACAGCACCACCACGACGAACGCCACCAGGAGCTGCGCCAGCGCGGCCCGCACCGGCGTGTCGATGAGGTCGCCGAGCGTGCGCTCGCCCGACCCCGCGATGGCCGGGCGGACGAAGGCGGTACGGCGACCGTCACCCGCGAGCAGTGCCCCCGCGAGCACGGGGTTGTCGGCCTCGTCGAGCAGCTCGTTGGTGAACAGCGCCGGCCCACCGAGCGACACGATGGTTCCCGAACCCACCGCCTCGATCACCAGGAACGCCTCACCGGACGACTCGGTGAAGCACCCGGTCGACCCGTCGGGAACGACGAAGGTGCGGGACTCGCCGACGACGAGCGACTCGACGTCGTCCAGGCCGGCGACGGCACAGCGGCCCGTGACGTCGTCGAACGCAGCACGACTCGCCGGCGGCGTGAACAGCGAGCCCGGATCGGTGACCACGAGCGTGCCACCGCCGTCGACCCATCGCTCGAGCGTGGTCGCCTGATCGCGAGGGAGCCGATCGTCGAGGACGAGGGCGACGTCGATCGAGCTCCCGGGGGCGCCGTCGATCACGTCGACGTCGCCACCCAGGCGGCCGATGAGCTCGACGAGTGCCTTGGTGCCGTCGGGCGAGGTCGACGACGGGTCGAGCGGCGGCCCCGCCGTGCGACGCGCCGCCGTGAAGTACGCGGTGAAGGCCACCATCGCCAGGAGCCCGACGATCCAGATCGTGCGGCGGCTCATCGCCACGCCCCCTCGGCGGGCTGCGGTGCATCGGCGGCGGCCGACTCGATCGCGACAGCTGACGCGACGAAACGTTCGTAGTCGGCGCCGTCGGCCGCGGCCCCGCCGTACCAGACGGTCTCGAACGTGTCGGTCACCTGACGGGCCGTCTCCACCATCGACACCACGCGGGTGCCGATGAGGTCGCGGCACTCCCCTGCCGTGCGGCCCGGCACGTCGTCGAGGACGGCGTCGGCGATCAGTCGGGCGATCATCGCCTGGTGTCGGCAGCGCAGCGCGCCCCGGAGGTCGCCGGATGCCGCGAGCCGCTCGGCCTCGGCCAGCCAGACGGAGGCGTCGCGATGGCTCTCGGTGCCGTACTGAACGGCGGGCGCCTGGGCGACACGACTGCCGAGAGGGACACGGAGCGAGCGGACGAGGAGCCAGATCGCACCGCCGACGAGCGCGAGCACGACCAGCCAGCCGATCACCGAACCCGGGCCGCTTCCGCCGAGCGCATCGAAGAGGTCACCGACCCGGTTGAACACCCACTCGACGGCGCGGTCGACGAGGCTGCGCTCGGGCTCGCGGTACTCGGCGCGCGAGAGGATGTCCTGCGCGGCGCGGCGGGCCTCGTCGGGGTCGATCGTGGGTGGGGTCGGCTCGTCCCCGCGCATCCAGCCGGCCAGGCTCGTGACGTCAGGCATCGAAGAGCGCACGGGCCCGCCGTTCGATGTCGAGGCCCTCGGTGCGGATCCGCAGGTCGAGGTGGTAGAGGACGGCGACGCCGGCGGTGAACGGGGTCACCACGAGCTCGGTGACCATCGCGCCGGATGCGCGGACCAACCAGTCCCAGTCGTCGGGGACGAACGCGACCACCACTTCGGGGAGCAGCTGGAAGCCGAACGACACGAGCAGCCCGATGGCACCCACCAGGGCCGGCACCCCGAGCGAAGCTCCCCACCGTCGGGAGGTCAGCTGCACCGACCGGCGGATGGCCCGCAACGGCCCGACACCTTCGACGGTGGTCACGGGGCTCACGACGTGGAGCAGGATCATCGCCAGATAGGCGCCGACACCCAGGCCGATCATGCCGACCGCCTCGAGCAGGTGCACGAGGACGACGCCCACCACCAACGCCGGGCTGCGCCGCAGCGTGGCGACGATGACCTCACCGACGGGACGGTCGACGCCGCGGTACCAGTCGTCGACGAGCAGTCCGAGCGCACCAGCGAGCAGCGCCAGCGCCACTGCGCCGACGCCGATGGACACCAGCGTCTCGGCGATGCCGACCAGTTCACCCGAGTCGTCGATCGTGAACATCCCGCTGTCCGAACCACTGAAGCCCGAAGCCCCGAGCACGTCGCGCAGCAGGTAGGACGAGATCAGCTCCATGGGGATCACGAACGCCGCGGCGAGCAGCAGGACATCGCGCGGCCGGCGCTTCACGATGGCGAAGGCTCCGTCGAGCAGGTCGGGGATGGTCATCGGCCGCAGCGGGACGGGCGGTGGCGGCAGCGCGTGCTCGGTGGTGGACGCCGTGGAGACGCCCGCAGCAGCCGAGACGTCAGGAGCCCCGACTTCGTGGGTCTCATCGGCGCGTGACCCGACCTCGGGCTGCGGCGCGCTGGAGCCGGGCGCCGACCAGGGGGCGGTCATCGACCGATGGCGACGCGTCGACGCGTGCCGGGGGCGGAGGGGACGACCCTCGGCGTGGTGCGACCGCAGGTTGGGCAGGAGCCGTCGACCACCGAAGCGGTGTGGCCGGTGTCGACGCGGAACCAGACCGAGCCGTGCCAGCCGACCGCCGACCACACCAGCCGGCCGTCGTCGGTGGGCGAGCCACCGGAGTCGACGATCTCGACGACCTCGTGGGTCGGCCACGTGTGGAAGCCCTCACCGCCCGGACAGCGGACCCACGCGGCTCGGGCGCCGTCGGCCACCCACCACTCGGCGACCGGCAACCCGCACTCGGTGAGCGCCTCGACCTCGGCAGGCTTGACGCGACGTCCGTCGTTCACCACCAGCCGTCGCACCGAGTCGGGTACCCCGGCCCCGAGGACGCGGACCAGCGATCGCGCCCGACCGGCGAGCACGGTGGGCGCCGCCGCCGCGATCAGGTCGGCGTCGTCGTGCCGATCGAGGTGGAGGGTGGCGACACCCGCGTCGCGGGCGCCGAGGAGGAACTGCCAGGGCGAGATGCCCGTGCCGGCCGCGTCGAGGACCAGGATGCGATCGTCGGAACGGACACCGGAGATCGCCAGCCCCCGACGCCCGAGCGCGGTCAGGCGATCGAGGTCGGTGGTGGAGCTCGCCACGAAGAGTGAACCACCCACGGCGGTCCAGACGATCGGCTTGTGCGCAGGGTCCACGTCGCGGCGCGAGTGCTGCTCCCTCCGACCGACCACGTCGGCCAGCGCCAGTCGCACCCGGTCGCCGAGCGGGCCGTGCACGGCGACGGTGTCACCCGTGGGCTCGAGCACGTGCGCACGGCCGTCGCCCAGGGCGGCGATCGGCGTGATCGGCAGCTTGCGGAGGTCGGCGGCCTTGCGGATGCCGCGCCGACCTCCCGCGCGGTCGAGCGTCCGGCGGAGCACGTCGGAGTACGGGTACACGACGTCGGACACCCACCGGCCGAGCGCGTCGTCGCGCTGCGCGGCGTACTGCGGCGGCCGACGCCGGTCCTCACTCATCGGCGGTCACGCTACCGATCGCACCCGAGGCCGTTGACCGCCCCGTCCGCCACGAGTCGCCGCACCGCTGCCGCGGCATGATGCACGGGTGCACGGCTACCGATCCACGACGTACGGCGACGGCTTCGCCGACGTCTACGACGACTGGTACGCCGATGTCACACCGCCCGCGGCGACGGCGGCGTTCCTCCGGCACCGTCTGGCCCAGCGGGCCGATCGCTCGGATCGGGCGCCGCTCGTCATCGAGCTGGGCAGCGGCACCGGGCGTCTGGCCGCCCCGATGGAGGCCGCCGGTCTCCGGGTCGTGGGCCTCGATGCCTCGATGGCGATGCTCGCCCGATCGAGGTCCGCGATCCCCGAGGTCGCCGTGGTCGCTGCCGACATGGCGGAACAGCCGTTCCGGCCCAACGTGGCCGACGCCGTCCTGGTGGCGTTCAACACGCTCTTCAACCTCCCCGCACGAGCGCTGCAGCGACGTGCGCTCGCCCAGGCGGCGACGTTGCTCACGCCCGACGGCTTCCTCGTCGTCGAAGCCTTCGTGCCCGGTGTGGGCGCCGGCGAGCCGGCCGATCACGTCGACGTCGTCCGCCTCGACGCCGACCTCGTCGTGCTGCGGGTCAGTCGCACCGAGCCCGGGGCCTCGACGGTGAGCGGTCACCACGTCGAGCTGCGCGACGGTCAGCCGGTGCGGCTCCGACCCTGGCACCTGTGCTTCGCTTCCCCCGACGACCTCGATCGTGATGCCGACGCCGTCGGCCTCGCGCTCACCGAGCGCCACGCCGATTGGGACGGGGGCGCCTTCGGGCCCGACAGCACGGCCCACATCAGCGTGTACCGGCCCGTGGCGGCGCGTCAGTAGTCTCTGACGTCGTGAGCCAGCTCCGCCTCAACCCCCTGACGGGCCGATGGGTCACCATCTCGTCCACACGGGCCGATCGCCCCGGCGACCTCGTGAGCCGGCAGCTTCCCGTCGAGTCCGAGCCGGGCCGGCCGTGCCCGTTCTGCCCGGGCCACGAGGAAGCCACCCCGCCCTCGCTCGAGGAGTACAGCACCGAGGGCTCGTGGCTGGTGCGGGTCGTGCCCAACAAGTACCCCGCCTTCTCCGGCTCCGAGCCGATGCGCGTCTCCAACCTCGGGCCGGTGTTCACCGAGGCCAACGCGTCGGGCATCCACGAGGTGCTGGTGCTCAGCCCCGATCACGACAGCAGCTGGGCCGACCTCGACGACAAGCAGGCCGGGCTGGTCATGGCCGCCATCCGCGACCGCATGGAGGACCACTCCCGCCAATCGGGCCTCCGGTACACCCAGGCCATCGTCAACGCCGGCCGCGAAGCCGGCGCGTCGATCGAGCACCCTCACGGCCAGCTGCTCGGCATCCCGTTCGTGCCAGGCGAGATCGCCGAGGAGCAGCGCGGCTTCGCCCGCTTCGACGGTTCGTGCCTGTTGTGCACCGTCGCCGAGGCCGAGCTCGCCGTCGGCTTCCGGGTGGTGCACGCCGATGACCGCATCGTCCTGCTGTGCCCGTTCTGGAGCGGCACGCCGTACGAGATGCTGTTGATCCCCCGCACGCACACCGAGCACCTGACCGACGCCACGCCCAAGGATCTCGTCGCCGTCGGACGCTCCATCCGCGACGGCTTGGCCAAGCTGCGCGACGTCGTCGGCGACGTCGCCTACAACCTCGTGTTCCACACCGCGCCGCACCACCATCCGGGCAGCTTCCACTGGCACGTCCATCTCACGCCGCGGCTCACCTCCGTGGCCGGGTTCGAACAGGGCACCGGTGTGATGATCAACATCGTCGCCCCCGAGACCGCCTGCGAACAGCTCCGGGCCGCCAGCACCTGATGGCGGTGCTCGAAACCTGGCCGTTCTGGGCGCCCAGCGAGGCCGACGCGGTCGAGGCGGCGCTCGACCTCGCCGGAGTCGGACCCGGCGACCGCTTCGTCGACCTCGGCTGTGGCGACGGCCAGGTGGTGCTCGCCGCCGCTCGCCGGGGTGCGCTGGCCTCCGGCATCGAGGCCGATCCCGACCTGGTCGACGAGGCTCGGTCGCATCTGACCGCCGCCGGGGTCGAGGCCGACCTCCGCGTCGGCGACCTGCTCGACCCTGCCCTGCCCCTCGACGCCGACGTGTACTTCACCTACCTCGCACCGGCCACACTCCAACGGCTGCACCCGCGGCTCGCCGGCCAACGGGGTGCCCGGCTGGTCACCGTCGACTTCGCGGTGCCGGGCCTCACCCCCACCCGCCGTTCCGGGCCCGCGCGCCTCTATCTCCTCCCTGGTCGGCGCCGTCGGCCTGCGGCCGTCGGCTGGAGCACCGCCGGCACACTGGTGGCCGCGGTCCCCGATCACCACTCGCTGGGGTGCTTCGACCTCGTGCACCCTGGCGGAGACTCCGGCGCCCTTCTCACCGGGTCGATCGCCGCCGCGGCCAGCATCGTCTCCGGCGCCGACCACCTCGACGGTCCCGCCGAACTCGCGGTCGACCTTCGGTGGGAGCCGATGGCGCTCGACACCATCGCGAGCGGCGCCATCGCGATCGACGGAGTCGATGATCACGAGATGTTCGTGATCTGGACCGACGACGACGAAGGCATGTGGGAGCTCACTCCGCAGTCGGTCGAAGCCATCCGGCGTGGGCTCCGCCGGCGGAACCCACCGACGACCCTGGCCGACCTGCTCGATCTCACCGTTGTCTGAGTTCGGCAGCGGGTTCGGGCGAGAGGAACCCATCTCGAACCCCGAACGGTGAGCACTCGGGGCATGCCGTCTGCGCGTCCCGGTTTGCCGTCGCCGGACGTCAGCCGGTGGCGAGGTCGTAGACGCGGCGCTTCGGGACACCGAAGCGGTCGACGACCGCGGCGACGGCGTCTCGGGTCGACAGGCCACGGTCGCGGGCGGCGTCCAGAGCGGCGAGCAACTCCGCGTCGGTCGCTTCAGCCGGAGGTTCCGCGCCGCCCAGCACGATCACGAACTCACCACGTGGTTCGTGGCGGGCGACGTGGTCGACGGCGGACGACAGCGTGCCGCGGATCACTTCCTCGTGGAGCTTGGTGAGCTCGCGGGCGAGGACCACGGCCCGATCGGGCCCGCATGCGGCGACGAGGTCGGCGAGCGTACGGGCCACACGGTGGGGCGCCTCGTAGAGCACAGCGGTGCGCGGTTCGGTGGCGAGCTCGGCGAGCCGCTCGGACCGGCCCGCGCCCTTGCGCGGCAGGAATCCTTCGAAGATCCAGCGGCCCGCGGGGAGCCCGGCGAGCGCCAACGCCGACGTGGCGGCCGTGGGTCCTGGTACGACCACGATCTCGAGACCGGCCGCCGCGACCGCGGCGACGAGATCGACGCCCGGGTCGGAGACCGCCGGCATGCCGGCGTCGGTCACCAACGCCACCACGGCACCCGAACGGATGCGATCGACGAGCCGCGCCGCGGCCGACGCCTCGGTGTGGTCGTTGACCACGGCCAGATCGGTGCGCTCGACACCGGCGGCGGACAGCAACCGTCCCGTGCGTCGGGTGTCCTCGCAGGCGATGACATCGGCGTCGCGCAACGCCTCGACCGCTCGTGGCGCGAGATCGCCCAGGTTCCCGATGGGGGTACCGACGACGACGAGGCGGCCGCTCACGGGGCCTCGGTGCCCGACCGGTCCTCGATCTCGAGCACCTGCCCGGTCTTCAGGTCCCAGCGACGGAACGCTCCGGCCTCGGCCTCCACCACGCGGCGCGCCCCGGGCACCGGCCACCCGATGCGGTGCGACTTCATGGTGGTGACCCGGAGGACGCGCCCCTCGGAGTCGAGGTGGGCGACATCGATCGGGAACCGCATGCCCAGGGTGTGCACCGAACGAGTCCGCTCGATGAGCAGCGCCCCTTCGATCCCGTCGCGCCCCAGCAGGCCCCGACGGCGTTCGGGCCGAGTG
This sequence comes from Acidimicrobiales bacterium, assembly GCA_041618235.1. GTDB lineage: Bacteria > Actinomycetota > Acidimicrobiia > Acidimicrobiales > Salinilacustritrichaceae > Salinilacustrithrix. Next base: position 9,712 of record JBFJNI010000016.1, read on the forward strand.
CTGGCGACCTCGAGGCTGGCGAGGACCTTGCCGTCACGGAGCAGCCAGGGCATGACGCCTCCCTAGACGTTGAAGCGGAACTCGAGGACGTCGCCGTCCTCGACCACGTAGTCCTTGCCCTCGACCCGGAGCTTGCCGACGTCCTTGGCCGCGTTCCACGACCCGCATTCGAGCAGGTCGTCCCACTGGATGCACTCGGCACGGATGAAGCCGCGCTGGAAATCGGTGTGGATCACGCCGGCGGCCTCGGGGGCGCGGGCGCCGGCGCGGAAGGTCCAGGCGCGCGTCTCCTTCTCGCCGGTGGTGAAGTACGTGCGCAGCCCCATCAGCTCGTAGGCGGCATGCAGGAACCGGGGCAGCGCGCCCTCGCCGAGGCCGAGGCCCTCGAGCATCTCGAGCCGCTCCTCCTCGGTGTCCATCGACGCGGCTTCCGCTTCGAGCTGGACGCACATGCCCACGACCTCGGCGAAGCCCGACATCTCGTCCTCGACCGGCTTGGTGATGGCGGCGATGTTCTCGATGTCGTCCTCGCCGACGTTGACGATGGCGATGACCGGCCGGTTGGTGAGCAGGAAGTGCTCGCGCAGCATGGCGCGGTCGTCGGGCTTCATGTCGGACCGGTAGATCGGCGTGCCCTCGCCCAGGGTGTCGACCGCCTTCTGCAGCACGGCGATCTCGGGCAGCAACGACTTGTCGCCCTTCGACATGCGCGTCTTCTTGTCGAGCTGCTTCTCGATGGTCTCGAGGTCGGCGAGGGTGAGCTCGATCTCGACGATGCGGAGGTGCTCGAGCGGGTCGGAGGGGCCGGGAACGTCGTCGTCCTCGAACGCCCGCAGCACGAACACCACCGCGTCGACCTCGCGGATGTGGGACAGGAAGCGGTTGCCGAGGCCTTCGCCCTGCGATGCGCCTTCGACCAGACCGCCGATGTCGACGAACTGGACCGATGCCGGGATGACCGACTTCGACTTCGACATCTCGGCCAGCAGCCCGAGGCGGTGGTCGGGCACCTTGGCGACACCGACGTTGGGATCGGTGGTGGCGAAGGCGTACGGCGCGGCGAGCGCGCCGCCACCAGCCAGCGAGTTGTACAGCGAGGACTTGCCCGCGTTGGGGAGTCCGACGAATCCGAAGCGTTCCATGCGGGCTCGGAGGCTACCGGGAGCCCTCTGTCGGTCATGCTTCCGCTCCGATCACTTCCCGAGGCAGTACTGGCTCCCGACGCCAGCGGGTGTCGGGCCGTGGCGTCAGGAACTCGGAGCGAACACGGGGTTCGGCTCGGCCGCCGGCGTCGAGACCGTCCGCCGGAGCGGCCGGACCCCACGCCAGCCGTAGGTCACGAACTTGGCGAACAGCACGAGATGGAGTCCACCCCAGTACGTCGTCGCGCCCAGCACCGCCGCGGGCGGAAGGTGCCCGTACACCGCCGAGTACAGCCCGCACGCCGCGATGCCGGTCACCGCGAACGCCTGCGGGACGGTGAGCTGCCAATACCACTCGTGGTGGTCCTGCTTCCGCGTGACCTTGTAGACGGGCTTGTGATGCCGGCCCCCGCCGATGGCCTGCACCGCTGCCTTGAGGTAGATCGGTGCCATCCCGGTCCAGATCACCCGGGCTCGCCACAACGCTCGGTACGGGTCGCGCTGGCGGCGCCGCCGGTCGTTGAACGGTCGGTTGATCACCAGCAGCCACACCTCGGTGGCCAGCGCGATGGGACCCATGAACAGGACGTAGGTCCAGCCGGTCGTGTCGAACGGTGTCATGCCGACCAGGGACAGGGCGATGGCCGGTACGTACACGAGCGACGTGAACGCGTTGAGGTAGTCGAGGACCATCCCGTAGAAGTGCGCTCGCTGGCGCACTCCGAGGCCGCGGAGATCGCCCCAGACCATGAGCCGGATCGTGTCGATCGCCCAGGTGCCCCGCTGCTTGTAGGCGTTGGCGAGATCCTCTGGGGCGTGCTGTCCGACGGCACCGACGATCGGGACGTACAGGCCACGCCAGCCGCGCCGGAGCGCCTCGACCCCCGACTGGAGGTCCTCGACGAGGTTCCAGGTGGGGAACTCACCGATGTCGTGAAGTGCCGTCCTGCGCCAGACGACACCCGAGCCGCACGGGAAGACGGCGTTCGCCGCGTTCCGCGTGAGCATCTGGCCCCGGTAGAACATGGACTCCCGGTTGTTGAAGGGGTCGCCGGGACTGACCTGCGCCTCCTTGATCGTCTGGACGAACGCCAGACCGTCATCGGCGAGCAGCTGTCCGACCACCTGGCGCAGGAAGCCGCGCGACCCGACCTCGTCGTCGGCGTCGCGGGTCTCGATGAACCCGATGCCGGGATGGAGCCGGTCGAGCTCGGCCAGGGCCGAGTTGAGGTTGCCGGCCTTCGCCGCGCCGTCACGACCCGGCGCGTTTCGATCCGGCGGGGAGTGATAGTGGACCGGGAGACGAGCAAGGGCGCGTTCGAGCGCGGGATCGTGGCCGTCGTCGGACACCAAGATCGCCATGCGCTCCGTGGGCCAGTCCTGGTCGATGACCGACAGCACCGTGCGCAGGATCATGGGCACGGGCTCGCCGCAGGTCGGGATGATGATGCCCACGAGCGGCTCGTCGCCGTGGGGCGCCGGCCTCGGCTCGGGCACGCGACGAGACCACTGGTTCACGACGACCACCACGGAGTACAGCAGCGAGTAGGCGTTGGCCACCGCGAACGGGACGGCGAGCCACCACAGGTCGAGGTTGAGCGAACGCAGGGCCCAGACCGCGTAGAGCACCGAGGTGAGCATCAGGACGACGCCGGCGACGCGCACCGGCCACTGCGACATGGACACGGGGTAGTCGTCGCCGAACGCTCGCGACGCCGTGGCGATGTTGCTCGAAGGTTCGGGCTCGACGGAGCGCGGAGAGATGACGATGCGCATCAAACCATCATCGGCCCGAATCAGGTCATGTTGAGTTCCGGCGTCGTACGAACGCTCAGCCGACCTCCCATCGCTCTGGCGTGCGGATGCGGACCGCGCAGTGCTTGTACGACGGCTGTCGCGAGTACGGATCGACGGCGGGGAACGTGAGCTGGTTGGTCTCGGGGTAGTGCATGGGCACGAAGAGGTGACCGCACTGCACCGCAGCATTCACGAACACCGTCGCCGTCATGGCGCCCCGCCTCGACTCGACTCGGACCCGATCACCATGGCGGCAGCGGAGGTCTTCGGCATCGACTGGGTTGACCTCGACGTAGGCGTCGGCGGGGTACAGGCCGCGGAGGACATCGGATCGGCCCGTGCGGGTCTGGGTGTGCCACTGGCTCGTGGTGCCGCGCCCCGTCAGGAGGACGAACGGGTAGCGATGGTCGGTGGGTTCCTGCACCGCTCGCGGATCCTCGAAGCAGAACCTCGCTCGCCCGTCATCGGTGAAGAAGCGCCCGTCCGCGAACAGTCGGCGCTCGGGCGCGGGCGTGGGCGCACCCGTCGGATGTGGCCACTGCACGCCGCCGGCCCGATCGAGCATCTCGTACCCGTCGATCCCGGTGATGTCGCACGGTGTCCCGGCCGAGCAGCGCTGGAGGATCTCGAACACCGCCTCCGGATCGCTCCACGCCGAGAACATCTCGCCACAACCCCAACGGTCGGCGACGGCCTTGAAGATCCAGAAGTCGGCGAGCGCCTGCCCGGGCGAGTCGAGCACGCGCTTCACCGGCCCGATGCGCCGCTCCGAGTTGATGAAGGTGCCGTCCTTCTCACCCCAGCCGGCGGCGGGGAGGACGAGATCGGCGCGCTGCGCGGTCTCGGTGTCGGCGTACAGGTCCTGCACCACGAGGAACTCGAGGCGATCGAGCAGGTCATGGCAGTCGCTCTGGTTGATCCACGAGTGGGCGGAGTTGGTGGCGATGACCCACAGACCCCGCGTCATGCCGGTGGCGATGCCCTCGATGATCTGGTCGTACGCGAGCGACGGACCGTCCGGGATCCGAGCGACGTCGATGTCGAGGATCGCGGCCACCTCGGCTCGATGACCGGCATCGGCGAAGTCTCGACCGCCGAAGAGCGACGACGTGTTCGAGAACAGGCGGGAACCCATGGCGTTGCACTGCCCGGTGATCGAGTTCGCACCCGTCCCTGGTCGTCCGATGTTCCCGGTCATCAGGGCCAGGTCGATGATGGCCTGCGCGGTCCGGACCCCTTCGTGGCTCTGGTTCACGCCCATGGTCCACCAGAAGCTCACGCGTTCGCCGTCCGCGATGGTGTCGGCGACCCGTTCGAGCGCCGCAGCCGACAGACCCGTCGCCTCGCTGACCCGATCGACCGAGTATCCGGAGACGTGCAGGGCGAACTCGTCGAATCCGGTGGTGTGCGCGGCGACGAACGACCGATCGACGGCACCACGGTCGAGGAGCGCCTTCGCCAGCCCGTACAGCAGCACGAGATCGGACTTGGGAGCGAGCGGTAGGTGTTGCGTCGCACCCTGGGCCGTCTCCGTGGTGCGTGGGTCGATCACGATGATCTCGGGATCGTGGGGGTTCGCCGCCAGCCGCTGCCACATGATCGGGTGGGCGACGGCCAGGTTCGAACCGACCAGCACGACGACGTCGGACTCCTCGAAGTCGGCGTAGGTGTACGGAGGCGCATCGAACCCGAACGCCTGCTTGTACGCGACCACCGATGTCGCCATGCACTGACGCGTGTTGCCGTCGCCGTGACGGAAGCCCATCCCGAACTTGAAGACCGCACCGAGCAGCGCCATCTCCTCGGTGGGGATCTGCCCCGTGGACAGGAAGGACACCGACTCCGGGCCGTGGGCTTCCTTGAGGGCCCCGAATTGTTCGCACATCACCGAGAGCGCCGTGTCCCAACCGACGGGTTCGAGCCGCCCGTGCTTGTTGCGCAGCATCGGTGACGTGAGACGGTCACCCGCCTGCATCGGGGTCAGCGACTCCCACCCCTTGGGACACGCCGTCCCCCGGTTCACCGGATAGGACACATGGGGCGACAGGTTGACGGCCACGCCGTCGCGGAGGTGGACCTCGAGGCTGCACCCGGTCGAGCAGTAGCCGCACACCATCGACGTGGTGGCGTCGGGAGCCAGCCGCTCGGGGACCTGCGGCAGACCCAGACGTCCGGACACACGCTTCAGCTCACGGGTCCTCCGGCCGTCGACCGAACGGAAGATGCCGCTCATGCGCGATACCCACCGGGCATCCGGGGCGCCACGGACGCCGCGAAGAACTGGCGACGTTCGAGCAGCTCGCCGCCTGCGGCGACCAGTGTCGCGGCGACTGCGAGGCCGGCGATCGGGCCGGCGTCGACCGACCCTGCGCTGATCGCGACGACCATCGGCCCACCGACGCCACCCAGCGCGCCGAGCACGAACCGCCAGATCGTGGGGACTCGGAGCGGGCCGCGCAGCAGCGTGGCCGTCCGAGCGAGATCGTCGTCCGTCCCGGACTGACGCGGACACAGCAGGTAGGCCTCGGAGACGAGCTTGGCGATCGTCGCGACCACCGTGGCCGACGCCAGCGCTCGTGACAGGGGGAGGTCGACGTCGGCGCCGCGCACCGCCCGGGCGGCGAGGAGGAGCGACAGCAGCAGCAGCGGACCGGTCACCGCACCGCTGAGCAGGAACTTGGTCGCGGTGAACCCGGGGCGCCACCACGTTCGGCCGGTGGCGACGTAGATGAGGATCGAGCATCCGACGCCGGCCAGTCCGGCGATCGAACCGGAGACTGCGAGTGCCGCCCGGATCCCGTCGTCGGCGGACACCGTGGACGCTGCCGCATACCCGACGGCCAGCGGTGCGTAGACCCCGAAGGCGACGATCTCCCGACTGAGCCAGCTGTGACCGACACCGAGGACCGCCCGCCAGGCGACCAACGGCCGTCCGAGGTGCAGGACGCTCGCGGCGAGGGCGAGGATTCCCGCTGCGGCGGCGCCGATGGCCGCCACCGCCGGCAGGTCGCCGGCGACGAGCCAGTCGCCGAGCGCGGTGGCGACGAACGCGCCGACGCTCAGCTGGGTGAGGACCAACATCAGCGCCAGGGGCGGGTGTGAGTGTGAGACGTGGACCGCATGGTGATCGGCGGCCCGGAGATCGGCCCCGAGGCCTCGGCGGCTGACGTACTGCGTCGTCGGCGACGTGGTCGACGACGCCGGGGCGCCGGGAACCAACGACCCGGTCCGCGTGGCCGCCACGGTCTTGGCCTGATCGACGATCGTGATGCTGATCGCCTGGGTGGGACACGCCTGCACGCAGGCCGGGGCCTCACCCTCGGCGAGCCGATCGGCGCACATGTCGCACTTGCGCACGACGCCCAGACGAGCGTTGAGCTCGGGCACCTCGTAGGGACAGGTCAGCTCGCAGTACCCGCAGCCGATGCACTGGTCGTCCAGATGCTTGACGATCCCGGTGAACGGATCCTTCTCGTAGGCGTTCGTCGGGCACCCCGACAGGCAGGCGGGGTCGACGCAGTGGTGACAGCCGGTGGGTACCGACTGGGTCCGTGGGCTCGCTGGGTCACCCCCGACCAGCTGTCCGACGTCGCGCCACGACTCTCCTTCGTCGAGGCCGTTGAGGCTGTGACATGCAGCGACGCAGGCCTTGCACCCGCTGCACCGGTCGAGGTCGACGCGGAAGGCGTACTGCTCCCCCGCCCCGGGGGCGGACAGCGGCACGCGGTCCGCGTACCACTGCTCGTCCCCGAACCGTCCGCTGCCATCGCTCCGCTGCGAGTCGTGGTGCTGCGAGAACCGGTCGACGGCGGTGGCGTCGTGCTGGCGTGCCAGGTAGTCGTCGATCGGGGTACGGAGCTCGTCGGCGGGCGTTGTGATCGTCATGCTCAGTCGACGAGGGCCGGCGCGGGCAGACGCCCGCCATCGGCAGTGGTGGTCGCGGCCACCTCGAGGTCGAGGTCGAGATCGATGGGCGTGTCGGTGAGCAGCTCGTCGCCGAAGCTGTTGGCCGGCTCGACCAGCCAGCGGTTGGCGACCGCTGCGACGACGGCGGCCGCAGCGATCAGGAGGAAGAACACCCGCGTGCTGACCAGGATGTTGGCGGTGAGGAACGTGACGGCGCCGACGTTGCCGAACGCACCGGCCATGCCGGCCACCTGCCCCGACACCCGCTTCTTGACGAGCGGGACGATGGCGTACACCGCACCCTCGCCCGACTGCACGAAGAACGAGCAGCACATGCAGGCCGCCATGGCGAGCACCCAGGGCCACGCCGGGCTCAGGCTGGCGAGCAGTGAGTAGCCGACCACGAGGCCGAGGAGCAGCGTGCCGAGCGTCTTGCGACGGGACCCGAGCACATCGGACAACATGCCGCCGGCGGGTCGGGCCACGAGGTTCATGAAGGCGAATCCCGACGCGGCCGCACCGGCGACGGCGGGGCCGAGGCCCCAGGTGTCGGCGAAGAATCCCGGCAGCATGGTGACCACCGCGAGCTCGGAACCGAACGTCGCGAAGTAGGCGATGCACAGCACGGCGACCGAGCGGACCGGGTACTGGTCCTCCTCTGGATACGAATCGGCCAGTGCCGGCTTGTTGACACGGAAGACGGTGATCTCCTGCACGATCAGCAACACCGCCACCGCGGCGAGGACGCCGACGAAGACCGCATCGCTGATGACATCCTCCCTCCAGATGCGCCAGGCGATGACCGCGAGGATGGCGTTGATCGGCACGGTCAGCGCGGCGAGACCGAAGACGCCCTTGCGGCTCGTGACCTCGAGTGCTCCCTGACGCTTGGGGCGGGCGTAGGCGACGCCGTCAGGGGTGTCCTGGACGACACGGCGATAGACGAACCCGTAGATCGCGGCGATCACACCGACGGTGAACATCGCCCACCGCCAGCCATCGTCACCGCCGATGATGCCGGCCACGACCGGAAGGGAGAACGCCGCTGCCGCGGAGCCGAAGTTGCCCCACCCGCCGTAGACACCCTCGGCGGTTCCGACCTCGCGCGGCGGGAACCACTCCGACACCATGCGGATGCCGACCACGAAGCCGGCGCCGACGATCGACAGCGCGAGCCGGCTGAACACCATGGCCTCGAAACTGGTGGCGAACGCGAACACCGTGTTGGGTACGACCGCGAACATCAAGATGGTGCTGTAGACGCGCCGAGGGCCCCATCGGTCGAGCGCCATCCCGATGAACACCCTGGCGGGCACGGTCAACGCGACGTTGCAGAGCCCGATGGTCTTCTTCTGGCCGGGAGTCAGACCGAGCTGCTCCGCGATGGTGTTCGCGAACGGTGCGAAGTTGAACCACACGACGAAGCTCAGGAAGAAGGCGAACCAGGTGAGATGCAGGATGCGGTAGCGGCCCTGGAAGCTCCAGATGCTGCGGACGCGTCCCGAGACGTCGTGCCTGACGGTGGTGGGGGGAGTCATGGTCGCAGTGTCCGACACCGCGATTTCCCGGTGACGACCCGCCCGTGAAGCACAGAACACGTCGAGCGCAACCGTCCGAGATGCCGGGGAGATCCGCCTCTCACCACCGCCCCGTGGCTGTGAGCACCGGTCACGCCGCCGACAGGCGGTAGCCACGGCGCACGACCGTCTCGAGTCCGCGCCCCGCCTCGCCGAGTCGGCTCCGCAGCCGAGCGACCGTCACTTCGACGACGTGCTCGTCCGACTCGCGACCGTTCCACACCCGTTCGAGCAACTGGGCCTTCGACACGACCGAGCCGAACCGGGCCGCCAGCGCATGCAGCAGCTCCGCCTCGCGCTCGGACAGGCGGATCACCTCCCCACCCGTGACGATGACCTGGCCCTGGATGCGCACCGAGACCCCGGCGAGCTCGACCTCCATCGCTCGTTTCCGGAAGGCGTCGGCCAGCGTGAGCACCATCGAGCCGAGCCGGAATCGCTCGGGCACCAGCGGAGGGGCGAAGCCGGCGTCGAGCGCCGCCTGTGCGCACACCGGACCGACGCACACCGGCAGTACGTGCGACGACAGGGCATCGACCATCGGTGCGAGCAGACCTGCGGACTCGGCGAGCTCGCACAGGTTCTCGATCTGCGGGCGGGCCGTGAAGGTCACGGCATCGACCTTGCGATCGACCACGGCGGCCAGCAGGCGGTGGGCGGCGACGGCATCGTCGGGCATGGTCCAGCGGTAGACGGGGATCGGGACGACCTCGGCGCCGAGCGCGGCGACGGCATCCGCCAACGGTGCACCGCTGGCCCCGTCGAGCTGCACCGCGACCCTGAGGTCGGAGGGGCCCCGACGCGCGAGCTCGTCGAGGAACTCGGCGGACGTGCCGTTCGGCGTCTGCCAGCCCAGCGCCAGGCCGGCGGTCACCGCCGCGCCGTGCGCCTTCTTCCCACGGGCGAAAATCTCCCCGCGCTTGAGCGAGTCGAGCAGCGCTTCGCCGAGGTCCAGGCTCTCCGCCGCCTCGAACCACCCGCGCACCCCGATGCCGGTGGACAGCAACGTGATGTCGGGCGGGTCGTCGATGACCGCCCGCGTCGCCTCGGCCAGTCCCGACTCCTCCGCCATCGGGTGGGTCCGGATGGTCGCGCCGTGGACCACCGACGCTCCCTTCCGCGCCAACAGCTCGATCTGCTCGCCACTTCGGCGGTCGGCGGTCACCCCGATGACGAAGCCGGAGAGGGGGCCCAGTTGCATGACGGGATCCTGACGTCCGGGTGTTTCGTCCCGGTTTCCGGACCACGCCCTCGACGATGAACTCGGTTCAGGCCGGATCGGGCAGGGACGCAACGTGTACGACCCCGTCTCGGACCTCGACGGGCCAGGTCCGAACGCGGAACCCCGGCTCGTCGACACACTCGCCGGTCGTGAGGTCGAATCGCTCCTTGTACAGGGGCGACGCCACGTACCAGCGGTCGCCGGCCGTGCCGACGATCCCTCGGGCCAGGACGTTGGCGCCCGTGCGCGGGTCCCGGTGATCGAGCGCGTGCACCCGATCGCCCACGAGGAAGAGCGCGACCTGCTCGCCGCCGACCAACGCCGCGACCCCACGCTCGGGGACGAGCTGCTCGAGACGGCAGACCGGCGTCATCGGATCGCCACCAGCGTGCCGCGCTCCTCCGGCCGCACCGGCCGGAGCTGGCCGCGTTCCTCGACCATGACGATCTCCGGGTCGACCGCGTCCGGCGCGTTGACGAACGAGACGAAGCGGGCGATCCGATCCGGGTCATCGACCGTGGCCTTCCACTCGCACTCATAGGTGTCGACGTGGCGTGCGATGTCGGCATCCAGTTCGTCGGCGATACCGAGCGCATCATCGAAGATCACCGAGCGGAGGTGGTCGACATCGGCGCCGAGCTCGTCGAACCACCCAGCCGTGCGCTGGAGCCGGTCGGCGGTGCGGATGTAGTACGCCAGGAAGCGGTCGATGGCGAGGATGAGCTGGTCGTCGGAGAGATCGGTGGCGAGCAGGTCGGCGTGCCGTGGCCGAGCGCCGCCGTTGCCGGCGACGTAGAGGTTCCAGCCCTTGTCGGTGGCGATCACGCCGACGTCCTTCGACTGGGCCTCTGCGCACTCGCGGGTGCAACCCGACACCGCCATCTTGATCTTGTGCGGTGCTCGGAGCCCCCGATAGCGCAGCTCCAGGGCGATCGCCATGCTCGTCGAGTCCTGCACCCCGTAGCGACACCACGTCTCGCCGACGCACGATTTCACGGTCCGCAGTGACTTGCCGTAGGCGTGGCCCGACTCCATGCCCGCGTCGATGACCCGGCCCCAGATCACCGGGAGCTCCTCGAGTCGTGCGCCGAAGAGATCGATGCGCTGACCGCCGGTGATCTTCGTGTAGAGCCCGAAGTCCTTGGCGATCTGGCCCAATGCGATCAGCTGATCGGGCGTGATCTCGCCGCCGGGCACTCGCGGCACCACCGAGTACGTGCCATCTCGCTGCATGTTCGCGAGCGCATGGTCGTTGGTGTCCTGCAGCGCAGCCTGGTCCCCGGCGAGGACGTAGCCGTTGCCCAGCGACGACAGGATCGACGCCACCACCGGCTTGCAGATCTCGCACCCACCGCCACGTCCGTGGGCGTCACGCACGTCGGCCCAGCTGCTGTGACGGTGGAATCGGATGAGCCCGTACAACTCGGCCCGCGTGTGGTCGAAGTGCTCGCACAACGCCGAGCTCACCTCGACGCCTGACTCGGCGAGCTCGGCGTTCAGCAGGCTCGTGGCCATGGGCAGGCAGCCGCCGCAACCGGTGCCGACCGCGGTGCAGGCCTTCAGGTCACCGATCGTGTGCGCGCCCGCTGCGACCGCGGATCGGATCGTCCCGGCCGAGACGTTCTCGCAAGAGCAGACAGGGACGCTGTCGGGCAGCGAATCCGGGCCGGTCGCTCCGGCCGTCCCCTCGGCGGCCGGCGCGACCAGACCACGGACGTCGGCCGGAGACGCGAGGTCGCCGGCCGCCATGAGCCGCAACGTCTGGTACCCGTCGGCGTCACCCACGAGCATGCCGCCGCGGACGGCACCGGTCGACCGGTCGAGAACGAGCTTGCGGTGGACTCCCTCGCGTGCGTCGGACCACACGATGGCGTCGGTGTCCGCCCCCTCGCCGAACGAGTCGCCGAAGCTCGCCACGTCGACGCCGAGGAGCTTGAGCTTGGTCGACAGGTCCGCGCCGGCGAACCGGTCGTCGCACCGCTCACCGCGTGCCGCGGCCGCGAGCCGGGCGGCCACGACACGGGCCATGTCGTACCCGGGGGCGACCAAGCCGTAACAGCGGCCGTCGACCGCCGCGACCTCTCCGATCGCCGAGATCGCCGGATCATCCAGCGCGAGGAGGTACTCGTCCACGAGGACGCCGCCACGCTCGCCGATGGCCAGGCCGCAGTCTCGCGCGAGCTCGTCCCGCGGCCGGATCCCGGCGGAGAAGACGACGATGTCGGCGGGGATCGGGTCGTCGTCAGCGAGGTCGAGGTGTCGGACCGATCCCGAGTCGCCGGCGACGATCTCGTTCGTGCGGACACCGGTGTGGACGGTGACGCCCAGGGCCTCGACGTGCACCCGGAGGACCGCGCTGGCCGCATCGTCGAGCTGCACCGGCAGGAGACGAGGCGCCATCTCCACGACGTGCGCCTCGACACCGAGGAGGCGGAGCGCATTGGCGGCCTCGAGACCGAGGAGTCCCCCTCCGACCACGACGCCGACGGCGACGCCGGCCCGCTCACACCATGCTCCGATGGCGATCAGGTCGTCGATGGTCCGGTACACGAAGCAGCCGGGCAGGTCATGGCCCGGCAGCGGGGGGACGAAGGCCGACGACCCGGTCGCGAAGACGAGGTGGTCGTAGGCGACCATCTCACCCGAGGCGGACGTGACCACCTGCGCCGCACGATCGATCGAGACCACCGGGTCACCGCTCACGATCCGGACGCCGTGCGTCTCCGCGAAGCCGGGGGCCACGACGCAGAGCTGGTCCTCGTCAGCACCGTCGAAGTACGAAGACAACGCGACACGGTCGTACGCCAGGCGAGGTTCTTCGCCGAAGACGGTCACGTCCAGGTCGGCGAGGACTTCGCGGTCTGCGAGCTCGGTGAGGAGTCGGTGACCGACCATTCCGTGTCCGACGACCACCAGGCGTGTACGCATGCCGTCACCGTGCCGGAGCGCGATTTCTCCGTGACGACCCCGATGTCACGGCCGTCGGTCGATCGTCGCAGCGTCGGCGACGTCCTATGTGCGGAACCTCACGACGCTGCTCGGGTGCTGTGAGGTCGGCCGATGAGGACTCGGCGTTACGCTTCGACCGTGCATCCCCACGAAGCTCTCGAGCGCGTCGTCTACCTGCTCGACCGCTCCCTCGCCGACGGTAACAAGGTCCGCGCCTACCAGCGGGCGATCGAGATCGTCGACGACGTGGGCGACGACGAGCTCGCCGCGCTGCACGACCGCGGCGCCCTCACCGACCTCCCCGGCATCGGCAAGTCCACCGGTGCGGTGATCGCCGCCGCCCTCGACGGTCAGGTCCTGAAGAAGATCGTCGAGCTCGAGGCCACCAGCCGGATCGAGCCCGGTGAAGGCGCCGAGATCCGCTCGGCGCTGCGCGGCGACTGCCACCTCCACTCGGTGTGGTCCGACGGCGGCGCCACCATCGCCCAGATGGCGGACACGGCCCGATCGCTCGGCCACGACTACATCGTCATGACCGACCACTCTCCACGCCTCACGGTGGCCCACGGGCTGGACGCCGACCGGCTGCGGGCCCAGCTCGACGAGATCCGCGCCCTCAACGAGGCCGCCACCGACGGGTTCCGCATCCTCACGGGCATCGAGGTCGACATCCTCGTCGACGGCTCACTCGACCAGGACGAAGAGCTGCTCGCCGAGCTCGACGTCGTGGTCGCCAGCGTCCACTCCAAGCTGTCGATGGACGCCAAGGACATGACCAAGCGCATGGTCATGGCCGTGGCCAACCCCCACGTCGACATCCTCGGCCATTGCACCGGTCAGAAGGTGCCGGGCCAGGCCCGACAGATCGGCAAGAGCGACTTCCCGGGCCGGGTCGGTTCGCAGTTCGACGCCGACATGGTCTTCGCCGCCTGCGCTCGCTTCGACACCGCAGTCGAGATCAACTGCCGTCCCGAGCGCCAGGATCCGCCCGACCCGCTCCTCGACCTCGCCATCGAGTGGGGATGCAAGATCAGCATCGACACCGACGCCCATGCGCGCGGCCAGCTCGAGTGGCAGGCCTTCGGGTGCGACAAGGCCGCCCGACACGAGATCGAGACCGATCGCATCGTCAACACCTGGGACCCCGACACCTTGGTCGAGTGGGCCGCGAGCCACCCCGAGAGCTGACCCATGCGTGATGTGCTCCCCCAGCTGGGGTTGGTCGCCGTGCTCGTCCTGCTCAACGCCGCGTTCGCGGGCACCGAGATGGCGTTGGTCTCGCTGCGCGAGGGCCAGCTCCAGCGGCTCGAGCGGCAGTCGCGCAACGGTCAGGTCCTCGCCGAGCTCGCCCGCGACCCCAACCGCTTCCTCGCCACCATCCAGATCGGCATCACCCTGGCCGGATTCTTGGCGTCGGCCGCCGCGGCCGTCTCGCTCGCCGTGCCGCTGGAGGAGCCGTTGGGCTTCCTGGGTGGTGCTGCCGAGCCCGTCGCCGTCGTCGTGGTGACGCTGGTGCTCGCCTACTTCACCCTGGTCTTCGGCGAGCTCGCACCGAAGCGCGTCGCGATGCAGCGGGCCGAGCGCTGGGGACTGCTCATGGCCCGGCCGCTGTCGACGCTGTCGAGCATCACGCGGCCCGTCGTATGGGGGCTGTCGCGGTCCACCGACGTCGCGGTGCGGCTGATGGGCGGCGATCCGACGCTCGACCGCGAGGAGGTCACCGAAGCCGAGCTCCGCGAGATGGTCGCAGGCCAGCCCACGTTCACCCCCAAGCAGCGGCTCATCATCGAAGGCGCGTTCGAGATCGCCCAACGGACCCTCGAGGAGGTGCTCCGACCGCGCCGCGACGTCATCGCCATCGACGCCGACCAACCCGGCGACGACGCCATCGCGGTGCTCGCCACCAGCGGGCACTCCCGTGCGCCGGTCACCGAAGGCGGCAACCTCGACGACGTCATCGGGTTCGTGCACCTCCGCGACCTCCTCGACCTCGGGTCCCAGCCGGTGCGTGAGGTGGTGAGCGACATCCACGCCTTCCCCGAGACCGCCGACGTGCTCGACGCGCTGCACACCATGCAGATGCGCCGCAGCCAGCTCGCGCTCGTGGTCGACGAGCACGGCGCCACCGCCGGGATCATCACCATCGAGGACCTCATGGAGGAGATCGTCGGCGAGATCTACGACGAGAGCGACCGCGACGTGGTGGCGATCCGACGCCAACCCGACGGGTCGCTGCTCCTCCCCGGCCAGTTCCCTCTGCACGACCTCCCCGATGTCGGGATGCCGGCCATCGAGGGCGCCTCGTACAACACCGTCGCCGGGCTGGTCCTCGACCGCCTCGGTCGCATCCCCGACGCGCCCGGCGCCCGGATCGAGATCGACGGCTGGACCATCGAGGTCACCGAGATGGACCGCCTCGCCATCACCGGCGTCCGAGCGACCCCCCGCCCCCGGGACCCATCGCAGCCCACGGACTGACCGCAGGGCGGGTGTCACCGCCCCGTGGGCTGGGTCCTTGCCGAGCGCACGTGCGCTAGGCATCGACCGTGCTCCCCCTCCCCGAACGCGTCCGTGTGGCGTGCGCCGCCGTCGCGGAACGAGCGCAGGCGGTCGACATCGATGCCGACGCGCTCATCCACCTGGCATCGTCGCTCGACCCGAGGCCGCCGGAGCCTTTTCCCGAGGAGCGCTGGACCGGCACCGAGGCGGCGAGGGCGATGGCCGCGGTGACGTGGAACGCCGTGAACTTCGGATCGGGATGGTTCCCGCACGTCGTCAAGCTGCCCGGGCGCTCGGGGGCGCGAACGCTGGGCACGCGCTTCAACGACCACTGCCGCACCACCGGGGTCCCGACGGCGGACGCCCTGGCGACGATCGACGTGAGGGCCGTCGCCGCGATCTTCTTCCAGCCGACCGACGGACCCGCAGGCGAGCTCATGGGCCACTTCACGTCGGCCTGGAACGAGCTCGGTCAGTTCCTCCTCGACCAGCACGGGGGCGACGTACTCGACCTCATCGGCGCGGCCGACGGTTCGGGCGCACAGCTCGCGTCCCGCCTCGGTGCGCTCCCCCACTGGGACGACCGCGCCACCTACCCCGGGCCCGACGGCGACCTCGAGGTGCCGTTGTTCAAACGAGCCCAGATCGTCGTCTCGAACCTGGCGGCCGAGTTCGGCGGCGAGGGGCCGGGGCGCTTCGACGATCTCAGCGAGCTGACCGCCTTCGCCGACAACCTCGTGCCCCACGTGCTGAAGATGCACGGCGTCCTGGTGGTCGACCCGGCGCTCGACGAGCGCATCGAGCGCATCGAGCTCCTCACCGCCGGCGAACCCGGCGAGGTCGAGCTGCGGGCGGTCGCGGTGCACGCTGTCGAACGCCTGGCCGACCAGCTCCACCGCCGTGGTCACGACCACGTCACCGCCGCCGACCTCGACCACCAGCTGTGGCAGCTCGGGCAGGATCCGGCCATCAAGGCACGCCCCCGCCACCGTTGCCGGTGCACCTTCTACTGAGGCGGTCAGGCGGCCGCTCGACCCGGTGCGTTGACATCGCGCGCCCGTCCCGGCATCCTTGAGGCCGATGACTCCCGATCTGGGCCTCCTCCTTCTCACCTAGGTGAGCACCCCCCATAGCGGTGCTCACCCGACCTCCTGTGCCTCTGGCCAGGAGGTTTCTTGCTTTTCCGGACCCGAAACGAACAGGAACCTCCACATGTCACCGAAGCCGGCGCAGCCGAAGAAGATGCCCTTCGACAAGTACCAGCCGTTCCTCCCGCTCGAGCTCCGCGACCGGACGTGGCCCGATCAGCGGATCGAGACCGCGCCGCTGTGGTGCTCGGTCGATCTCCGCGACGGCAACCAGGCGCTCATCGACCCGATGGACCCGGCGCGCAAGCGCAAGATGTTCGACACCCTCGTGGCCATGGGCTTCAAGGAGATCGAGATCGGCTTCCCGTCGGCCAGCCAGCCCGACTTCGACTTCTGCCGTCACCTCATCGAGGAGGACCTGATCCCCGACGACGTGTGGATCCAGGTGCTGGTGCAGTCGCGCCCCGAGTTGATCGAGCGCACCTACGAGGCCATCGCCGGCGCACCCCGCGCCATCGTCCACTTCTACAACTCGACGTCGATCCTGCAGCGCAAGGTCGTCTTCGGCCTCGACTACGACGGCATCACCGACATCGCGGTCAACGCCGCCAAGCTGGCCCGCAAGCTCGAGGACCGCGTACCGGGCACCCACGTCCGCTACGAGTACTCGCCCGAGAGCTTCACCGGCACCGAGACCGACTACGCGATCGAGATCTGCGACGCCGTCCGGGTCGCCATCGACCCCGGCACCGACGACAAGCTCATCATGAACCTGCCGGCCACGGTCGAGATGTACACGCCCAACATCTACGGCGACGTCATCGAGTACTTCCACCGCAACATCCCGCACCGCGACCAGGTCGTGCTCAGCCTCCACCCGCACAACGACCGGGGGTGCGCCGTCTCGGCGGCCGAGTTCGGCGTCATGGGTGGCGCCGACCGGGTCGAGGGCACCCTGTTCGGCAACGGCGAGCGCACCGGCAACGTCGATCTGGTGACGCTGGCGATGAACCTGTTCGTGCAGGGCGTCGACCCGATGATCGACCTGTCCGACATCGACGCCATCCGCCGGACCGCCGAGTACTGCAACCGACTCGAGGTCCACCCGCGGCACCCGTACGCCGGCGACCTCGTCTACACCGCCTTTTCCGGCAGCCACCAGGACGCCATCAAGAAGGGATTGGCCGCACTCGCGGAGACGATCCCCGAGGGTGGCGGCGAGGGCGACTACCCGGTGTGGGAGGTCCCGTACCTGCCCATCGATCCCAAGCACGTCGGCCGGACCTACGAGTCGGTCGTGCGCGTCAACAGCCAGTCGGGCAAGGGTGGCGTGGCGTACGTGATGAAGGAGGAGCACGGCTTCGACCTGCCCCGTCGCCTCCAGATCGAGTTCTCGAAGACGATCCAGGGCGTCACCGAGAACACCGGCACCGAGATCACGCCAGCCGAGATGTGGTCGCAGTTCGAAGCCGTCTACCTCGCACCCGGGGACCTGGCGCTGCGGCACTACGAACTCCGCACCAGCGAGGCGGGCGCCGACATCACCGCACAGCTCGACACGCCCGACGGGCCGGTCACCATCGTGGGCAAGGGCAACGGACCGGTGTCGGCCTTCGTCCACGGACTGGCCGCACATCCGGAGATCGGGCACCTCAGCGCCGACCTCGACGTCCTCGACTACAGCGAGCACGCCATCGGCGCCGGCGCCGACACCCAGGCGGTCGCCTACGTCGAGACGCAGACGGGTGAAGGCGACGTCCGCTGGGGTGTGGCGGTCCACGAGAGCATCGTCGCCGCCTCGCTCCACGCCGTACTCTCCGCCGTCAACCGTTGACGAGGGGCGGCCCACCGCCCCACCGCTGGAGACCCCCCGTGCGCATCCGTTCCCTGTTCGCCGTGCTCTTCGCCTTCGCCCTCGCCGGCGCCGCCTGTGGCGGAGAGTCGGGCCCGACGCTCGACGACTACGCCTCCGCGTTCGCCGCCAGCGTCCTGGCCGACCAGAACGAGGACAGCGTCCAGCTCGACGAGACCGAGGCGCAGTGCATCGGCGTCGCCGCGGCAGCCGAGATCGGCCTCGACCGGTTGCAGGAGGTGGGCACGCCCGCCGAGATCGAGGAGAAGACGGTCGACGACCTCTCCATCTTCGATCTCTCCGACGCCCGGGCACTCGAGATCGCCGACGACTACATCGGCTGCATCCCCGACATCGTGGACCAGTTCGCCCGGTCGCTCGACATCGGCGACGCCGCCGACTGCGTGGCCGAGACCGTCACCGCCGAGGATCTCCGCCCCGCGACCGCCGCCGCGATTCGAGGCGACGACCCGGCCGATGGCGACCTCGCCTTCCTGTTCGACGCGCTCGAGGACTGCGAGCTGCCGGCCGACCTGCAGTCCTACGTCGACGCCATCGCCGCGTCCATCGCCGCCGACGCCGGCGCCACCCTGGGCATCACCGACGACGAGGCCGTCTGCTTCGCCGAGAACGCCGTCGCGGTCATCGGCGAGCAGCGCCTCGCGGCGGTGGGCGACGCCGAGGCGTTCACCGAAGCCACCGAGAAGGACCTGGCCGCCGTCGACCTCTCGATGACCGAGCTGCAGACCATCGCCTCGGGCTACTTCGACTGCTCGCCGACGACAGCGGTCAACTTCCGGAAGCTGTTCCTCGAGGGCACCGGCCTCGAAGGGGAGCAGCTCGACTGCATCGACGGCGTGCTCACCGATCAGATCCTCCTCGACATCATCGCCGCGTCCCTCGGTGGCCTCGACCCCGAGAGCGGCCTCGGCACGTTCGAAGAGGACGTCGCGGCCTGCGAGTGAGCTCAGGCGGCTCGCAGCAGCTGGTCGAGGTCCTCCACCTGGCGGGTCAGCTCCTCACGGAGCGCACCCAGCTTCTCGGGGACCACGCCGAGCACCTCGAGACGACGTGATCCGGCACAGTTCGGATCGGTGAGCTCTTCGGCCGCGACGAGCAGCGTCGACAGGTTCGGGAAGGTGTGGTCGGGGAGATGGTGGTCGCCCACCGCGTCGATGAGCGCCCCCGGCAACCCCCACTCGGCCAACTGCTCGCGCGCCACCAAGGTGTGATCGGTGCCGAACATCCCCCGCTCGGCGCGCAGCTGCTCGGCGGCGTCGGTCCATCCCGAATGGGCCTCGGCGTAGACCTCTGGATCCCGCTGCCACAACAGGAGCTCACCCAGGTCGTGCAGGAGGCCTGCCGCGAACGCGTCGGGCTTCGACAACCCCGAGATCGAGGCCAGGAAGCGCGCGGCGCAGGCGACTTCGATGGCGTGGGCGCGCACGCCCGGGAGCCCCCGCTCGCTGTCGAGCAGGCTCGTCGACCCGGCGATGGCGAGCGTCCGCACGAGATTGGTGCCCACGAGGCTCACGGCCTGGTGGACGTCGCTCACCTGGCGGGCCAACCCGAACGACGCGGAGTTCGACACCGCCAGGACCCGAGCCGTGAGTCCGCTGTCGGACGCGACGACGTCGGCCACCTCGAAGATGGAGAAGTCGGTGATGGCCATCGTCTTCAGGAGGTTGGACACCGTCGTCGGCGAGACGGGCGCGTTGGCTGGAGACATGGAGCGGGACACCATCCATGATCGGACCGCGAGGTCGTGGCGGGTTGTCGGGGGGTTCCTTCCCATCGGTCACCCTGCCCCCGAGGTTGAGCGATCCGTCCCACGGAGAACGACGCAATCCGGTCACCGGAGCGATCGCAGCACGTGCGATAGACCGGAAGCCATGTCCGTGACCATCGACGAGATCATCCTCGGGGACGACCCCGACTGCTGGCGCGACGCGGGGTTCACGGTCGCCGGCGACGCCGTCGCCATCGGCTCGGTCCGCATCCGCTGCACCGGCGCCGACGACGGGCAGGTCCGATGGTCTCTCCGCCCCCTCGACGACCCGCTCCCCGCCGACGTCGACGGCCTCCCGACCGCCGCCTCCGACGCGGGGCTCCCCGAGGCCGTGACGCATCCCAACCACGTGGTCGGCATGGACCACATCGTGCTGCGTTCACCGGACCTCGACCGGACGACGGCGGCCATCGAGGCCCTCGGCGTCGACTGTCGGCGGGTGCGCGACACCAGCATGGGCGACACCCCGATCCAGCAGCGGTTCTTCCGCTTCGGCGACGTCATCATCGAGCTCGTCGGTCCTCCCGAGCGCTCCGGCGCCGACCCGGCCTCGATCTGGGGCATCGCCTGCACCGTCGACGACATCGACGCGGCGGCCTCGTACCTGGGCCCGGCGTGCAGTCGCCCGAAGGAGGCCGTGCAGCCCGGCCGACGCATCGCCACCGTCCGGACTCGCGACCTCGGCATCTCGGTCACCGTCGCCCTGATGACGCCGCACGTCCGCTGACGCGACGGGCGATCAGGCCCGGAGGAGGGCGTCGATGCGCCGGCCGGCGACGCGGACGCCCACGACCACCAACACGGCGAGGTACACGACGTGCACGGCCAGACCGGCGTGGACCTCCCCCGTGGTGAACGCCCGGCACAGCGCCACCCCCTGGTAGAGCGGCGTCCACTCGACGACGGCCGCGACCCCGGACGGATACCGCTCGAGCGGGAAGAAGGTGGCCGAGAACAGGAACATCGGGGTGATCGCCAGGTTGACGAAGTCGAAGTCGAGGAACGACCGCAGGTAGGTGGCGGCGGCGAGCCCGACCGACGCGAACGCCGCGCCGAGCAGCACCGTCGTCGGCAGCGCGGCGACGGCCCACCACGACTCCGTGAGCCCGAACGCTGCCATCGTCGCCAGGAACGCCATCGAGTAGAAGGTGCCCCGTAGGAGCGCCCAGGTGACCTCGCCGAGCGCGACGTCGCGGGGTTCGAGCGGCGTGGCCAGGACGGCGTCGTAGAGCTTGGCGTAGCGGAGGCGGATGAAGAAGTTGAAGGTGGTGTCGAACACCGCACCGTTCATGGCCGCAGTGGCGAGCATGCCGCTGGCGACGAAGGTCTCGTAGGGCACGGCCCGCCCGGCGTACGTGACGTCGCCGACCAGCGCGCCGACGCCGATGCCGATCGAGAGGAGGTAGAAGAAGGGTTCGAGCAGCCCGGTGAGCAGCACGGGCCACGCTCGGGCGTACCCGACGATGTTGCGCTCGGTCATGCGGAGGAAACGCTTGCGTGGGTCGAGTGGCGGCAGGATCCGGCCGGCGTCGACGACATCGACGACCTTCACGGCGTGAGCCTTCTCGTGAAGCCCCGGACCCCCATCGGCACCGCGGCGGCGAGAACGGCAGCCAGGACGGCGATGTGCAGGGCGGTGACGCCGTCGACGCCGCCGGCGGTGGCGTCACGGGTCGCCTCGACACCGTGCCAGAGGGGCGAGATCCACACGACGGGTCGGACCGCGTCGGGAAGCTGCTCAACCGGGAAGAACGTGCCCGAGAAGAGGAAGAGCGGGATGATGCCCAACCGCATGATGATCGGGAACGTCGAGTCGTCCTGCTTGGTGACCGAGTACGCCGACAGCACGGCCGAGCCGACCATGGCGACGAGAACGGTGGGCACGAGTGCAAGCGGTGCCAGCCACGACGTCACCCCGCCGAACAGCGTGGCGACCACCAGGAACGGAACGGCGGCGATGAACGACCGCACCCCGGTGGACAGCACGAGGCCGCCGTAGACGTCGCCCGGCACCATGGCCGTGGCCACCATCGAGTTGAACTGGCCCATCCACTTGACGCCACCCATGACGCCCCACAGCGACTCGCCAGCGGAGCTCAACAGCGCGGACGCCGCCAACAACCCGGGCGCGACGAACACGAGGTAGTCGGTACCGGCCGCGCCACCGGCGTCATCGACCAGTCCCCCGAGGCCGAGGCCCATCGCACCGAGGAAGAGCAGCGGCTGGATGAACGACGTGAAGACGTTGCCCCGCCAGGTCCGGGCGTAGACCAGCAGCTCTCGCTCGAGTGCCCGCACGACGAGGGCGCTCATCGCTCAGTCATCCAGTGTCCGCCCGGTGAGGACGAGGAACACGTCCTCGAGCGACGCCCGCCGGGTGAGCTCGGTCAGCGCCTCGACCCCACGATCGGCGAGTGCGCGTCGGGTGGCGTCGCCGTCGTCGGTGTAGAGCAGCAGCCGGTCGGCCAGCGCCTCGTACCGGTCGGCGACCTCGGTGGCCACCGGTTCGGCCTTGGCCTGCAGCTCCGGCTCGGCGAACCGCAGCTCGACGACCTCGGCCGTGACGTGGCGCTCGATGAGCTGTCGGGGCGAACCCTCGTCGACGATGCGACCCTCGTCCATCACGACGAGCCGGTCGCAGAGCTGCTCGGCCTCGTCCATGTAATGGGTGGTGAGGATGAGCGTGACGCCTTGGCGCTTGAGGCCGTAGAGGCGGTCCCACAGCAGGTGGCGCGCCTGCGGGTCGAGCCCGGTGGTGGGCTCGTCGAGCAGCACCATCTCGGGTTCGTTGACGAGCGCCCGGGCGATGGTGAGCCGGCGCTTCATGCCACCCGACAGCGGATCGACCCGGTCGTGACGGCGTTCGGTCAGACGGGCGAAGTCGAGGAGCTCCTCGGCGCGCTCCTTGATCACGGCCCGGGGAAGCCCGAAGTACCGCCCGTAGACGATGAAGTTGTCCCAGACCGACAGCTCGGTGTCGAGGTTGTCCTCCTGGGGCACCACGCCGAGGCGGCTACGGATCGCCGGACCGTCGCTCGACGGGTCGAGCCCCAGCACCTCCAAGGTCCCGCCGGTCGAGGGCGAGACGCACCCGACCATGCGCATGGTCGACGTCTTGCCCGCCCCGTTGGGGCCGAGGAAGCCGAACACCTCACCCCGGCGGACCTCGAAGTCGATGCCGTCGACCGCCGTGAAGCCGCCGAAGTCCTTGCGCAGCCCGCGTGCGCGAACGAGGGGGGCGCCATCCAGCGCTTCACCGGCCATCGGAGCGACGCTACCGGCGCAAGGCGGCCCCATCCGAGGAAATCCCGCCGGTGGTGACCGACCGGGGGCGGAAACCGACGGGATTTCGCATTCGGGGAACGGCGGGATCGCTCCGTAGGCTCGAACGGCCATGCTCACCGCCTCCGGACTCTCCCTCGCGCACTCCAGCCGCGTCCTGTTCAAGGACGTGTCGCTCGCGTTGTCGCCCGGCAAGCGCATCGCGCTCGTCGGCTCCAACGGCGAGGGCAAGACGTCGCTCATCGAGATCCTGGTCGACCAGGCCTCGCCCGACTCGGGCACCATCACCAAGCCCAAGGGCATGCGCATCGGCTACCTGCCCCAGGAGATCCCATCCGCTCACGACGGCACGGTGCTCGACACGGTGCTCGAGGGCCGCCCCGACGTCATGCGCCTCCACCGCATCCTGGCGGCGGGCCCCAGAGACCACTCGGACGACGCGCTGCACGCCTACGGCGACGCCCAGACCCAGTTCGAGCAGCTCAACGGCTATGCCCTCGAGGCCGAGGCCCACGGGGTGCTCGCCGGCCTCGGCTTCGCCACCGACGACGCCGAGCGGCCGGTGTCCGAGCTGTCGGGCGGGTGGCGCATGCGCGTCGCACTCGCCCGCCTCCTGCTGTCGAACCCCGACCTGCTCGTGCTCGACGAGCCCACCAACCACCTCGACGTCGACTCGGTCGCCTGGCTCGAAGGACGCCTCCGCTCCTGGACCGGCTCGTTGCTCTTCGTCTCCCACGACCGCGACTTCATCGACAACGTCGCCACCCATGTGGTCGAGCTCGCCGCCCAGCAGCTCACCGAGTACACGGGCGGGTTCGCCGAGTTCGTCGTGCAGCGCGAGGAGCGCATCGAGCAGCTCCAGGCCCAGGCGGCCGCGCAGGCCAAGAACATCGCTCAGCAGGAACGCTTCATCGAGCGCTTCCGGTACAAGGCGACCAAGGCCCGCCAGGTCCAGAGCCGCATCAAGACCATCGAGAAGCTCGAGCGCATCCAGCCGCCGACCGCCAACGAGCTCAAGGCCAAGTTCCAGTTCCCCGAGCCGCCCCGCACCTCGCGCATCGTCGCCGAGCTCGACGGCGTCACCGCCGGGTACGACGGCACGCCGATCCTGAGCAACGTCGACCTCGTGGTCGAACGGGGCCAGAAGCTCGCCCTCGTCGGCCCCAACGGCGCCGGCAAGACCACGCTGCTGAAGATGATCCTCGGCGACCTCCCGCCCATGTCGGGACACGCCGAGATCGGCCAGACCGTCACCGTCGCACGCTTCGAGCAGCACCAGGCCGACGAGCTCGACCCCGAGCGAACCGTCCTCGACCTCGCCCGCGACGGCATCGGCGACGAGACGCGCGGCAAGTCCCTGCGCACCTACCTCGCGTCGTTCGGCTTCCGCGACGACGCGGTCGAGCGCAAGATCGGCGTGCTCTCCGGGGGCGAGCGCACCCGTCTGGCGCTGGCGAAGGTGATGGCGGTCCCCGCCGGTCTGCTCATCCTCGACGAGCCCACCAACCACCTCGACCTCGCGAGCTGCGACCTGCTCGAGGACGCGCTCAGCGTGTACCCCGGCACCGTCCTGCTCGTCACCCACGACCGCTACCTGATCCGCTCGGTGGCCGACGACCTGGTCGAGGTGCGCGACGGCACCGCCATCTTCCACCACGGCATCAACGAGGACGTCCTCTCCCCCGGCACGGCCACGACCCGACGCGACATGGCGGGCAACAAGCGCCCGGATGCGAAGACCGGGAAGAAGGCCAAGCAGAAGCCCGCCGGCCAGAAGTCGGGAAGCGCTCCGGGCCCCCGCGGGTCCGCGAAGCCCGCCGCGGGCAACGGCAACGCGAATCGACAGCAGCAGCCGCCGGCACCGAAGCCCAAGGGCGGCACGCAGGAGGACCGCGAGCTGCGCAAGCAGGTCCAGCGCCTCGAGAAGCAGTGGGAGCGAGCCGAGGCCGAGGTCGCCGAGGTCCAGGCCGCGCTGGGCGACCCCGAGGTCTATGCCGACGAGACCAAGTTGAAGGACCTCACGGCGCGGCTCGACGCGGCCAAGGACAAGGCCGCCACGATGATGCACGAGTGGGAACAGGCCGCCACCACGCTCGAGTCGCTCAGCTCCTGAGCCGAATCGCTCGGCGCGCGAATCGCCCGTAGAGTCGCCGCGAGATGCTCGATCACGTCTTCACCGATGCCATCGGCGCCCTGCGCGACGCCCTCGAGGGGGCCTTGCTCGAGCGGCTGTCGCCCGAGGAGCACTTCCAGGTCGATGTGCTCACCGGCGACACCACGTGGGAGACGTCCTACGCCCTTCCCGGCGAGGGCGACCCCGCGCGGGTGCGGGCCGACATCACGCTCGACTGGCCGACGTGGTCGCAGAGCGCGTTCCGCACGTGGCTGCGCAACGAGGAACCCGACGAGGACCCCCGCATCGAGATCGGCATCGTGCTGCGTCTGCAGGGCCTCGTCGACCTGCCGAGGCCCGACGAGGTGATGGGCGTGATCCCCGACACCAGTGCGCCCATCGGCAGCGTCACGCTCGATCGCACCGCGCCCACCGTCGAGACGGCCTACACCGTCGAACTCGAGCCCACCGTGCACGCCATGGAGTTCGGATTCGAGGGCACCTACGAGCTCGACGAGAAGACGCTCACCGACGGCAGCGCACTCGACGACCACTTCTCCGCGATGGGCGGGTGGATCGCCTCGATGCTCGTGCGCCTCGGCGACCTGCCACTCGGCCACCGCACCGATCCCTGACCCGAGACCTTGGAGCCCCCATGTCTGATCCCGTGATCCTCGTCGAACGCAACGACCGCGTCGCCACCGTCACCCTCAACCGCCCGGGCGCCCGCAACGCGCTGAGCACCGAGCTGCGCAAGGCGCTGTGGGCCACCATGGGTGAACTCGACGCCGACGTGAACGTGGCCGCCATCGTCCTCACCGGCGCCGATCCCGCGTTCTGCGCCGGCCTCGACCTCAAGGAGCTGGCGTCCACCAGCGGTGCCGCACTCACCGAGACCGGCGCGGCCGGCAACACCTCGTCGCAGCGCGGTCCCGTCCCGCCGATGACCA
This sequence comes from Acidimicrobiales bacterium, assembly GCA_041618235.1. Classification (GTDB taxonomy): domain Bacteria; phylum Actinomycetota; class Acidimicrobiia; order Acidimicrobiales; family Salinilacustritrichaceae; genus Salinilacustrithrix. Next base: position 35,878 of record JBFJNI010000016.1, read on the forward strand.
CCCCGCTCATCGGCGCGGTCAATGGCGTCGCCATCACCGGCGGCTTCGAGGTCGCCCTGGCGTGCGACTTCCTCGTCGCATCAGAGAAGGCCGCCTTCGCCGACACCCACGCCCGCGTCGGCATCATGCCCGGCTGGGGGCTCACCGTCCGCCTGCCCGAGGCCATCGGCTTCATGCGGGCCAAGGAGATGTCGTCCACCGGCAACTTCCTCGACGCCCCGACCGCGCTGACCTGGGGCCTCGTGAACCACGTCGTCCCCCACGCCGAGCTGGTGCCATTCGCTCAGAAGCTCGCCGCCGACATCGCCAGCAACGACGACGTCGCAGTCCGCCGGATCTTCCAGACCTACGACGAGGGCGCGCTCGTCGCCGGCGAGGAAGCGTGGGCCATCGAGGGCCGCGCCGCCGGCGAGTGGCAGTCGAAGGGCCGCGACAACGCCGAGCTCGAGGCTCGCCGCAAGGCCGTCACCGAGCGGGGCCGCACGCAGGTCTGAGACCGGTCAGTCGTCGGGGGCGTCCCAGCGACGGAGCCAGAAGGCGTATTCGGTGGCGTCGGGTGCGGCGTCGGTTCCGTCGGGCGCCAGGATCGCCTCGACCCGCAGGCCCGCATCGACGGCGAGGTCGTGGAAGCCGGTCTGGCTGTACCAGTGCAGGCGCCACGGCCGCTCGACGGACTGGGTGGCCTCACCCTCGACGACCTCGTAGCGCAAGGTCGTGGTCTGGGTCCGCGCCTCGTCGTCCCGTTCGGTCGCCGTGGCGGTCACCCGCAGGATCCGACCACCGTCCTCGACGTGCTCGCGCACACGATGGAGATGGTGATCGGGCACGGGCTCGGGGACGAAGAGCGGCACCAGCGCGGCACCCGCCGGCTCGAGGTGGTCGCGGATGCGCCGGAGCGCACGCCCGGCCGTGACGTCGTCGGCCAGCAGGTTGAAGGTCGGGCCGGCCAGGAAGATCGACCGGTAGGTCTTGCCGAGATCCATGTCCTCGATGGTCGAGTGATGGACCGTCACATCGAGGTGCAGTTGCGCCGCGGTCCGCTCGAGCTTCGCGAGCATGTCGGCTGACGAGTCGAGTCCCTCGACGTCGATACCGGCCGCCCGCAGGGTGAGCAGCGGATCGCCGTCGCCGCAGCCGAGCTCCAGCGCCGGCTCGCCCGAAGCGCCGATGAACGCCGCATACGTGGAGGGATCGGGTACCGAGCCCCGCAACGGGGCGTACACGTCGACGACGATGCCGGTGTAGAAGTCGGCCGGGTCGACGTGCTCCATGGCCGCAGTCTTCCAGGGTCGGGTGCGGGTCAGCAGTCTTCGTGCCCCTCGAAGACCTCGTACGTGCACACGAAGCGGGCGATCAGGTCGTCGCGCTCGGCCTCGGTGGTCGGCCGGCGCCACCGCCAACTCCGGGGCTCCGATGGGTAGGCGCAATCCAGAGATGAGGAGTCCGGATCGCCGTCGAGGTACGCCCCGGACTCGCAACGCTGTTCGGTCCAGACCGTGACCAGCACCCGCAGATCGGTCGCGGCGATGAACCCGGTCTGGAGATCGGGCGGAGGCGCAGCGCTCACCCATCGCTCGACCCTTCGGAAGCGGCCGCGTTCGTCGAGGGCGGTCCAGACGTCGGCCGCATCGGGGTAGCTGAGCTCGAACGATTCGTGGACGACCGCCGGTCGTCCAGCGTCGATCGCCTCGCGGAGGCACTGCCTCACGGCGTCGACCTCCACGCGCCGTCCCACATCACCCACGACGCCGCAGGTCGGCTCGGGGACGACCACACCCTCCGGCGGCCGGCCGACATGATGGTCCGCGGCCCACAGGTGCAGCGGATGTGGCACGCGGAGCTGAGATTCCTCGACGTCGGCGACGGCCACCGGCGGCAGCGCCAGCGCGACGAAGGTCACGACGACACCGGTCCACCTCCCGATCCCACGCGTGTGCCGGGGTGCAGGCTCGAAGTTGTCGTCCACCGTCGACGACGTGAGGTCGATGATCTCGAGTGTCATGCCATCGGTGCCGCCAGCCACCGCCGCATCCTCCACCGGACAGGGCAATTCGTCCCAATCTGGGGTGGACGGCTCAGGACGTGAGCGGCGTGACTCGAGTGGCGTCGATCGTCAGCTCGACGCGACTCCCGACCTGCCAGTCGGCTGCGGCGCGGACCTCGAGGGAAGGCCATGCATGATCGACCCCGTGGACGACGGCGAACGCGCTGCCACCGCGGAAGACGAGGCCGCCCACGACGCCGACCAGCCGGTGCTGATCAGCGCCGTCGGGACTCGACGAGACCGCATCGGGCGGGACGAGCACGGCGACGGGCGGCGCCCCTGCAGGCACCGAGAAGCGTCCCCAGGCGCACACGAGCATCCCGTCGTCCACCGACGCGGGCACGACGTTGCGTTGACCGACCAACCCGGCCACCTCGACCGATGTCGGGCGCGACAGGACCTCGCCGGTCGCGCCCACCTGCGCGATGCCGCCCTCGACCAGCACGGCGATGCGATCGCCGAGGGTGCCGGCCTCGGTGGGGTCGTGGGTCACGGCGACGACCGTGACGGCGAGGTCGTCGAACAGCGAGCGCAGCTCGAGCAGCAGCCGCTCGCGGAGGAGCTGGTCGAGTGCGGCGAAGGGCTCGTCGAGCAGCAGCACTCCGGGACGGGGCGCCAGCGCGCGGGCCAGCGCCACCCGCTGTGCCTCACCGCCGGACAGCGTCGCCGGGTCGCGGCCCTCGAAGCCCGGGAGTCCGACCAGATCGAGCGCCTCGCCGACCGCGGCGCGTCGCGCCCCCCGCTCGACGCCGGCCATGCGCAGGCCGAAGCCGACGTTGCCGGCCACGTCGAGATGCGGGAACAGCGCCTGGTCCTGGAAGACCACGCCGACGTCGCGGCGGTGCACCGGCACGCCGGACACGTCGGCGCCGTCGAGCAACACCCTCCCGTCGTCGGCCGTCTCGAGCCCGGCGATGATGCGCAACAAGGTCGACTTCCCGCTGCCCGACGGCCCGAGCAGCGAGAGCGTCGAGCCGTCGGCCACGTCCAGGTCGACGCCGCGCAGGACCGGCGCGCCGTCGAAGCGCTTCGAGACCGCTCGCACCTCGACCGACGCCACGTCAGAACCCTCCCACGCGGCGGTCGCCGATCCGGTCGACCACGAGCATCACGGCCGTCGTGAGCGTCAGGAGGACGGTCGACAGCGCCATGGCCTGGCCGACGTTGAGCGCACCGGGCTGGCCGAGGGCGCGGAAGATGGCCACCGGCACCGTGGGGGCGTCAGCGCGGGCGATGAACACGGTGGCGCCGAACTCGCCCAGCGAGATGGCGTGCGCGAACCCGAAGGCCACGAGCGCAGGACGACGAAGCAGATGGGCATCGACCTCCCACCAGACTCGCAGCGGAGAGGCACCCAACGACGCGGCCGCTTCGCGCAGGCGACCGGGCACGGAGTCGAGCGCCGGGAGCAGTGTGCGGACCACGAACGGGATGGCGATGACCGCCTGTGCGGCCGGGATGAGGATGGGCGAGGTCCGCAGGTCGAGCGGCGGTTCGTCGAGTGCGATGAGGAAGCCGAATCCCACGGTGACCGCGCTGACCCCCAGCGGCAGCATCACCGACGAGTCGACGAACCCGCGCACCCGCCCGCCGAGGCGGTGGAGGCCCACGGCTGCGGACCCACCCACCAGGAGCGCCATCGCCGCTGCGGCGGACCCGAACACGAGGGAGTTGCGTATCGCCTCGGTGGGCGGGACGAACGCCACGCTCCCCCGGCCGACGGTGGACAGCGCCCGGTAGAACGCGAGGCCCGGCCCGTCGGCGGTGGCGAACGAGCGCCAGACCAACGTGAGGATGGGCGTGCCGAGCAGGAGTGCGGCGGACACGACGGTGGCGACGACGACGATCCGCTCCCGTCCGGCGGGACGATGCAACGTCGACTGACCGCTGCGGAGCGCCCCGCTCCCCCGCCGGACGCCCGCCCGCCGGTACAGCGCCAGCGCGCCCAGGACCGCAGCGAGCTGCAGCAGCGAGAGCACCGCCGCTGTCTGGAGGTCGAGGAGCTGGGTCGTGAGCCGGTGGATCTCGACCTCGATGGTGGCGATGCGTGGGCCGCCCAGGATCTTGACCACGCCGAACGACGTGAAGGTGAACAGGAAGACGATGGCCGACGCACCGGCGACCGCCGGCCGGAGCAGCGGGAGCGTGACGGTGCGCAAGGCCGCCCATCGCGAGGCACCGAGCGTGCGCGCCGCCTCCTCGACCGACGGATCGACCGCCTGCCACGCCGCCCCGACCGTGCGGGCGATGACGGCGTAGTTGAAGAAGACGTGGGCGACGATGACGGCGGTGGCCGTGCGCCGCAGGTCGACCTCGACCCCGAACAGGCCGCCGACATCGGCCAGGGGACCGTCACGGCCCAGCACGGCGAGGAACGCAGTGCCGACCACGACCGTCGGCAGGACGAACGGCACCACGAGCAGCGCACTGAACAACGAGCGGCCGGCGAAGCGGATGCGGCCGAGCAGCCACGCCGACGGCAGCGCGACCACGACGGTGACGAGGGTGGACACCGCGGCCTGCCACAGCGTGAACCACGCGACCCGGCGAGTCCCCGGAGACGCCAACACGTCGCCCACCGCCCCGAGGTCCCACCGACCGCCGTCACGGAGACCGGTGAGGACCAGCGTGGCGGCCGGGACCGCGAAGAAGACCGCGAGGAACGCCGCCGGCACGGCCAGCACAGCGGCGGTGATGGCGCGGCTCAGCGCAGGACGAGGTCGGTCCACTCCGCGATCCACTCGTCACGGTGCTGGGCGACGACGTCGGCGTCGAGGAGGTACGGGTCGGCCGGCTGGACGCCGTATTCCACGAACTCGGGTGGCAGGGCCACGTCGGTCACCGGGTAGACGAACATCGTCAGCGGGATGTCCGCCTGGAAGGTGTCGGACAACATGAAGTCGATCAGCTGTTGCGCCTCGGCTTCGTGCTCGGTGCCCGAGAGGATCCCGGCGAACTCGATCTGGCGGTAGCACGAGTCCTCGACGACCCCGGTGGGTGCCTCGTCCAGCGGCGTCTCCGAGAAGATCACCTCGGCCGGCGGGCTCGAGGCGTAGCTGACCACGATCGGCTGATCGCCGCCCGAACGGGTGAAGTTGCCGTAGTAGGCCTCCTCCCAACCGGCTGCGACCTCGACGCCGTTGTCGGTCAGGCGCGACCAGTAGTCGGTCCACCCCTCCTCGCCGAACGCGTCGATGGTGGCGAGCAGGAACGCCAGGCCGGGAGACGAGGTGGCGGGGTTCTCGACCACCACGAGGCCGGCGTACGCGGGATCGATCAGGTCCTCGAGCGAGGCCGGGGCGTCGACGTCGAGCGCGTCGAGCGCGGCCTTGTCGTAGTTCAGGCACACGTCGCCGGTGTCGATGGGCGTGACGCGGTGCTGATCGTCGAGTACCAGCGAGGGGTCGACACCGTCGAGGGCCGGCGACTCGTAGGCGAGGAAGAGGTCCTCGTCGAGCGCACGCGACAGGAAGGTGTTGTCCACCCCGAAGAGCACGTCGCCCTGGGGGTTGCCCTTCGTGAGGATGGCCTGGTTGACCATCGAGCCGGCGTCGCCCGAGGGCAGCAGCTCCACCTCGATGCCGGTCTCGGCGGTGAACGCGGCGAGGACCTCCTCGGACAGGTCGAAGCTGTCGTGGGTGACGAGGGTGATGGTCACCGTCTCGGCCGGGCCGGTGGAGTCACCGCCGGATGCGGCCGGTCCCCCGTCGTCGTCGCCAGCGCATGCGGTGGCGATCACGGCGAGGCCCAGCAGGGCGGCGAGCAGACGGAGCGGTTTCTTCATGATCGTTCCTCGACGGTTCGGGGGGTGATGCAGAGCACGGTGCCGGCGTGGACGGTGAGCTCGACGGGGCCGCCGGCGGCCTCGTTGCTCACGCCGCGGGTCGATCCTGCGGCGAGGAGGGTGCGATCGAGCGGCCAGTGGACCCCGGCGATCGAGACGGTGGCGTCGCCGTGGACCGGGACCACCGACAGCACGGCCGAGGCCGGCCAGATCCCGGTGAGTCGTTCCCGGACGACCCAGGCGCGACCGTGCTCGAGCACGAGCTCGATCTCGACGGCGGCGAACCGGTCGGCCGCGGCCACCAGCAGGTTGGCGAGCGCATGGTCGGGACGGCCGCCTTCGAGGCCGGCCACGAGCACGCGAGCGGGTGCAGACTCGACTGCGACCTCGAGCGCCAGCTCGAGGTCGGTGGCGTCCTTGTCGACGGCGTAGCGACGGACATCGGACGCGAGGTGGTCGAGCCGGTCGACCAGCACCGGGTCCAGCGAGTCGAAGTCGCCGACGGCGACGTCCACCGTCCATCCCAGCGCGTGGCACTGCGCCACCCCGGAATCGGCCGCGACCACCCGCGCCGAGCCGGGCACGGACGCGACCAACGCGGGCGCGATCGGTGCGCCTCCGGCGACGACGACGATGTCGGGTGGACGGTCGGTGTCCACGTACTTCCCTCCGCTGGCATTACCCAGATCAGGTTCCAGGGTCGGTGACGGTCTCGGTCACCCTCTCAGCCCGGTACCCCGAGCTCCCCGCGCCTCGCGGCGCACGGTGGAGTGTAGGTGTCGCCCGGCGGTGCGCCACATCGGCATCAGGCATTCCGGACATTGCGCTCCGGACGTCGCGCCCGACCCCGGAACAACTACCGTGCCCCCGTCCCTGGCCGAGCCTTCGTCCCTGTCGACCCGGCCTCAGTGCAATCCCCTGTTGGAGGTACCTGTGCAGAACCGACGTTGGTTCCGCTTGCTCGCACTGCTGCTCGGCCTCGCCCTCGTGGCGGCGGCCTGCGGCGATGACGACGACACGTCGACCGGAGGTGACACGTCCACGACCTCGACCACCGAGGGAGACGGAGACGGCGACGGCGACGGCGACGATGAGGCCGAAGCGGCCGTCACCCTCGACGATCGCTGCGAGGAGGCCAAGGCCGCCGGCGTGACCGCCCCCGACGACTTCGTCGTCCGTCTGATCACCGACATCGGCAAGGTCGACGACCGCACCTTCAACCAATTCGCCTACGAGGGCATGATCGCCGCTGCCGAGTGCTTCGGCTTCGAGACCAGCTTCATCGAGACCGCCTCCGAGGCCGACTACGCGAAGAACATCGCCACGTCGCTCGACGGCGGTCCCGACATGATCGTCACCGTCGGCTTCCTGCTGGCGACCGACACGCTGGCGGCGGCCGAGGCCAACCCCGACGTGAGCTTCATCGGTGTCGACCAGTTCCAGCCGGAGTTCCCCGACAACTACGTCGGCGTCCAGTTCCGTGAGGACGAGGGCGGCTGCCTCGCCGGCGTCGCCGCCGGCCTGCTCACCGAGACCGGTGTCATCGGCGTGGTCGGTGGCCGCGAAGACGTGCCCCCGGTCGTTCGCTATGTCAACGCGTACGAGTCGTGCGCCAAGCAGGTGAACCCCGACGTCTCGGTCCTGTCGACCTACAACGAGTCGTTCAACGACCCGGCCAAGGGTGCGTCCGACGCCCAGCAGTTCATCGGCGACGGCGCCGACGTCATCTTCGGTGCGGGCGGGCCCACGGGTTCCGCTGGCGTCGTCGAAGCCACCAAGGCCGGCCTCTGGGGCATCGGCGTCGACCAGGACGAGTACTTCTCGACCTTCGACGGCGGCAAGGCCACCGGTGCCGACAAGCTGGCCACCTCGGCCATCAAGCGCGTGGACCTGTCGGTGTTCGACAACATCGTCCGCAAGCTGACCGACGACTTCGCCGGCGGGCTCTTCGTGCTGACGGCGGAGAACGCCGGCATCACCTACGCGCCTTCGCACGATGCCGACATCCCGCAATCGGTGCTCGACGAGCTCGAGAAGACCCGGAAGGCACTCGCCGCCGGAACGTTCGAGATCGGCGTCGACCCCGTCACGGGGCTGCCGAACTAGTCCAGATCGTCCGATTCGTGACACCGACCCCCGGCGCTCCGGCGCCGGGGGTCGGTTCGCGACTGTGAGAAGATGCCGCCCGTGACCGTGTCCACGACCGGCGCCTCCGACGCCCGCGTGGTGCTCGAAGCCCGGAAGATCACCAAGACCTTCCCTGGTGTCATCGCGAACCAGGACGTCGATCTCACGTTGCACCACGGCGAGATCCACTGCCTGCTGGGCGAGAACGGCGCCGGCAAGAGCACGCTGATGAACGTGCTCTACGGGCTGTACCGGCCCGACAGCGGCGAGATCCTCGTCCGCGGCGAGCCCGTCTCCTTCGACAGCTCCTCCGATGCCATCGCGCGCGGCATCGGCATGGTGCATCAGCACTTCCAGCTCATCCCCACCTTCACGGTGGCCGAGAACGTCGCCCTCGGCCACGAGACCAGCCACCGCGGTCGCCTCGACCTCGACGTCACCCGCGAGCGGATCGCCGACATCGCCGTCCGGTACGGCCTCGCCGTCGATCCCGACGCCGTCGTCGGTGAGCTGTCGGTCGGGGTCCAGCAGCGCATCGAGCTCATCAAGGCGCTCGAGCGCGACGCCGAGATCCTCATCCTCGACGAGCCCACCGCCGTGCTCACCCCGGGCGAGGTCGACGACTTCTTCGAGGTCGTCCGCACGCTCGTCGACAAGGGCAAGTCCATCGTCTTCATCACCCACAAGCTCCGCGAGGTACTGGCGGTCGCCGACCGCATCTCGGTCCTCCGCGGCGGGCGCACGGTGGGTCACGCCGATCCGAAGACCTCGACCGAGCAGGACCTCGCCAACCTCATGGTCGGTCGCGACGTCGTCTTCGCGGTCGACAAGGCACCCTCGAAGCCCGGCGTTCCCGAGCTCACGCTGCGAGACGTGTCGATCACCGACAGCCGCGGCGTGGAGACCGTCCGATCGCTCGACCTGCAGGTCCGGCGGGGCGAGATCTACGGCATCGCCGGTGTCGAGGGCAACGGGCAGCGTGAGCTCGTCGAGGCCGTCACCGGGATGCGCACTCCCTCGGCGGGCACGATCTCGCTCGGCGACGAGGACATCACGCACCGCACGCCGCGCCACATCGCCGATCTCGGGGTCGGCCACGTCCCCGAGGACCGCAACCGGCACGGTGTCGTCGGCTCGTTCTCGGTGGCGGAGAACAGCGTCCTGAACCAGTACCACCAACGCCCGTTCTCCTCTCGTCTGCTGCGGCGCGACCAACCGATCCGCGCCTGGGCCACCACGCTCGTCTCGCAGTTCGACATCCGCACCCCGGGCATCGACGTCCTGGTCAGCACGCTGTCGGGCGGAAACCAGCAGAAGGTCATCGTTGCGCGGGAGATGTCGCGGCCCGAGCTCCGCCTCCTGGTCGTCGCCCAGCCGACGCGGGGTCTCGACGTCGGCTCGATCGAGTTCATCCACTCCCGCATCGTCGAGATGCGCGACGCCGGCGTCGCCGTGCTCCTCGTGTCGGCCGAGCTCGACGAGATCCTTTCGTTGTCCGACCGCATCGGGGTCATGTACCGCGGCGAACTGGCAGGCGAGTTCGACCGGGCCGACACGTCGCGAGAGGAAGTCGGGCTGCTGATGGCCAGCGGCAAGCAGGAGGAGGCACGGACATGACCGCTCCCCGTCGACCGGTCGCCGCCGAGCTCCGCAAGAGCCTCGACCTCCAGCCGGTCCTCGTCCCGTTCTTCGCCATCGTGCTCGCGCTCGTCGTGGGCGCGGTCGCCATCCTGCTCATCGGCAAGAACCCGCTCGAGGCGTACTGGGCCCTCGCCCGCGGCATGTTCGGCAGCACCGACCGCATCGCTGCGTCCCTCGGCCGGTCCACGCCCTTCATCGGCGCCGCCCTCGCCGTGGCCTTCGCCTTCCGTGCCGGGCTGTTCAACATCGGCGCCGAGGGTCAGCTGCTCGTCGGGGCCACCGCGGCGGCGTGGGTCGGTACGTGGAGCTCCACGCGCGGCATGCCCGGCGTCGTGGCGATCCCCGTGCTCCTGGTCGCCGGTGCTGCCGCCGGCCTGGTCTACGGCGGCATCCCCGGCGCCTTGAAGGCCCGCACCGGAGCGCACGAGGTCATCACCACCATCATGCTCAACAGCATCGCCTTGCTGTACGTGCGCTGGATGGTGAGCAGCCAGGACCCGATCATCCTGCGCGACACCGGCAGCACCGTTCCCCGGACCGCCACCATCGAGTCCAGCGCCCGCCTCCCCGACCTCGTGTCGTCCGAGCCGCCGCTGCACCTCGGCTTCTTCATCATGGTCGCCCTGGCCGCGCTCGCCTGGTTCGTCCTGCAACGCACGACGTTCGGCTTCGAGATCCGCACCATCGGCGCCAACGCCGACGCCGCCCGATACGCCGGGATGAACGTGGGCCGCACGATGCTGCTCGCCATGGCCATCTCCGGCGCCTTCGCCGGGCTCGCCGGCGCCGGCGAGATCAGCGGCACCAGCGGCTTCCTGTCCCCCGGCGTCTTCATCGGCATCGGCTTCGACTCCATCGCCATCGCCCTGCTCGCACGCGCCAACCCGTACGCCATCATCCCCGCGTCGATCCTGTGGGGCTCGATGCTCAGCGGCGCCGGACTGATGCAGCAGGACGTCGGCCTGTCGATCGACGCCGTGCGCATCATCCAGGCACTCGTCCTGCTCTTCGTCGCCGCCGACGTGATCGTGCGGACCGTGTTCCGTCTCCGACGGGAGGCCGCAGGCGCGTTCGAGACGTCCACCCTCGCCTCCGGATGGGGGTCGTCCTGATGCGACTCGGTCACACGCGCACCATCGGCGTCCTGCTCGGCGTCCTCGGCCTCGTGCTCATCGGCCTGGTCGCACCCAACGTCATCGACGAGTCGCGCACGTTCGCCTTCGAGCCACCACCCGACCCGCTCTCCTTCACGTTCTCGCCCGGCGTGGCCATCACCACCATCGGCACGCTGTTCGTGCTCGCCGCCGCGCTCAGCTTCCTCGACCGGCGCCGACCCCGAGAGGCCCATCTCGCGCTGATCACCAGCGCCGTCCTGTTCCTGCCGCTCGTGATGATCGTCGCCCTGTCGTTGTCGACCTCGTCGAGCACCAACGTGGTCCAGCTCATCGTCGAGTCGCTCCGGCTCGGCACGCCCATCGCCCTCGGTTCCATGGCCGGCCTGTGGTGCGAACGATCCGGCGTCGTCAACATCGGCATCGAGGGCATGATGCTGGGCAGCGCCGGCATCGGCTTCATGGTCTACGCGCTGGCGGGCGACGCCAACTCGGTCCCTTGGCTCTGGGTCTCGATCGGCGTCGCCGTTCTCACGGGTGGCCTCATCGCCGCCCTGCACGCGCTGATGTCGGTCACGTTCCGCGTCGACCAGATCATCTCCGGCGTCGTCATCAACCTCCTGGCGCTCGGCGTCACCGGGTTCCTGCGGTCCGAGGTCATCGTGCCGTCGGGGGTCACCAGCGGCATCCCGACCACCAACTTCGGACTGCCCCTGCTGAGCCAGATCCCCATCATCGGACCGCAGCTCTTCTCGGCCCGGCCGATCTTCTTCCTCATGTTCGTGCTCGTCACCGCGTCGTGGTGGATCCTGTTCCACACCGCGTTCGGGCTCCGCATCCGCGCCGTGGGCGAGAACCCCGAGGCCGCCGAGACGCTCGGCATCAACGTCATCGCCACGCGGTACCGGGCCGTCATCATCGGCGGCCTCATCGCCGGCGTCGGCGGCGCCTGGTTCTCGATGGAGAGCCAGGGCGGCTTCCAGGACAACATGACCAACGGCGCCGGCTTCATCGCCCTCGCCGCGCTGATCTTCGGCAAGTGGCGACCGTGGACGGCCTTCGGTGGCGCCATGCTGTTCGGCTTCACCCGTGCGCTCGGCTCTCGTCTGCAGATCCTCGGTGTCGAGGTGGGCGACTTCGAGATCCCCTCCGAGTTCTGGCAGTCGCTCCCGTTCGTCGTCACCATCGTCGTCGTCGCCGGCCTGATCGGCCGTGCCATCCCGCCGGCGGCCGTCGGCAAGCCGTTCGAGCGCTCGCGATGACCACGGTCGACTGGGCCGCACTCCGTGACGCGGCCGCCCGCGTCGCCACGCGCAGCTACTCGCCCTACTCGGGCTTCCCGGTCGGCGCGGCCGCCATCCTCACCGACGGCTCCATGATCAGCGCCACCAACGTCGAGAACGCCAGCTACGTCGCCGGCATCTGCGCCGAGACCGCGCTGGTCGGCGTCCTGGTTGCCGGCGGGGGCGGTCGCCACGACCTCGCCGCCGTCGCCGTCACCGACCCGTCCGGCAACGATCTCTCGCCCTGTGGCCGGTGTCGCCAGCTGCTCGACGAGATGGGCGGTCCACAGCTGCTGGTCAACGAACGACCCATGGCCGAATGGCTCCCCGATGCCTTCGGCCCCGACGACCTCCGGACGGCCACCTGATGAGCACCGACATCCTCGACGTCATCCGCACCAAGCGCGACGGCGGCACCCTGTCCGACGAGCAGATCCGCTTCTTCGTCGACGGCTACACCGCCGGATCCATCGCCGACGAGCAGGCCTCGGCGCTGCTGATGGCCATCGTCTTCCGCGGCATGGAGCCGGCGGAGCTGGGCATGTGGACCGCGGCGATGATCGACACCGGCGAGCGCGCCGACCTCTCGTTCCTCGACCGCCCCACCGTCGACAAGCACTCCACCGGTGGCGTCGGCGACAAGATCTCGCTCGTCCTCGTCCCGTTGGTCGCTGCGTGCGGGGCCGCCGTTCCCCAGCTCGCCGGCCGCGGCCTCGGCCACACCGGCGGCACGCTCGACAAGCTCGAGGCCATCAGCGGGTTCCAGTCCACGCTGCCCGCCGACCGCTATCGCAGCATCCTCGCCCGTGTCGGCTGCGTGATCGCGGGCGCCAGCGGCGACATCGCTCCGGCCGACGGCAAGCTCTACTCGCTGCGCGACGTCACCGGCACCGTCGAGTCGATCCCGCTCATCGCGTCGTCGATCATGTCGAAGAAGATCGCCGAGGGGACGTCCAGCCTCGTGCTCGACGTGAAGATGGGCTCGGGTTCGTTCCTCGGCGACGACGCGCGCACACGCGAGCTGGCCGAGACGATGGTGCGCATCGGCAACCACAACGGCGTGCACACCATCGCCCTGCTCAGCGAGATGGATCATCCCCTCGGCCGGACGGCGGGCAACGCGCTCGAGGTGACCGAATCGCTCGAGGTGCTGCGCGGCGGCGGTCCCAACGACGTGCGCGAGCTCACCCTCGCCCTCGCCCGCGAGATGCTGGCCATGGTGGACATCGACGTCGACCCCGAACCCGTGCTCGACGACGGTCGGGCGATGGAGGTCTTCGAACAGCTCGTCGCCGCCCAGGGAGGCGACCTGTCGTTGCCGCTCCCGGTGGCGCATCACGCCAAGCCGGTGACGGCCCACCGCTCGGGCTATCTCCGCCGCCTCGACTGCCGTGCCGCCGGCATCGCAGTGTGGCGACTGGGTGCCGGCCGGGCCCGCAAGGAAGACCCCATCAGCTTCGGCGCTGGGGCCACCTTCGACGTCGACATCGGCGAACGCGTCGACGAGGGCGACACGATCCTGGTGCTGCACGCCGACGATCCCGGCCGGTTCAGCGGCGCGCTCGACGCCCTCGAGGGCGCCATCGAGATCGGCGACGAGCCGGCCCCGGTGCGGCCCTTGGTCCTCGACCGGGTCACCTGACGGCAGGGGTAGCGTCAGGCCATGCCGACCTCGCCCACACTCGATCAGATCCGGTCCGCACCCAAGGTCCTGCTCCACGACCATCTCGACGGCGGACTGCGGCCCACCACCGTCATCGAGCTCGCCGAGATCCAGGGCTACGACCGCCTCCCCACCACCGACCCCAAGGAGCTCGCCGCCTGGTTCGTCGAGGGCGCCGCCCGCCGCAGCCTCCCGCGCTACCTCGAGCCGTTCGAGCACACGGTCGGCATCATGCAGACCGCCGATGCGCTGCACCGGGTCGCCGTCGAGTGCGCCGAGGACCTCGCCGCCGACGGCGTGGTCTATGCCGAGGTCCGCTTCGCCCCCGAGCTCCACCTCGAGGGCGGGCTCGAGCTCGACGATGTCGTCGACGCCGTGCTCTCCGGCTTCGCCGAGGGCAGCGCGTCTCGGCCCATCACCATCGGCGTGCTCCTCACGGCCATGCGCACCGCGGCCAACTCGTCCGAGATCGCCCAGCTCACGTTGCGTCACCGTGATCAGGGCGTCGTCGGCTTCGACATCGCCGGCAGCGAGGCCGGCCACCCACCCACCCGGCACCTCGACGCGTTCCGCACCATCGCCGCCGCCAGCCACCACATCACCATCCACGCGGGCGAGGCGTTCGGCCTCCCCTCGATCTGGGAGGCGATCCAGATCTGCGGGGCCGAGCGTCTGGGCCACGGGGTGCGCATCGTCGACGACATCGAGATCGCCGACGACGGCACCATCCGCCTCGGCGAGCTGGCCGCATTCATCCGAGATCGTCGCGTCCCGCTCGAGATGTGTCCGACGTCGAACGTGCACACAGGTGTCGTCGACGACATCGCCGACCACCCCATCGGCCTGCTCACTCGCCTGCGGTTCCGGGTCACGGTCAACACCGACAACCGCCTGATGAGCGACATCACCCTGTCTCGTGAGCTGCACGGCCTGTGCGAGACCTTCGGCTACGGATGGTCCGATCTCGAGTGGTTCACGGTCAATGCGATGAAGAGCTCGTTCTGGCCCTTCGACAAGCGCCTACGGCTCATCAACGAGATCATCAAGCCCGGCTACGCCGCCATGAAGGCGCGTTCCGTCGAGGCGTCGTGATCGCCTGAGGTCAGGCGGGGAAGCCGTCGAGGATCGCGGCACTCGCCGACGCTCCGATGCGGGTGGCACCGGCCTCGATCATCGCCGCCGCGTTCTCGGCATCGCGGATGCCGCCGGACGCCTTCACGCCGATCTCGGGACCGACGGCAGCACGCATCGCACGTACCGCCTCGATGCTGGCGCCGCCGCTCGGGTGGAAGCCGGTCGACGTCTTGACGAAGTCGGCCCCGGCTTCCACCGCGAGACGGCAGACCCAGTCGACGGTCTCGAGGTCGAAGAGCGCGCTCTCGATGATGACCTTCAGCACGACGGGTGCCGGCGCCACCGCCCGCACGGTGGCGATGTCGTGGCTGACCGAGTCGGCGTCGCGGTCGACCACGGCACCGAGCGAGACGACCATGTCGATCTCGGTGGCACCGTCGGTGACCGCGGCCCGAGTCTCCAGCGCCTTGATCACGCTGGAGTGCGCGCCCGAAGGGAAACCCACGACCGACGCCAGCGCGATGGCTCGCCCGTCGAGCGCATCGGCGGCCGCCCGCACCCAGCGAGGCGACACGCACACGGCGAACACCGACAGGTCCACCGCCTCGTCGCAGAGGGCACGCACCCGTTCGGGAGTCGCCTCCGGCGCCAGCAGGGTGTGGTCGATCATCGAGGCGACGGCGGAGCGGTTCACGATGCCATCATGCCCGCATGGACACCCACGTCGTCGATCATCCGCTCGCGGCGCAGCTGCTGACCCGTCTGCGAGACGAGACGACCGACCGGGCCGAGTTCCGTCACGCCAGCGACGAGCTGGCCGGCATGGTGCTCTACGAAGCGATGCGGAACCTCGAGACCGAGACCATCCGCGTGCGTACGCCGCTCACCGAGACCGACGGCGTGCGCATCGCCCGTCCGCCGCTCGTCGTGCCCGTGCTCCGTGCCGGCCTCGGCATGCTCGGGCCGGTGCTGCGCCTGCTGCCCGGCTCGGACACCGGCTTCATCGGCGTCAGCCGCAACGAGGAGACCTTCCAGCCCGAGCCGTACATGAACTCGGTGCCCGACGACCTCGACGGCCGTCCCGTGCTGGTCCTCGACCCGATGCTCGCGACGGGCGGGTCGCTGGTCTTCACCTGCGAGCTGCTGGCCGAGCGCAACGCCGGCCCGATGACCGCCGCCTGCATCCTCGCTGCACCCGAGGGCGTCGCCCACCTGGGCGCCAGCGGTCTGGTGACCCAGCTCGTGGTGGCCTCCATCGACGACCACCTCGACGAGCAGGCCTACATCGTGCCGGGCCTGGGCGACGCCGGCGACCGGCTCTTCGGCACCGCCTGACGCCGACCGTCAGGACAGCAGTGCCCCCAGGTCGGCGAGCACGGTCGTGGCGACGTCGGCGGCCCGAGCCCGAGCCGCAGCAACATCGCCCTCGACGGGCTCGACGACCTCGACGTAGGCCTTGAGCTTGGGCTCGGTGCCCGACGGACGGACCACGATGCGCAACCCGTCGCCCCGGAGGATCACGGCGTCGGTGGGTGGGAGCCGTCCGCCGGGAGCGAGGTCCTCGAGCTCGGTGATGG
>JBFJNI010000017.1:0-51864 GCA_041618235.1 Acidimicrobiales bacterium
AGGCGCCGGCCAAGAAGACCGCGGCGAAGAAGACCACGGCGAAGAAGAGCACGGCTCGCAAGGCGCCGGCCAAGAAGACGGCGGCGCGCAAGGCGCCGGCCAAGAAGACCGCGGCCAAGAAGAGCACCGCTCGCAAGGCGCCGGCGAAGAAGGCCACCACCAAGCGGGCACCGCGCAAGCGCTGATCTCGTGGATCCCCGCCGGCACGGGCCGGCGGGGTCCGAGACTCAGGGGCCGGGCGTGCCCTGTTGGCGCGCCCGTTCGAGTTCGGCGAGGCGGGCGAAGTCGACGGTGATGAACAACGCCTCGGCTTCGGCGCACAGCCGGTCGCCGACGTGCAAGGTGCCGCTGGTGAAGATCTTGCGCCCCTCGACCTTGTCGAATCGGCCGGTGAACCGCAGCTCCTGATGCAGGGGCGTGGGTGACCGGTACGAGATGGTGAGTCGGCCGGTCATGCCCGGCTGACCCGAGAACGACTGCGCCGAGCCGAGCACGTCGTCGAACGCGGCGGCGATGTAGCCGCCGTGGACGCACCCCGGCGGGCCTTCGTAGGCCGCGCCGTAGCGACCGGTGCCCTCCATGGTGCGGTCGTCGACGATGCGGAGCGCCAGGGGAGGCGCGAGGGGGTTCGATCGGCCGAGCACGGGGCTCAGGTCGAAGAAGGCCATCGGCTCGCCGGCGTTGGCCGACTCGGCGAAGCCGTCGTGCATCGACCGCTGCGGCCGGTCGTCGAAGCCCGCCGCGACCGCCTCGAGCCGATCGGCGGCGTCTCGAAGCTCGTCCTCGGTGGCCTCGGAGCCCACCAACCCGTGGATGATCCGCCGGGTGGCGGCGGCGACCCGATGTGACTCGCGGGTTCGCGGCGGGAGCTCGCCCGTGGCGAAGGCCTGGAGCCGGTCGGCGAACGGAGGTCGGTCGGGTTCAGCTGCGGGGTCGTCGTCCACGAGCCATTGCTAGCAGCCGCGTCAGGTGAACTCGGCGAGGAGCGGGGCGTGATCGGAGGGGCTCGTGCCCTTGCGGGCGTTGCGGTCGACGATCGACCACGACAGCCGATCGGCCAGGGAGTGGGTCGCGAGGACGTGGTCGATGCGCATGCCCTTGTGCTTGTGGAAGTTCCCGGCCCGGTAGTCCCACCACGTGTAGAGCTGGTCGGTGTCGGGGTGGGCCTGGCGGAACACGTCGACCATGCCCCAGTCGAGGAGCGCGGCGAACCGGGCCCGCTCGTCGGGGGTGACGTGGGTGGCTCCGTTGACGGCCGCCAGGTCCCACACGTCGCGGTCCTCGGGGGCGATGTTCAGGTCGCCGCACACGATGACGTCGTCCGAAGGCGACGTGATGGCGTCGAGGTGGCCGAGGAGGCGGTCGAACCAGGCCAGCTTGTAGTGGAACTGCTCGTGACCGACCTCGCGACCGTTGGGTGCATAGGCGGTGACGACGACGGTGGATCCGCAGCGCGCCGTGAGCAGCCGGGCCTCGGGATCGGGCGCGCCACCGTCGGCGAAGCCGGCCACGACGTCGTCGAGCCCGATCCTGGAAAGGATGGCGACGCCGTTCCATCGCCCCTGGCCGTGGTGCGCGCCCTCGTAGCCCAACGAGGCCAGCGTGAGGGCGGGATAGGCATCGTCGGCGAGCTTGGTCTCCTGGATGCAGAGCACGTCGGGCTCGACCTCGGCCAACCACTCCTCGACCCGCTCGAGGCGGGCCTTCAGCGAGTTGACGTTCCAGGTGGCGAGGCGCACGGCCCGACGCTACCGGCCGCTTCCGGTCAGCCCGCGCGGGCGCGCAGGTAGGCCTCGACGATGCCGACCTCGTCGTCGAGGTGCTCGCGGAGCCCGCTGGCGATGGCGCCCTCGACCGCGCGGCCGACGATGAGGAACGACACCTTGAGGTCGATGTCGGCACGGCGGGTGCACCCGGTGGGCGTGTCGACGAACTCGTAGCGACCGCGGCAGTGGAACCGATCGCCGTAGTGGTCGGGGTGCAGGACGAAGCTCACCGTGTGGTCGCCGAGGTCGTGGACCGACTCGTCGACCCACGTCAGCTTGGCCGGGTCGATGACCGCCCGGGCCGCCGAGCTCAGGTTGCCGCCGAAGCGGTAGCGGATCCGGAGACGGACCCGATCGCCTTCGACATCGCGTGCCAGCACCTCGGGGACCGTGACCTTGGGCAGCTTGGCGAACCACGGGTACAGCGCCGGGTCGGTGAAGACTTCGGCGACGACGTCGGATGGGAAGGTGAAGTCCTGGCGGACTGCGAACTTCACGCGGCACCTCCGGCGCGGCGCACGATGCGCAGCAGCTCGTCGCCGAACCTGGTCGCTCGTGACGGCCCCATGCCCGACACGGCTGCGAGGTCGTCGGCGGTGGCGGGACGACGAGCGGCGATGGCCCGCAGCGCGTCGTCGTCGAGCAGCACCTCGGGGGCGGTGCGGGCGGCACGCGCTCGACCGGCCCGCCACGCGAGCAGCGCGCTGAGCAGCGGATCGACGGCATCGGGGCCGTGGACGATGGCCCGCAGGTCGTCGAGGTGTGATCGGCCCGACACCGACGGTTCGGTGACGTCGATGGTGGCGGCCTCGAACCCGTCGAGGAACGGGCTCCGGGTGCGCTCGCGCCGCACGCCGCGGATGGACCGTGATCGGGCCCAGTGGATCTGCACCTCGCGCTCGGCGCGGGTGATGGCGACGTAGAGCAGCCGGGCCTCTTCGTCCTGTTCGGCTCGCCGGCGGGCCGAACCGATGGGGATCGAGCCGTCCTCGCAGCCGACGATGTGTACGACGGGCCACTCGAGCCCCTTGGCCGCGTGGATGGTCGACAGCACGACGGCGTCGGCGGGGTGGTCGTCGTCGGTGAGGTTGGCGTGGGCCCAGCCGGTGAACTCGCGACCCGTCATGGTCGGGTCGGCTTCGATGCGCTCGTCGATGACGGTGACCAGGTGGGCGGCCGCCGGGTCGGTGCGCTCGTCGTCGCCGACGGCGTCGTCGATGGCGGTGATCAGCGGCCGGACGTCGTGGGTCAGGCGGGTGAGGATCCGCCGCACGGCGGGATCGCCGAGCAGGGCCGCCTGTCGGCGGAGGTGCGTGGGGACCCCCATGGCGCTGAGCCCCTGCTCGATGTTGATGATCTGGTCGTGGGTACGAGCGAGGACGGCGAAGGCCCGCCACGGCGCGTCTGGTCCCCGGCGCCGGCGGATGGCGGTGGCGACGGCGGTGACCTCGGCGACCTCGTCGTCGTGGGCCAGCACGCGGGCGGCGGGGCCGGGCGAGCCGGTCGAGACGGGATGGCGGTCGGGGAGCCCGGCTGCGCGGATGACCGAGGCGGCGGCGGCGGTGATCTGCGGTGTCGACCGGTGGGTGCGGTCGAGGTGGATGGTCTCGAGGGCCGGCCACCGCCGACCGAGTTCGTCGAGCAGGCGTGGTTCGGCGCCGTTCCAGCCGTAGATCGACTGGTGCGGATCGCCGACCACGAAGACGTCCCAACGGTCGCCGCGCCACGCCTCGAGCAGCCGGAACTGCAGTGGGTTGACGTCCTGGAACTCGTCGACGAACAGGTGGCGGAAGCGCCACCGCTGGGCGGCGGCGAACGCGGGGTCGCCCTCGACGGCTCGGGTGCACGCGGCGAGCATGTCGTCGAAGTCCACGACGTGCTTGGTGGCCTTGACCGACTCGTAGGTGGCGTAGCTCTCGGCGATCCACGCCGCTGACCGGCGGGTGCGGCGACGCGCCGATCGCGCCGCCTCCTCGTAGCGGTCGGGGCTGACGATGCGGGCACGCGCCCAGGCGATCTCGGTGGCGAGGTCGGCGATCTCGGCCGGTGTGGCCTTGGGCGCGACCTGCTCCCGCAGGAACGGACGGACTCGGTCGAGCAGCTGGGGTGCGGTGCGGCCCTGCGCCTCCCACCGGTCGCGCAGCTGGCGCCAGGCGACGGCATGGAACGTCCCGGCCTCGATGTGGTCGCGCAGGCCGAGGCTGCGGAGCCGGTCCCGGAGCTCGCCGGCCGCCTTGCGGGTGAAGGTGACGCACAGGATGTGGCTGGGCTCGGCGTCGCCGGTGGCGACGCGGTGGGCGAGGCGTGCGGTGAGCACCCGGGTCTTGCCCGATCCAGCCGGTGCGATCACGGCCAGCGGCTGCGCGGGAGACACCGCGGCGCGACGCTGATCGTCGTCCAGGCCGGCCAGCACGGCATCGGGGTCCATCACCCGGGAGGCTAGAGCGCAGGTGCCACCGCAGCAGGTACTTGTCGTACCGTCGGGTCGATGATCGAGTCGGCGCCCCCGTGGTGGACCCGCGTACGAGGAGCAGCGGCTTCCCCCACCAGGCGGCCGATCCGGCCGTTGCCCTGGCGTTCGATCCTGGTCTGGGCGGTCATCGGCACGGTGCTCGGGACCGCAGTCGTCCTGACCGACCTGCGGTCGTCATCAGCGACGGCGGGAGGTCTGGTGCACACCGGACCGACCGGGCCGGCCTCCGAGCTCATCGCCGTGGACTTCCCAGATCAACCACAATTCACCTACGGCGAGAGCGATGGGCCGATGTTCTACGCCTTCGCGCGCGACTTCTGGGACCTGGACCTGGTCGCCGAGAGCCTCGACCGGCCGCGGTACCGTCTGAATCGGCCGATCTACCCCTTCATGGGCTGGATCCTGCACCCGTCCGGGGGCGGCGACGGCTTGGTGCGGAGCCTCTTCCTGGTCAACGTCGCCGCGATGCTCCTCGCCGCGCTCTCGATGGGAGCACTGTCCGCGACCATGGGGGGTCCGACTTGGCTCGGCGTGCTCGCGCCGCTCCTTCCAGGCTCCCTCATGGCGGTGCGCATCACGTGCGGCGATCTGGTCGCGTCGGCGTTGATGCTGGCGGCGACGGTCCTCCTCGTCCGAGACAAGTGGGCGACGGCGACGCTGGTGGCAGTTGCCGCCGTGCTCACGAAGGAGCCGGTCCTGCTCACCTTCCTCGGTCTGGCGCTCTGGCGGCGAGATCGGCAGGCGTTCGCCGTCGCGGTGGTGCCGACCGTCGTCTACGGGCTGTGGGCGCTGTCCATCCGGCTCCGAGTCGCCGACTCGGGGCAGGACGTCATCGAGTTCGGGTTCCCGTTCGCCGGCATCGTCGACGCCATCCGCCTCACGTGGAGTCAGGGCGACAACGCCTACGCGCTGATGGCGTTCGTCGCGCTGGTCGTGCTGAGCGTGCTCGGGCTGCGTCGGGCCGGCCTGTCGCACCCGCTGGCTCCCGCGTTGCTCCTCAACCTGGGCCTCATCTCGTTGCTGTCGATCACGCCCGTCGGTCTCAGCCGCAACGGCCCCCGCTCGGTCCTGCCCGCGTTGCTCCTCGCCGTGGTCCTCGTGGCGACCCCCGGCGCACGGGACGCGATCCGTGCTCGCGTCGGCGTCGAGTCGCCACCCCTGACGTAGCGTCGCCCCGATGATCGAGATCGACGCCGCCCGGTTCGAAGCACTCGTGGCCCTCGCGCTGGACGAGCTGCCCGAACCGCTGGCCGCCGGCCTCGACAACGTGATGATCCGCGTCCGGACGGGCCGGTCGACGGGGTCGTTGCTGGGCAGGTACGAGGGCATCCCGCTGACCGAGCGCGAGGAGTACGGCGGATGGGGGCAGGCGCCCATGCCCGACCAGGTCACCCTCTACCGCCTGCCGATCTGCGCGATCTGCGAGACCGAGGACGAGGTCGAGGAGCAGGTGCGCATCACGGTGATCCACGAGCTGGCGCACCACTACGGCATCGACGACGACCGGCTCGATGAGCTCGGCTGGGCCTAGCATTCGGCCGTGGCCTTTCCGCGCAAGCTCCTCAACGACGGCGAAGACGTCGTCCTCGACCTCAACCCCCATTGGTGGCGGATGGTGAAGGAGTCGGTCGCGCTCGTGGTCGCCATCGTCCTCGGCATCGTCGTGCTGGCCAACGACCTCGGCGGCGTCGTGCAGATCCTCGCCGGCCTGCTGATCCTCGGTGCACTCGGGTGGTGGGGCATCGGCTACCTCGGCTGGCGCAGCACCAACTTCGTGGTCACCACCGACCGGCTGATCTACCGCGACGGCGTCCTCACCAAGCGCGGCATCGAGATCCCACTCGATCGGGTCAACAACGTCTTGTTCTCGCAGACGGTCTTCGAACGCATGCTGCGCGCCGGCGACCTCGTCATCGAGTCCGCGGGCGAGAGCGGGCGTCAGTCGTTCTCCGATGTGCGCAAGCCCTCCGCGGTGCAGAACGAGATCTACAAGCAGATCGAGGCCAACGAGAACCGCAAGTTCGATCGCATCGGACAGAGCGGTGGCGGTGGCGGCTCCGCTGCTGCGGTGTCGGTCGCCGACGAGCTGGCCAAGCTCGACGATCTGCGCCATCGGGGCGTCATCAGTGCCGAGGAGTTCGCCGCCCAGAAGGCCAAGCTGCTCGGGTCCTGATCAGCCAGCCACCCTGATCAGCCGGCCACCACGTGGGCGCCCGGGCCGGGTCGCACCACCCATCCCTCGTCGAGCACACCGGGACGGGTGACGGCCACGACGCACCCTCCCCAGCCGCCGCCGGTCATCCGGGCGCCGTGCACGCCCTCGGTGGCGGCCAGCCGCTCGATGAGGGCGTCGACGACCGGGGTCGAGCTCTCGAAGTCGTTGCGCAGGGACGAGTGACTCTCGACGAAGAGCCGGCCGAGCCTGACGTGGTCGCCGGCGACCAGCGCCGCCGCCGCCTCGCGAACCCGCTGGTTCTCCGTGACGACGTGGCGGGCCCGTCGTCGCAGCACCGGGTCGTCGAGTCGGGCGATGTCGTCGACCGTCGCCAGCCGCAACGGGCCGACGACGCCCTCGGCGGCCTCGCACTCGGCCCGGCGTTCGGCGTAGGCCGACCCGGCGAGGGTGCGCTCCTGGCCCGAGTGGACGACCACGATCTCGAGGTCGTCCGGGATCGGCACCGGGGTCAGCTGGAGCGTGTGGCAGTCCATCATCAGGGCATGGCCGTCGACGCCGCCCACCGACGCGAGCTGGTCGAGGATCCCGCACGGCACGCCGCTGGCGGTCTGCTCGGCGCGCTGGCACAGCTCGGCGAGCTCGAGCGGCGTGCCGTCGAAGCCGAGCGCCAAGGCCACCGCGACCTCGAGGGCGGCCGACGACGACAGGCCCGCGCCGATCGGGAGGTCCGAGTCGACCGTGCCTCGTAGGCCCGTGGTCGGACGGAGCTCGGCGACGACGCCGGCAACGTACCGGGCCCACTCGGGATCGACCGCCGAAGGGTCGGCGACGTCGAGCGGCACGGTGGCGACGCCGCGGGCGGACGACGAGTGCAGCACCACCGAATCGCCGCCGGGGACGCCTTCGACGGTGGTGCCCATCGACACGGCCATCGGGAGGCACAGGCCACCGGTGTGGTCGGTGTGGTCGCCGATGAGGTTCACCCGGCCGGGAGCGAAGGCGCGGCGGAGGTCGGTCATCGTTTCGCCCGTCCGGTCACCCGGCGGACCGTACCGTCTCCGCCTTCTTGACCGGACGGTCAAGGACCGGCAAGCATCACCGCATGGGGGAGACGATCCATCAGGTCGGAGACATCGAGATCTGTGCACAGGTGCACGGGCCGGACGACGGCGAGCCGTTGCTGCTGGTCATGGGCCTGGGGGCTCAGTTGGTGAGCTGGGACGAGCGCTTCGTCGACGGGCTGGCCGATCGGGGCTACCGGGTCGTCCGGTTCGACAACCGCGACGTCGGTCACTCGACCCATCTCCACGACCACCCCGTCGACGTCATGGAGGTGTTCGCCCGTGCGGCGACCGGCGAGCCCCTCGACGTGCCCTACACCCTGTCGGAGATGGCGGCGGACGCCGCCGGACTGCTCGACGTGCTCGACATCGACTCGGCGCACGTCGTCGGCGCCTCGATGGGCGGGATGATCGTGCAGACGATGGCCATCGAGCAGGCTCACAAGGTCCGCTCGGTGACGTCGATCATGTCCACCACGGGTGACCGCGACGTCGGCCAGCCGGCGCCCGAGGCGTCGGCGGCCCTGCTCCGGCCGCCGCCGGCCACGCTCGACGAGGCCATCGCCGCCGCCCACGAAGCCGACGCCATCTGGGGCAGCCCCGAGTACCGGGATCCTGTCGCGGTCGAGGAGCGCGCGCGCCGCGAGTGGAACCGCGTCCGCAACCCCGCTGGCGTCGCCCGCCAGATCGCAGCCATCGCCGCCTCCGGCAGCCGCACCGAGGGCCTCCGGTCCGTCGAGATGCCCTTCAGCGTCATCCACGGCCTCGACGACACGCTCGTCACGCCGTCGGGCGGGCGCCGCACCGCCGAGGCCGTCGCCCATGCCACGCTCGTCGAGATCGAGGGCATGGGCCACAACCTGCCCATGCCGGTGTGGCCGCAGGTCATCGAGGTCATCCTCAAGACCACCGCACCCACGGCCTGAGCGCAGCACGACCACCGACCACAAGAAGCCGACCACAAGAGGGACACTCCGAATCCATGGGACCGCTCCAGGGCATCACCGTTCTCGAGATCGCCGGCATCGGGCCCGGCCCGTTCTGCGCCATGCTCCTCGCCGACATGGGCGCCGACGTCATCCGCGTCGACCGCGCCGGTCAGGTCATGGGCGGCGATCCCGAGTCGCCGCCGGCCGACGTCCTCAACCGCGGCCGCCGCTCCATCGGCGTCGACCTCAAGAGCCCCGACGGCGTCGAAGCCGTGCTCTCGCTGGTCGAGAAGGCCGACGTCATCATGGAGGGCTTCCGCCCCGGCGTTGCCGAGCGCCTCGGCATCGGCCCCGACGACTGTCTCGCCCGCAACGGCAAGATCGTCTACGGCCGCATGACCGGCTGGGGCCAGGACGGCCCCTACGCACAGGCGGCCGGCCACGACATCAACTACATCGCGCTCGCCGGCGCCCTCGACCCCATCGGTCGTGCCGGCCAGGCACCGGTGCCGCCGCTCAACCTGGTGGGCGACTTCGGTGGCGGTGGCATGTTCCTGGCCTTCGGCATCGTGTGCGCGCTGCTCGAGGCCCAGCGTTCGGGCGAGGGCCAGGTCGTCGACGCCGCCATGGTCGACGGCGCGGCCGTGCTCACCACGATGTTCCACGCGTTCCGGGCCATGGGCATCTGGGGCGACGAGCGGGGCACCAACCTGCTCGACACCGGCGCCCACTTCTACGACGTCTACGAGACCAGCGACGCCAAGTACGTCTCCATCGGCTCGATCGAGCCCCAGTTCTACGCCCAACTGCTCGAGCTGTCGGGCCTGGGCGAGGACCCCGAGCTCCCGCACCAGCACGACCGGTCGCAGTGGCCGGCCATGAAGGAGCGCGTCGCCGCCATCTTCAAGACCAAGACGCGCGACGAGTGGTGCGAGATCATGGAGCACACCGACGTGTGCTTCGCCCCGGTCCTGGGCCTCGGCGAGGCTCCCCAGCATCCGCACAACGTCGAGCGCGGCACGTTCGTCGAGGAGCACGGCGTGGTCCAGCCGGCGCCGGCACCCCGGTTCTCGCGCACCGAGGTCGAGATCCAGCGACCGCCGGCCCACGCCGGCCAGCACACCGACGAGGTCCTGGCGGCCTTCGGCTTCGACGCCGACCGCATCGCCAAGCTGCGCGACGCCGGCGCCATCGCGTAGCCCTTCTCCGCTCGGGCCCGGCAGACTGGTGGGCATGGCCACGATCGTCTCGCTCCACGCCCATCCCGACGACGAGTCGATCGGCATGGGCGGGACCATCGCCCGGGCCGTCGACGGCGGCCACCGTGTCGTGCTCGTGTTCGGCACCCGGGGCGAGTGCGGCGAGGTCCCCGACGGCTTCCTCGACGAGGGCGAGACGCTGGGTGAGCGCCGGGTGCTCGAGGTGCACGCATCGGCGGCGGCGCTCGGCGCCCAGCGCGTCGAGTTCCTCGGCTTCCGCGACTCGGGCATGGAGGGCGAGCCCACCAACGACGATCCGAGCTGCTTCTGGCAGGCCGACCTCGACGAGGCCGCCGGACGCCTCGCAGCGATCCTCGTCGACGAGGGTGCCGACGTCCTCACGGTCTACGACGACCACGGCGGCTACGGCCATCCCGACCACATCCAGGTCCACCGCGTCGGCCACCGGGCGGCCGAGATCGCCGGCACCCCGCACGTGCTCGAGATGACCATGAACCGCGACCACATCCGCCGGATGATGGAGATGGCGGCGGCGATGTCCGACGCCGACGGCAACGGCGAGATCGACGGGCCCGACATCACCGAGGAATCCACCTTCGGTACGCCCGAGGCCGAGATCACCACCCGGATCGACGTGCAGCCGTGGATCGACCGCAAGCGCGCCTCGATGGCGGCGCACGCCAGCCAGATCGCCGAGGACAGCTTCTTCCTGGCCATGCCCGACGAGGTGTTCCAGCAGGTGTTCGGCCACGAGTGGTTCATTCGCCGAGGCGGGGCCGCTGAGGGCAACGACGACTGGCTGCTCCCTCCGGTGACCTCGAGCCGCTGACCCCATTCCGCTGACCGGCGCGGTTGGTTCCGGGTCGGGTCGCTCGGCCAGGATGGACGGCGCATCCCGCCCCCGTTTCCGCCTGGAGCCATCGTGACCGTCATCAAGATCAACGCCATCACCGTGCCCGAGGGTTCGGGCGACGAGCTCGCCAAGCGCTTCGCCGCCCGCGCCGGTGCGGTCGACGGCCAGCCCGGCTTCGAGGGCTTCGAGCTCCTCCAGCCCACCGACGACCGCAACGTCTGGCTCGTCGTCACCCGCTGGGCCGACCAGGAGTCCTTCGACGCCTGGGTGTCGTCACCCGGCTTCGCCCACGGCCACAAGGGTGCCGACAAGCCGGCCGCGAGCGGTGGCCCGGTGTCCGTGTCGGCCGAGCTGTGGAGCTACCAGGTCGCCGGCGGAAGCGCCGGCTGACACCGGTGCTGCGTTCGTTCCACGACAGCTTCGCCTGGTTCGTCGTGGTGGCCAACGCGGTCGTCGGGGGCTGGGCGCTGGCGGCCCACTGGCGGGAGGGTCTGCGCCACCGCAGTCTCTGGTGGACCACGGCGGTCGCCCAGATCGCCATCTTCGTCCAGGTGGCCGCGGGCGTCGCTCTGCTGTCCACCGAGGACATCGAGCTCGACCAGTTCCACACCTTCTACGGGTTCGTGGCCCTCGCAACCGTGGGCATCATCTACAGCTACCGCACGCAGCTCAAGCCTCACCTGTACCTCCTGTACGGCTTCGGTGGACTGTTCCTGATGGGGCTGGCCCTGCGCTCGATGCAGTTCAGCCCTCGCTAGGGTCGCCCCGATGATCGTCGTCGTGATCGTGAGCCTGCTCGTCCTGATCGGGCTCGCCGTCCTCCTCTGGCGGGCGCAGGCAACCATCGAGGGGCTCACGACACAGGCCGACATGCTCTCCGCCGAGCTCGATGTCGCCGACAACGAGATCACCGCGGCGCTGGCTCGCGGGTCGAGGCTCGAGAAGGAGCGTGACGACGCCTTCGAACGGGTGCAGCGCGCTCGCCGCGACGCGTCCGAGGTCGCTGGCCGGCTGCAGGACGAACGGGCCGCTCGAGAGGTCGCCGAGCGCTCGGTGGACGCCGCGGAGACCCGGGTGGCCGAGCTCGAGGTCGAGGTCGAGGCCCTCACGGCCGCGGCCGCCGGTGGTGGGGGCGGCGACGGGTTCGATCAGCTCTGGATGCTGGCGCTCGCTGCGTCCGAGCGAACGTGGCGCACCAGTGTGGCCACCGGGGCCGAGGCTTCGCCCCTCGCGGGAGCCGACGACGCGCTCCGGACCGCCATCGAGATCGAGGTCGACGCTGCCCGAGAAGAGGCGGGCGCGGCCATCGATCTGGTGTGGGAGCTCGACGGTGAGGTCCCGGTCTCGCAGGCCGTGCTGGCGCTGGCCACCGTGCAGGCGATCATCGCCTCGATCGCCAAGACTGCGTCGTCGGCCACGGTGACCGTGGCGGGCGGGGACGGCAGCGTCGAGGTGTCGGTCGTGGCCGCCGACGACGACGGTGCGCCGCTCGACGTGGAGATCGCCGGACGAGCGGCGGTGGCCCCCGGGTGCTACCGGGTGGGCTCGGTCTGACTAGAGGTGGACGACGGGGCAGGTGAGCGTGCGGGTGATGCCGCCGATCATCTGCACTCGGCTCACGACCATCTTGCCCAGCTCGTCGACGGTGCTGGCCTCGGCCCGAGCGATGACGTCGTAGGGGCCGGTGACGTCCTCGGCCGACACCACGCCGTCGATGCCGTCGACCTCGGCCGCGACCTCTGCGGCCTTGCCGACCTCGGTCTGGATGAGGATGTACGCGCTGACTGCCATGACCAGGAACCTCTCGGCGGTGGGACGTGGGCGGCAACTGTAGCGCCGGCGCGGCCGGACCGCCGCGGGTGCGGCGGTCCGGTTCGCGGCTTCGGGCGGTCAGACCCAGGTCAGGCCGAGACCTCTTCGGCGGTGGTGTCGATCGATCGACGACCCTCGCTGGCACCGACGGTGATGCGTCGGGGCTGCGCGGTCTCCGCCACCGGGATCCGCAGGGTCAACACGCCGTCGGTGACGTCGGCCTCGACCCGCTGGGGGTCGAGCGTGTCGCCGAGGAAGAGCTGACGCTGGAACTCGCCGTGGCGGCGCTCGCCGACGATGGGCTCGTCGCCCTCTGCGCCCTCGTGGGCCCGGGTCGCCCGGATCGTGAGGACGTTGCGCTCGACGGTGATGTCGAGGTCGTCGGCCCGCACGCCGGGGAGGTCGAGATGGGCGACGACCTCGTCGCCGCGTCGGTAGGCGTCCATTGGCATGACGTTGGCGGGACGGACACGAGTGTCCGTGAGTCGGTCGAACTCTCGGAACGGATCGAATCGGAGCAGCATCTCCACACCTCCAGGTACGGATTCGGATGGATCTGTGCGCCATCGTAGAAGCAAACCTGAGTGTCAGCAACGCAAGTTTGGAGAAGTCGGTCGGACGCCGGGCGAGATCGAGAACTCGGAGCATGTCGCCGTCACGGAACGTGGAGAAAAAATCACCCGAAGTAGGGAAGGAGGTGTCGACGGGGGTGGCGAATCGTGAGTCATGGACGCACACACTCGCTTGGTCACCCGGGTCTCTGCTGAGCAGGACGAAATCCTGGACACCATCCAGCTGGTCGATCCGACCGATTCGCCGCTCGTCGACCGCCTGTTCGAGAACCTGACCGATCTCCTGGTCGAGGGCATGTTCCTCGACCTCCGCGAGGAGTACCTGGCCGGTGCGATGGACCGCGACGCCTACGTCGACGCCCTCGCCTCACTCGCCGACCGCTGCCGGAACGCTGGACTGCTCCCGCTGCCCTCCCGCTCCTGATCTCGCTCGCCGGCGACGGGAACCGCCGGCACCGACGCAACGAGCCCCGGCCGATCGGCCGGGGCTCGCTTCGTTCTCACGTCGGATGCGGCCGAGTCACCGGCGGCAGCTCACGACGACAGCCGCTTCTCGAGGTTGTCGAGCTGGTCGCGCAGGGTCTCGGGCAGTCGCTCGCCGACGAAGTCGAAGTGCTGCTCGATGATCGGGATCTCCTGGCGCCACGATTCGTTGTCGACGGCGAGCAGCTCGTCGAGGACCGCCGGCTCGATGTCGAGACCGTCGGTGTCGAGGGCATCGGCGGTGGGGACCAGCCCGATGGCCGTCTCGACCGCGTCGGCGTCATCGTCGAGACGCTCGAGCACCCACTTGAGCACCCGGCTGTTGTCGCCGAATCCCGGCCAGAGGAACGAGCCGTCGTCGCCTCGGCGGAACCAGTTGACCCAGAACAGCTTCGGTAGCTTGGCGCCGGACTTCTGGCCGATGTCGAGCCAGTGCTGCATGTAGTCGCCGCCGTTGTACCCGATGAAGGGCAGCATGGCGAAGGGGTCGAAGCGCACCTCGCCGACCTTGCCGGCCGCAGCGGCCGTCTTCTCGGAGCTCATGATCGAGCCGAGGAACACGCCGTGCTCCCAGTCGCGGGCCTCGGTCACCAAGGGGACGTTGGTGGCGCGACGACCGCCGAAGAGGATGGCCGAGATCGGGACGCCCTTGGGGTCCTCGAACTCGGGGGCGATCACCGGGCACTGTGACGCCGGCGCGGTGAAACGGGCGTTGGGGTGAGCGGCCGGCTTGGGGGAGTCGGGCGTCCAGTCGTTGCCGCGCCAGTCGATGAGATGGGCCGGGGGCTCGGAGAGGCCCTCCCACCAGATGTCGCCGTCGTCGGTCTTGGCCACGTTGGTGAAGATCGAGTTGGCATCGACCGATCGCAGGGCGTTGAGGTTGGTCTCCGCGCTGGTGCCCGGCGCGACGCCGAAGAAGCCGGCCTCGGGGTTGATGGCGTAGAGCTGGCCGTCGTCACCGAACTTGAGCCAGGCGATGTCGTCGCCGACGCACTCGACCTTCCAACCGGGCAGCGTCGGGATGAGCATGGCCATGTTCGTCTTGCCACAGGCCGACGGGAACGCGGCGGCCACGTACTTCTTCTCGCCGTTGGGCGGGGTGACGCCGATGATGAGCATGTGCTCGGCCATCCAGCCCTCGTCGCGGGCCATGGTCGACGCGATGCGCAGGGCGAAGCACTTCTTGCCCAGCAGGGCGTTGCCGCCGTAGCCGGAGCCGTAGGACCAGATCTCGCGGTCTTCGGGGAAGTGGCAGATGTACTTGTTGTCGGCGTCGCACGGCCACGACACGTCGGGGCGCTCGTTGCCGTCGGCGTCGACGAGCGGGTAGCCCACCGAGTGGAGGCACTTGACCCACTCGCCGTCGGCGCCGAGCACGTCGAGGGCGCCCTGGCCCATGCGGGTCATGATCTTCATGTTCACGACGACGTACGGGCTGTCGGTGAGCTGCACACCGATGTGGGCGATGGGCGAGCCGAGCGGGCCCATCGAGAACGGCACCACGTACATGGTGCGGCCCTTCATCGCCCCCCGGTAGAAGGCCAGCACCTCCTCCTTCATCTCGGCCGGAGCCCGCCAGTTGTTGGTGGGGCCGGCGTCGATCTCCTCGACGGAGTTGATGAAGGTGCGCTCCTCGACCCGGGCCACGTCGGCGGGGTCGGAGTTGCACAGGAACGAGTTCGGGCGCTTGGCGTCGTCGAGGCGGGTGAAGGAGCCCTGTTCGACCAGCAGGCTGGTGAGTCGGTCCCACTCCTCGTCGCTGCCATCGGACCACTCGATGGCGTCGGGCTGGAAGATGTCCGCCCACTCGGCCACCCAGGCCTTGAGCTTCTCGTTCTCGGTCGTCGCCGACATGTTGTTCTCGCCTCCGTCGCGCCATTGCGACTGCTGGTCGAGGGATCGTTCGGCGCCTGGGCCGTCAGATCCCGGTCTCGAGGGGCACGTCGTCCTGGGGGAAGCGCGGCGTGCCCATGTCCACTTCGGACCCCAGCCGCAATCCGGACGCCCGGCCCGTGTCGTCGAGATCGAACACGACTCGTTGACCCTGGCGGAGCATGCGGAACACCGTGCCGTCGAGCGAGCCGGGCGCGAGGTCGTACTCGGACAGATCGGTGTCAGCGATGATGACGCCGTCTCCGGATCCTGGATCGTACGACTTGATCACACCCTGCACGATGACTCCTGCGCGATGGTTCGACTGGGTCACGTCACCCTAACCACGTGTCCGCTTCAGGAACCAGACAGCGCCAGGGAGCGACTTCGGTCACACATGCCGTGGCCGGATTGCGTAACGTGTCCCGCCACGGGCACGGCCGAAGGGGCCGTGCGACGAAGAAGGGGAACCCCAAGGGGACTTATGGCTTCCATCGCCGCCATCGAGGGCATCGGCCCGAAGTACGCCAAGATCCTGCAGGAGTGCGGCGTCCGCACCTGCGAGTCGCTGCTGGCGAAGGGGGCCACCAAGAAGGGCCGCAAGGAGCTGGCCGAGCTGACCAAGCTCGGTGACACGCGGATCCTCGAGTGGGTCAACCGTGCCGACCTCATGCGCATCAAGGGCGTGTCGAGCCAGTACTCCGACCTGCTCGAGGCGGCCGGCGTCGACACGGTCAAGGAGCTCAAGCGTCGTCGGGCCGACAACCTCACCGAGGCCATGGCTGCGGTCAACGCCAAGAAGAAGAACAAGCTCGTCCAGCGGCCGCCGTCGGAGAAGGTCGTCCAGAAGTGGATCGACCAGGCGAAGAAGCTCCCCGGCGTCGTCAAGTATTGAGACGAGCGCCGGTCCCGCCGGTGCGCTTCGCTTCCGGGCACCCGGCCATCGGTAGGCTCGCCGCCCGATGACGACGCTCGACCATCTGGGACCAGCGGAGCTCGGCCGGGCCATGGCCGTCTTCGGCGACGCCCTCACGACGCACCAGGACGCCATCAACCGACTCAACGTGTATCCGGTCCCCGATGGCGACACGGGCACGAACATGATGCTGACGGTCCGGTCGGTCGTCGACGCCGTCGCCGAGGTCGGCGACGCCGACATGGCCGGCGTCTGCAAGGCCGTGTCCCACGGCTCCCTCATGGGTGCACGCGGCAACTCGGGCGTCATCCTGTCGCAACTGCTGCGCGGCGTCACCGAGATCCTTCGTGAGCGCGACGCGGTCGACGGCCCCGCCTTCGCCGCCGCCCTCACGCGGGCATCCGAGCTGTCCTACGAGGCGGTCCAGCGTCCGGTCGAGGGCACCATCCTCACCGTGGTCCGCGAGGCCGCCGACGAGGCCCGGGCCCGGGCCGACGCCGGCGACACCCTCGACCACGTGCTCGCGGCCACCCGCGCGGCCGGTCAGGTCTCGCTCGACAACACGCCCGAGCTGCTGCCGGTCCTGAAGGACGCCGGCGTGGTCGACGCCGGCGCGGCCGGGTTCCTCCTGCTGGTCGATGCCCTGCTGTACGTCGTCGACGGTCGCGCCGTCCCCGCGCCTCCCGACGCCCCCGAGGGCGCGGCCGACCGCGCGCTCGCCGGCGGGCACAAGACGACCACGCCCGAGACCGGCAAGGACGTCTCCGAACTCCGCTACGAGGTCATGTACCTGCTCGAGGCGCCCGACGAGGCCATGTCCGCCTTCCGCGAGGTCTGGGCCGGCATCGGTGACTCCATCGTCGTGGTCGGCGGCGACGGCATCTACAACTGCCACATCCACACCGACGAGATCGGCGCATCCATCGAGGCGGCCATCGAGATCGGCCGACCCCGCCAGATCCGGGTCACGGACCTGCTCGACGAGCTCCACGAGATCGAAGAGGAGCGCTGGGTGCGCGAGGCCGAGGTCGGTCCCGAGCCCACCCCCGAGCCGGTGCCGTGTGGCGTCGTGGCGGTGGCCACGGGCGACGGCATCCGCCGGATCTTCGCCAACCTGCGCGTGCAGCAGGTGGTCACGGGCGGGCAGTCGATGAACCCGTCGACGGCGCAGTTGCTCGAGGCGGTCGAGGCCGTCCCGGCGCCCGAGGTCGTGATCCTGCCGAACAACAAGAACATCATCGCGGTGGCCGAACAGGTCGACACGCTCACCGACAAGACGGTGCGGGTGCTGCCCACCCGATCCATCACCGAAGGCTTCGCCGCACTCCTGAGCTACGACCCCGAGGCCACCGCCGACGAGAACATCGAGTCGATGGGCCAGCTGGCCGCAGCGGTCGTCCACGGCGAGATCACCCAGGCCATCCGGGCGTCCACGTGCGACGCCGGCCCCATCGCCCAGGGCGACTGGCTCGGTATCTCCCGCGAGGGCATCCAGGTGGTCAACGCCGATCTGGCCGAGACCTGCAACGGGCTGCTCGACGCACTGATCGACGGGCACGAGCTCGTCACCATCATCGAGGGCGACGGCTCGTCCGCCGGCTGTACCCGAGCCATCACCGAATGGCTCGGTGAGCATCACCCCGACGTCGAGGCCGAGATCCACCACGGGGGCCAGCCGTTGTACCCGTACCTGTTCGGCATCGAGTAGTCGGCGCCGACGTGAGAAGCGTCACATGCTGCATGGCAGATCAAGCGCGTGGGTACGAATCCACGCATGACCTTGACTGACACCATCGACACGACCTTCTCCGATCTGGCCCGCACGATCGACCACAACGCCGAGCTGTGGGCCGAGCGCACGTCGCCCCCGGTCGACGCCGTCATCCGCCGCCTCGGCGCCATCAACTCCGAAGCGGTCCGCCAGGTGGGCATGGTCTCGCTCACGACCATCGACGCCGTGCGCGGCCTCGTGACCGTGGCATGGACCGGCGTCTCCGACGTCGCCATCGCAGCGGTGGACGCCGCCGACGAGAGCGCAAGCGACCTCCGCAGCACCGGTCGGCGCGTCGCCGGCGATCTCAAGCAGGCCACCAGCACCATCCGGAACCGTGCCGGCAAGGCGATCGATGATGTCGAGCGCAACCTCTCGGCGGTCGGTCGCAAGGCCGGAACGGCCACTGCTCGGGTCAAGGACGAGGCGTCGGATGCCTTCGACGAGGTCGTGAAGGCCGACGACACGGCGGTCTCCGAGGTCGCCGGCGCCGGCGCATCGACGCCGTCCGGCTCCTACGAGAACTGGACCAAGGAAGAGCTCTACGACCGTGCCCAGCAGCTCGACATCGACGGCCGCTCGGGCATGAACAAGACCCAGCTGATCCGGGCACTCCGCAGCGCCTGATCTCCCGTCATCTCGAGCCCGCCCACACGTCGTGGGCACCAGGTCGCCATCGTCCGCCCGCACTCCGGGCGGACGATGACGCGTTTGGGGCGGTCCACCCTGGCGGTCGGTGCCCTGCGCCATCATCGGGGCATGGCACGCACGCTCGAGTCGCTGACCCGTGTCGAGGTCTCGCGCCTCAACGGGGTCGGGCCGGCGAAGGCGAAGGCGTTGGCGGCATTCGGCATCCACAACGTGTTCGACCTGCTCACGCACTATCCGCGTCGCTACATCGACCGGACCAAGGAGCTCACCATCAGCGATCTCGAGCTGGGTGAGACCGCGTCGGTTCTGGCACGGGTCAGCGAGATCACCTCGCGCCGCGTGAAGGGTGGACGGGTGATGGTGATGGGCACGGTGCGCGACTCGTCGGGGACGATGCGCATCAGCTTCTTCAACCAGGCGTGGCGCGAGCAGCAGCTCTCGCCCGGGACCGAGGCCGTCTTCTTCGGGAAGCTCGAGGACTTCCGCGGCCGGCGGCAGATGACGAACCCCATCGTCGACCTCATCGGCGACCGCACCGGCAAGGTCGTACCGGTCTACCCGCAGTCCGAGAAGGTCCGCCTCACGTCGTGGGACGTGGCCCGGTGGGTCGAGGAAGCCCTGCGCCGGGCGGGCGAGCTCGACGATCCCGTGCCCGAGGTGCTGCTCGACCGTCACGATCTGCTCGACCGCACGAATGCGTTCCAGGGCATCCACACGCCCGACTCGTGGGGAGCACACGAGGTCGCTCGTCGACGGCTGGTGTTCGACGAACTGCTCCGCGTCCAGCTCGCGCTCGTGCTGCGCAAGCGCAAGCTCGAGGCGACCACGGCCGGGGTCGCTCATCGCCCGAGCGGCCGGTTCGTCGAGCGGTTCCATCGGGACCTCCCGTTCCCGCTCACCGACGCGCAGAAGCGCACCATCGCCGAGATCACCGAGGACCTCGCCCGCCCCGTGCCCATGCACCGGCTGCTGCAGGGTGACGTGGGCGCGGGCAAGACGCTGGTCGCCGTGACCGCCTTGCTGGTCGCGGTCGAGGGCGGGCACCAAGGGGCGCTGATGGCGCCCACCGAGGTGCTCGCCGAGCAGCACGCGCTCGGGGTCAAGGCGCTGCTCGAGGGATTCACGGTGGGCGACGAGGGCGCGCTCTTCGACCGACCGCTACGGGTCGAGCTGTTGACCAACCGGGTGCCGGCGGCCCGACGGCGGGAGATCACCGACGGGCTCGCCGCCGGCCGCGTCGACATCGTCATCGGCACCCATGCGCTGCTCTCGGCCGACGTCGAGTTCGCGTCGCTCGGGCTGGCGGTCATCGACGAGCAGCATCGCTTCGGCGTCGAACAGCGGGCCGCGCTGCGCGACAAGACCCGTGGCGCCGTGCCCGATGTCCTGGTCATGACGGCCACGCCCATCCCGCGCACGGCGGCCATGACGGTCTACGGCGACCTCGACGTGTCGGTGCTCGACGAGCTGCCGCCCGGTCGGACGCCCATCGAGACCATCTGGCCTCGCACCGAGGAGGCGGAGTCGGCGATGTGGGAGCGGGTTCGTGCCGAGCTCCGCGCCGGCCGGCAGGTGTACGTGGTCTGCCCGCTGGTCGACGAGTCCGAGAAGCTCGAGGTCGCCTCGGCCACCGAGACCTTCGAGCTGCTCCAGGCCAGCGAGCTCGAGGGATTCCGCGTGGGGCTGCTGCACGGCCGGGTCAAGGCCGACGAGAAGGAGACGACCATGTCGGCGTTCCGGGCCGGCGAGCTCGACGCCCTCGTCGCCACCACCGTCATCGAGGTCGGCGTCGACGTCCCCAACGCCACGGTGATGGTCGTGCTCGACGCCGATCGCTTCGGCATCGCCCAGCTGCACCAGCTCCGTGGGCGAGTGGGGCGCGGCGAGCACGAATCGGTCTGCTACCTGGTGGGGGAGGGCGCCTCCGAGGACGGCGAGGCCCGTCTCACCGCGCTGGTCGAGTCCACCGACGGCTTCGCGCTCGCCGAGATCGATCTCGATCTCCGCGGTGAGGGCACCATCATGGGCGAGCGCCAGAAGGGCCAGAACGACCTCAAGCTGGCGTCGCTTCGGCGCGACCGCGAGTGGGTGGCGCTGGCGCGCGAGGCCGCGTTCGAACTGGTCGACGAGTCGGGGGTGCCGCCGGCGCTGCTCGACGAGCTCCGGCTCTTCCTGGACGAGGACGACCAGGAGTTCCTGCTGAAGGGCTAGTGGTCTTCCCAGACGTCGTGTTCGGGGACCTCGAGGTACCAGCCGTCGAGGCAGTCCTCGCACCGGTACACGGTGATATCGCCCGGCGCCCAACCCTCCTCGGGTTCGTAGCAGTTGAGGTGGGCCTTGCCGCCGCAGTCGATGCAGGTGATGACCTTGTCGGGGACGTACACGCCCGGCACCGTATCGGGGGGTGTCGCGGAACCCGCCGGAACTGCTGCCACACTGGCGCGAATGCAGCTCAACCGCACCACCATCGCGGCCGCCGCCGGCGCCGTCGTGCTCGCCGTCGGCGGCGGTGTCGCCGTCTTCAGCGGCGGCTCGACCACGACCACGACGACGACCACCACCACCACGACGCGGCCCACGACGACCACCACGGAAGCGCCGGCCCCCGCCTCGGCGCTCACCGGCCTCCCCGCCGCCGACGACATCCGGGCCCGCCCGGTCGTCGCCATCAAGTTCGACAACGTCGACGGCCGGGCCACGCCGCAGGTGGGCATCAACCAGGCCGATGTCGTCTACGAGATCCAGGTCGAGGGCCAGATCACCCGCCTGCTGGCGCTCTTCCAGTCGACCGACGCGGCGCCCATCGGGCCGGTGCGCTCGGCCCGCGGCTCCGAGGTGCCCATCCTCGAGGAGCTCAACGAGCCGCTGTTCACCTGGCACGGGGCCAACGCGATCCTCGGCCCGATCGTCCGGTCGTCCACCGTGCAGCCTCGCTCGATCGACGACATCCCCCAGCTCTTCTACCGAGAAGGCAGTCGTCCGGCGCCGTACAACAGCTTCGTGCAGGGCTCGGCCGAGATCCGGGCCACCGCCGCCGAGGGCTCCACCGGGCCGACGACGCCGATCTTCTCCTTCGCCGACGAGGGCGAGGCGCCCTCCTCCCTCGCCGTTCCGGCCACCAACATCTCGATCCGCTTCCCGCCCCCGTTCGGGCGGGGTGGTGGCGAAGCGCCCGTTCGGTACGAGTGGGACGGCGCCCAGTGGGTGCGGTTCCAGGCCGGTCGTCCACATGTCGACGGCGACGGCGTCCAGGTCACGACCCGGAACGTCATCGTCCGGTTCACCAACGCCATCGACTCGGGCACCGTCGACAAGTCCGGCACGCGCGTCCCCACCGCCGAGGTCGTGGGCGAGGGCGAGGCCTGGGTGTTCAGCCAGGGCACCGTCACCACGGGTCGGTGGGTGAAGTCCGACAACCTGAGCCCCACCCAGTACCTCGACGCCGAGGGCAATGCGATCCTGCTCACGCCGGGCAAGACCTGGGTGTCGATGCCATACGTCAAGGGCGAGTCGTCCTTCGGGTGAGGCGATGAGGGTCGTCGCCGGCCAGGCCAGGGGTCGACGTCTCCGCTCGCCGGAGGGCGAGGCGACCCGCCCGACCTCCGACCGGGTCCGCGAGGCGGTCTTCAACGCGCTGTTCAGCCTCGGAGCCGTCCAGGACGCCCGGGTCGTCGATCTGTATGCCGGCTCCGGCGCGTTGGGCATCGAGGCGCTCAGCCGCGGCGCCGCCCATGCGTGGTTCGTCGAATCCGACCGGTCTGCGGTCGCCGTGATCGCCGAGAACCTCGACACGCTGGGCTTTCGCGGCTCGGTGACCGTCGTGCCGCAACCGGTCGAGTCCGCCCTCGGCGGACTGCCCGACGAGCTGGACCTGGTCCTCGTCGACCCGCCCTACGCGTTCGACGGGTGGGTCGAGCTGCTGGCCTCGATCGGTCCGTCGCTGGCCGTCGACGCCGTCGTCGTGGTCGAGTCCGATCGTCCGGTCGATCTCCCGGCCGGCTGGGAAAAGATGAGGGAACGTACCTACGGAGGTACCGTGATCGCGTTCGTCGCACCCGCTGGGCCATCCGCCGGCACCCTCGACCCCACAGGAGCCTCCGAGTGAGAACCGTCCTCTATCCCGGGACGTTCGATCCGATCCACAACGGGCATCTCGAGATCATCGAGACCGCGTCCCGTCTGTTCGACCGGGTGTGCGTGGCTGCGATGCGGAACCCGCAGAAGGGCGAGCCGTTGTTCTCCTTCGAGGATCGCAAGGCCATGATCGAGGAGAGCGTCGCCCATCTCGACAACGTCGAGGTCGTGCAGTTCTCCTCCCTGGTGGTCGACCTGGCCCGAGAGGTCGGTGCCGACGTCATCGTCAAGGGCCTCCGGGCGGTCTCCGACTTCGAGTCCGAGATGCACCAGGCCCACATGAACCGCAAGATCTCCGGGGTCGAGACCCTGTTCATCCCCTCGGCGACCGAGCACAGCTTCGTGGCCTCGAAGCTGCTCCGCGAGATCGCCCGATTCGGCGGTGACGTGACCGAGATGGTCCCGCCCGCGGTCGCCAAGCGGTTGCAGGAGAAGTTCGCATGACCGATCGCCCGGGCCAGTCGCCCTACGAGTCCCCGCAGGTCGACGCCGTCCTGCGCGAGCTGCGCGACCTCATCGTCCAGGCGCGGCCCATGCCGCTGTCGACCTCGGTGATGATCAACCAGGCCGAGGTCCTCGACCTGCTCGACGAAGTCGTCGAGCGGCTCCCCGAGGAGCTGCGGGCCGCGAAGTGGTTGCTCAAGCAGCGCGAGGAGTTCCTGGCCCGCACCCGCCGCGAGGCCGACGAGCTCCTCGAGGCCGCCCGGTCCAAGGCCGACGAGATGGTCCGCAAGACCGAGGTCGTCAAGGCCGCGGAATCGCGAGCCCGGTCCGTGATCGACGCCGCCGACGCCGAGTCCCGCCGGCTCAAGCTCGAAGCCGAGGACTTCTGCGACCAGCGCCTCGCCAGCTTCGAGATCGTCCTCGAGCGCACCATGAAGGTCGTCAACGCGGGTCGCGCCAAGTTGCAGGGCAGCACCAGTCGCGAGGAAGTAGCCGACGAAGCCGAACCCGACGACGAACCGGTCGCCCGCCCCCGGCTCGAAGCCGTCCCCGACGAAGGGGCGAAGTTCTTCGACCAGGACGACGCCTGATCGTCATGGCCCGACCCCTCGTGGTGCGGGTCGGTGACCTCCTCCGGGAGCCGGGCAGCCGCCGGGACCTCGACATCGTCACCGACATCGGCACCCTCGCGACCAGTGCATCCAGCACCATCCCCGGCACCGACCTCGCGGTCGACGGCGTCGTCACGGCGATGGCTGGCGGCGTCGAGATCCTGGGCACGCTGGGCTACGACTGGTACGGCGAGTGCCGGCGCTGCCTCGACGACGTCACCGGCCGCAACACCATCGAGATCCGCGAGGTCGCCCAACGCGACCCGGTCGACGACGACGTGGTGCCCATCGAGGGCGACCTGCTCGACCTCGAACCGCTCATCCGCGAGCTCATCCTCGCCACGTTGCCGATCGCACCCCTGTGTCGCGTCGACTGCGTGGGCCCCGACCCGGAGCGGTTCCCCACGACCACCGAGGCCGAGGTCGAGGCGGCGGCTGAGGCCGCCGGCCCTCCGAAGGACCCACGCTGGGCGGCGCTCGGTGACCTCGACTTCGGTGGCGATCCGTCCGCCGACGGATGACCGGCAGTTGGGCGATCCCGGGCCTCGCCGCTACGATGCCCCCTTCGCGTCGGCGCCCCGACGCGCCCATCCGCACTCCGAGGTAGATCCGTCATGGCCGTTCCCAAGCGAAAGACATCCAAGGCGAAGGGCCGGAGCCGCCGAGCCGCCAACTGGAAGCTCGAGCGACCCTCGCGGAGCGTCTGCCCCCGATGCGGCGTGGTCAAGGTCCCGCACATCGTGTGCCCCAACTGCGGTTGGTACCACGGCCGCCAGGCCGTCGACGTCGACTGAAACCCTCGCTTCGCTCGGGTTTCCTCGAGTTGCTCGGCTGCGCCTCGCAACATCGCGAACCGCACGCCGACCTCGTCGGCTCGGGTTGCGACCAATGAGGAGACACCCGCATGTTGCCGATCGCGGTTGATGCCAACGGTGGCGACAAGTCGCCCCACGACATCGTCGCCGGCGCGCGTCGTGCCCGCGACGAACTCGGGGTCGAGGTCGTGCTCGTCGGCACGCCGGACGTCGCCGACCTCGCCGGTGACCTGCCGCTGATCGAGGCGTCCGAGGTCATCGCCATGGACGCCGACCCCGGTCAGAGCGTCCGGCGCATGAAGGACTCGACGCTCGTCCGGGCCGCCGAGGCGGTCCGCGACGGCCACGCCTCGGCCATGATCTCGGCCGGCAACACGGGCGCCACCATGGCGTCGGCCCTGCTGCGCATGGGCCGCATCTCCGGGGTCAAACGACCGGCCATCGCCACGCCGCTGCCGGTCCCCTCCGGTGGGCACACGGTCATGCTCGACGCCGGCGCCAACGCCGAGTGCCAGCCCGAGTGGCTGGTGCAGTTCGCCCAGATGGGCGCGGCCTACGCGCGTGAGCGCTACGGCATCGAGGCCCCGCGCGTCGGTCTGTTGTCCATCGGCGAGGAGCCCGGCAAGGGCGATCCGCTGCGCAAGGAGACCTACAAGCTGCTGGTCGAGGACGGGGTGTTCACCGCCTCGGGGGCCACGTTCATCGGCAACGTCGAGGGACGGGACATCCTCACCGACGACGTCGACGTGGTCGTCACCGACGGCTTCACCGGCAACGTGGCGCTCAAGTCGCTCGAGGGCGGCATGAAGGCCCTCGTCAACCGCCTGCTCGAGGCGTTCGGCTCGTCCGACGAGGCCAAGGCGGCCGCCGAC
Source organism: Acidimicrobiales bacterium (assembly GCA_041618235.1). Taxonomy (GTDB): domain Bacteria; phylum Actinomycetota; class Acidimicrobiia; order Acidimicrobiales; family Salinilacustritrichaceae; genus Salinilacustrithrix. The sequence continues at coordinate 25,432 of JBFJNI010000017.1, forward strand.
GTGCTCATGCCCGAGCTGCTCCCGCTCTACGCCACCCTCGACCCGGAGAACACCGGCGGGGCGATGCTCCTCGGTGTCGACGGCGTGTGCATCATCAGCCATGGATCGTCCGGCGAGACCGCCGTGGTGAACGCCGTGCGGGTGGCCCGTGACATGGTCGCGGGCGACGTGGTCGGCGCCCTCGGCGCCGCCGTCGCCTGATCAGACTCGTTTCTCCCGAGATCTGACGCTACGTAGGCGGATCGCACGTAGCGTGGGCAATTTGCTGGGCTTTCGCGCCGATCCGGCGATTTCGGTAGCAACTGGCTACAGTGACCGATCGCCGTGGCTCCGCCACGGCATCGTGATCGAGAGCAACACCGGAGACGCAGGTGCCAGCAGAGACGCACGTGAAGGGTGGCGACATGGATCGTGACGAGGTGCTCACACTGATCCGGGATCGTCTCGCCGACATCCTCGAGATCGAGCCCGACACCATCAAGGAAGGCGACAGCTTCGTCGACGACCTCGACGCCGACTCGCTCGCCCTGATCGAGCTGGTCGAGGCGATCGAGGAGGAGATCGGCGAGCGGTCGGTCGGCTTCCGCATCGAGGACGAGGACCTCGAGGACCTCAAGACCGTCCGCGACGCGGTCGACTACGTCGTGTCACGGCTGTAGCGACGGAGCGGATGCCCGAAGCCTCGCGATCCTCCGACGCCCGTGGCGTGCTCGGCCGCGACCGTCTGGTCGAGGCCCTGGGCTACGTGCCCCGTGACGACGCGCTCTTCGCTCAGGCCTTCAACCACCGTTCCTGGTGCGCCGAGCACGCCGAGGACGAGTCCAACGAACGACTCGAGTTCCTGGGCGACTCCGTGCTCGGCTTCGTCGTGGCCGACTACGTCTACCGCGGCGAGCCCGACCTCGACGAGGGTGCCCTCACCGACGTGCGCAAGGCCGTGGTGAACTCCGTGTGCCTCGCCGAGGTAGCCGCCGACCTCGATCTGGGCGACCACATCCGCCTCGGCAAGGGCGAGCTCGCCTCGGGCGGGCGTGAGAAGCCGTCGATCCTCGCCGATGCGATGGAGGCCGTGTTCGGCGCGGTCTACCTCGACGGCGGCCTCCAGGAGGTCCACGACCTCATCGTCCGGCTGTTGGGCGCGAGGATGCATGCCGCCATCGACTCGGGCGGCCGCAACCAGGACCACAAGAGCCGGCTCCAAGAGGAGCTGGCCACGGTGACGATGACCTCCGTCGCGTACGAGTTCGTGGCCTCTGGCCCCGACCATGCCCGCGAGTTCACCGTCACGGTGTTCGCCGGCGGGCACGAGTTGGGCATCGGACGAGGACGCTCCAAGAAACAAGCCGAGCAGCAGGCGGCCCGCGCCGCCCTGGAGCTGCTCGGAAAGAACGGCGCCGGCTTCCCCGGTGCCCACGACGCCCCGGAAGGCACCGATGGCTGAACTCCCCGAGGTCGAGACGACCCGTCGCCAGCTCGAACGCGAGGTGGTCGGCCGCAAGATCAAGACGGTCGACGTCCACGATGGCAAGGCCATCGGACGCCACCCGAACAACAAGCACTTCATCGGCATGCTCGAGGGGGCCAAGCTCAAGTCGCTGATCCGCCGCGGCACCTTCCTGATCTTCACCCTCGACACCGAAGACCGCTTCATCGTGCGCCAGGGCGCCGGCGGCCAGCTGCGCAAGACGGCGGCCAAGGACGACCTCGACGACGGCACGCACGTGGTGTTCACCTTCACCCAGGGCGGCCAGCTGCGGTTCATCGACCCCAAGCACACGGGCGAGGTGTGGCTCCTCACCCCCGACCAGGTGGCCGAGGGCGTCGACGAGATCGAGCTGCTCGGCTACGACGTCGTCGACACGCCGGTGCCGTGGGCCGACTTCGCCAAGCTGGTGCTGTCCCGCTCGGTGAAGCTCAAGCACCTCCTCACCGACGAGGACCTGCTCACCGGCATCGGGCCGATCTACTCCGACGAGATCCTCTACGACGCCGGCCTCCGCTACGACCGCATGAGCGACACGCTCTCGGTGCAGGAGGTCCGCCGCCTGTACCGCAGCGTGGTCGAGATCCTCCACGACGCCATCAAGCACTCGGGCACGACGCTGCCCGACGGCGGCTGGCTCGACCTGCACGGCAAGCCCGGCGGGTACCTCGAGTACCACCAGGTCTTCGCCCGCGACGGCCAGCCCTGTCGCCGCTGCCGCGACACGATCTCCAAGGCCAAGTTCGGCGGCAAGCCCACCTACTTCTGCGAGCAGTGCCAGACCTGACGTGACGTTCGTCGCGCTGGCGGCGGTGGTCCTCGTGACCATCGTCGTCCACGAACTGGCCCACCTCGTGGCCGCCCGGGCGGTCGGCCATCAGGTGTTCGAGGTGCAGATCGGCGGTGGCCCGCTGTGGCACCGGCGCATCGGCGACGTCGACGTGCGGCTCGCGCCGCTCCCCATCGGCGGCCACGTCCAGACCGGGTCACGGTCCGGTGACGGCTTCCGGTGGCGGTCGGCCGTCGTCGCCGGCGCCGGCGTGGCCGCCAACGGCGTCCTCGTCGTGGTGGGCCTCGTGACGGCCGTCCCGTTCCTCGCCGGCTTCAACCTCATCGCCATCGTCGTGAACCTGTGGCCGGGTGGGCGCCGACGGTTGGGCGAGCCGTCGTCCGACGGGCGTCTCCTGCTCGATCTCGCTCGGGGCGACGCCGACGCCATCGCCGAGGAGCGAAGCGGCTGGTTCTCGGTGCAGGCCCTGCGCGCTCAGGACGCCGGGGACCTCGATGCCGCGCACCGCATCGTCGACGAGGGGCTGGCGGCCGCGGGGGAGACCCGTGCGCTCCTCGCCGTCGCCGGGCTCGTCGCCTTCCAGCAGCGCCGCTTCGTCGACGTGGTCGACGCCTACGCGCCGCTCATCGGCGACGACCGCGTCACCGTCGCCGGCCGGGCCGGCTTCGCCGCCGACGCCGCCTGGGCGGCCTCGTTGTCCGACCAGCCCGAGCTGCGCCGGCTCGCCGAGCCGTGGGCGGCACTCGCTCGACGGTTCCGCCCCCGCAACGAGCGCCGGCGCGTGGTGCATGCGCTGGGGTTGGTCGACGCCGGCCGCCCCGACGAGGCGCTCGACGCGCTCACCGGCATCGACGACGAATCGGCCGACGCAGTGCGGGTGCTGGCGCTGCTCGCCGCCGGCGACGTCGACGACGCCCGTGAGCTCCACGCGACATCGGTCGAGGGTCGCTTCGAGCCCGACCATCCCTTGGCCCGCCGGGTCGGAGCCGAGCTCGCCGGCGCCTGAGCTCGGAGACCTGCGCCTATCCACTGGTTCGGTTTGGGCGCAGCCGGCGCCGACCCACAAGAAGACGGCACGTCGGCGACGGCCCAAGTCGTTCTGGGTTGCCGAGATCGGAGTGCAGACCGTCCACGGCTACCCGGTTCGACCTCGGCGCCGATCCGGGTTGTCGACGACGTGTCCGATGTCGTCCTCGACAACCCAGAACGGAAGGGGCCGCTCCGACCGCCGGATCGCCAGCGGGTTCGTCCAGCGCCGCTGCGCCGCCCGTCGTCCACTCGCGGGCGTCTGAGTTCGGCATCGGCTGCATCCGGCATCGACTGATTCCCGACGAGTGACCGAATCGGATGAGGACACGACCGCTCAGGCGCCGGCGGGGTCGTGGTCGCTCAGGGCCCGGCGGTCATCGCCTGCCAGCCCTCGCGTGCGCTCGGATATCGGGGCTTCCAATCGCTGGCGTTCCTGAGCTTGGCGTTGCTCGCCCGTATCGAGCGGCTGAGCGAACTGGTGCGGTGGCCGAGGAGACGGGTCGCGCGACCAGGACCGCGCAGCCACGCCCGTCTCCCGGCGGCATCGGCGATGGCGGTCGCGTAGGCGCGTTTCGTGAGCGGCTCGTCGTCGACCACGTTGTAGGTGCCGGCGGGGACGGTCAGCGCTGCGGCGGCGGCCCGGCCGCCGTCGTCGACATGAATCGATGACAGGAAGCCATCGGGTCGGCCGAGGACCGGAACGATCCCGAACCGTGCCATGGACAAGAACTGTTCTGCATGGCTGGCACCCGTGCCGTAGAAGAACCCGAACCGCAACACGATCCCGGTCCCGCCGGCGCGCGTGAACCGGTTGGCGCTCGCTTCTGCGGCATGGTTCCCCACCGCCATCGGGTAGTGGTCGACCGGCGCCGCCTCATCGACCCACTGGTCGCCATGGTCACGGCACAGCATCACGACCGACTCCTGCACGACGACCGGAACGTCGGCGCTGAGGGCGGCGTCGACGACGTTGGCCGAGCCCTCGGTGCGGATCCGTCCGGTGTCGCGCCACGCCCGCAGGAAGATGAAGGTGAACGTCGATGGTTGGGACGTCGCCAGATTGACGACTGCGTCGTGACCCCTGAACGCGGCGGTGAGCCCGTCGCGATCGAACATCGATACGTCGACCGGGCGGGCGCCCTTGCCTTCGAGGAGGGCAGCCCGCTCGGCGTTCCGCGCCAGCGCGCTGACGTCGTGTCCCGCGTCGACGAGCGCGTCGACGGCGGGCCGGCCGATCGCTCCAGTACCACCGAGCACGAAGACCTTCATGCTCGACATGATGGCCGGAGATCGCAGCGACAGACCCGGTTCAGGGCGACGTGTCCTCGGTTGCGACGACCCCGGCGGTGTGGACGTCGACCACGGCGCAGTGGCGGGACGTTCGAGGCTGGTCAGGTGGCCGCCGAGCGGATGAGCTTGCGGGACAGGTCACTCGGGTCGGCGTCGGCGGTGGCGGTCACCGGCCGGGTGCCGAGCTCGATGCGGACCGCCGAACCCGGTGGCGCGGCGCCGAGTGCGGCCGTGAGTCCCGTGGCCATCGACCGGTTCGCCTCCGCGGCGACGACGCTCAGGGTCTTCATCACGTCGGCGAGTGCATCGGCGGCCTCTTCGGCCGAGTTCGACTCGTCGAGCGCCTCGGTGGCGAGCAGGTGGAGGCGGGATTCGAGCTGGGTGAGGTCGCCCGACAGGGCAACCGTCAACAGGTCGATCGACACGGTCAGCGGATCGCGCATGTCGCCATTGTGACCGTCCGCCGACGGCGACCGAACCGCACCCGCGCGCGTGTTCGGGATGCGCGGACACCCCCAGGAGGGGCACTACCGTCTGGGGCGGTGTTTCTCAAGAACCTGACCATCAAAGGCTTCAAGTCGTTCGCTGATACCGCAGACCTGGGCCTCGAACCCGGCGTCACCGTGGTGGTCGGCCCCAACGGCTCGGGCAAGTCCAACGTCGTCGACGCCATCGCCTGGGTGCTCGGCGCCCAGGCACCCTCGGCGGTGCGCTCGCAGAAGATGGACGACGTCATCTTCGCCGGCACCTCGAAGAAGGCCGCCCTCGGCCGAGCCGAGGTCGCCCTCACCATCGACAACTCCGCCGGGCTGCTGCCGATCGACTTCTCCGAGGTCACGATCACCCGCACGCTGTTCCGCACCGGCGAGTCCGAGTACTCGATCAACGGGGTGCCCTGCCGCCTGCTCGACATCCAGGACCTGCTGTCCGACTCGGGCGTCGGCCGGATGCAGCACGTCATCATCAGCCAGGGCCAGATCGACGCCGTCCTCAACGCCAAGCCGACCGAGCGGCGGCTCATCATCGAGGAGGCCGCCGGCGTCCTCAAGTACCGCAAGCGCAAGGAGAAGGCCGAGCGCCGGCTCCAGTCGACCGAGGCAAACCTGACCCGGGTCCAGGACCTGCTCCGCGAGGTCCGCCGCGGTCTCCGTCCGCTCGAGCGCCAGGCCGATGCCGCCCGCCGCCACGGCGCCGTCGTCGACGAGCTGTCGGCCCTGCGCAAGTTCCTGGCCGGCCGCGAGCTCGGCCAGCTCCGCACCCGCCTCGAGAACACCACCCGCGACCGCGCCGGCCACGCGGCCACCGACGAGACGCTCCGCGCCCGTCTGGCCGAGCTCGACGCCGCCGTCCTCAAGTCCGAGGCCGAGCTCAACGCCCTCGGCGGCGCCGATGTCGGCGACGAGCTGACCCGTTTCGAGGCGCTCCGCGAGCGGGGCCGCGGCATGGCCGCCGTGCTCCACGAGCGCGAGCGCAGCCTCGAGAAGGAGCGCGAGTCCTCGGTCGACGCCGCCCTCGTCGCCTCGCTCGAGGCCGATCAGGCCCGGCTGCGCAACGAGCTGGCCGACATCGAGCGCGAGGCCGCCGCGCTGGTGCCCGAGGCCGAGGAGGTGGCCCGCGCCGAGCGCGGCCTGGCCGACGCCCGCGCCACCTTCGAGGACCGGTGGGGCGAGGGTCTGGCCGCCGCCTCCGGCGAGGCCGCCGAGGTCCGCGGCGAGCTGTCCGGCCTGCGCAACTCGGTGAGCCGTGCCCTGGCCGAGATCGAGCGGGGCGACGCCCGGGCCACGGCGCTGGCCGACAAGCGCGACCGCCTCGGCGCCGAGGCCGAGCGCCTCCGGGCCGAGGTCTCCGACGCCGAGCAACGACTCCCTGGCCTCGAAGCGGACCGCGATCGGCTCCTCGCCGAGCGCACCGCCGCCGAGGAAGCCGTCGAGGCGGCGGCGGCGGCGCTCGCCGACGCCGATGCCGAACGCCGCTCGTGGGCGGCCCGCGCCGAGGCGCTCGAGCTGGCCCTCGACCAAGCCCGCGCCGCCGCCGGCGCCGAGCGGCTGGCCGAGGTCGACGGTGTCGTGGGCACCCTCCTCGACCTGGTCGAGGTCGACCCCGGATGGGAGCCCGCATTCGAGGCCGCGGCCGCCGAGGCCCTTGCCGCCGTGGTGGTCGACGGTGCCGGCGCAGCCCGCCAAGCCCTCGCCGCCCTCACCGCCGGCGACGCCAGCGGTGCGATCCTCGCCCTGGGCGTCGATCGCCCGGCCCGCACCGCGCCGCCGGTGGGCGAGTCCGTCCGGGCCCACGTGCGCTCCAACCGCGCCGACGTCGGCGCACTGCTCGATGCCGTCATCGGCTCGGCCGTGGCCATCGACGGCGACTGGGCCGCCGGCCTCGACGTCGCCCTCGCCCATCCCGATGCCGTCGTGGTCACTGCCGACGGCGCCCGCTTCGGCCCCGGCGCCTGGGCCATCGGTGGTTCGGCCACCGGCGCCACCGGTGCCGCGCTCGACGAGGCCCGCACCAAGGTCGACGCCGCGGCTGCGGCCGTCACCACCGCCGCCGAGGTCCGCGACCAAGCCCGTACCCGTTTCGCCGAAGCAAAGCGGGCCGCCGGCGATGCCCGCCAGGCCGCCGAGCAGACCGCCGCGGTGCTCCGTCGTGCGTCCGACGGACTCGCCCGAGTCGAGCAGCAGGCCGCCGAGGCCGCCGACGAGCTCGTCGGTCAGTCCGGTGTTCGCGACGACGTGGGCCAGAAGGTCGCCGCCGAGCAGGCCCGCCTGGCCGAGCTCGAGGCCATGCTCCCCGCCCTCGAGGCCGAGGAGGCCGCCGCCGCCGAGGCCGCTCGGGCCATGAACGACGCCCGCGCTGCGCTCGACGACCGTGCCGGCGCCGTCGCCGCCCTCAAGTCGGATCTCGAGGTCCGCGTGGCCCAGATCGAGGAGCGCCGCACCTCGCTGCAGTCACGCCTCGTCGAGGTCGACGCTCGTCTCGAGCGCAACCACGCCGCCGCCCAGGAGGCTGCCGTCCGTCGCGAGGCGCTCGACGGCCGGGCTCGTGCCCTCGCCGGCCTCGTCGCCGCGTGCGCCGCCTCCCTCGAGACGTGCGAGAGCCGCCTGGTCGTCCTGCGCGAGGAGCGCCGTGAGCAATCCGAGGCCCAGCGCACCGTGTCGGCGGCCCTCGACGGTCTGCGCCGCGAACGTGTCCAGGTCGAGCGCCAGCTCACCGAGGCCCGAGAGCGCATGCAGCGTGCCGACCTCGAGCTGGGTGAGATCAACCTGCGCATCGAGACCGCCGTCGAGACCATGCGCCGCGATCTCGACATCGACCCCGACACCGCACTCGCCGCCGAGTGCCCCGAGCTGCCCGAGACCACCTCCCCGGCCGCTCGGACGCGGGAGCTCGAGCGTGAGCTGCGCCTCATGGGCCCGATCAACCCGCTGGCCCTCGAGGAGTTCGAGCAGCTCCAGGAGCGCCACACGTTCCTCCAGGCGCAGCTCGACGACGTGAAGGCCAGCCGCCGCGAGCTGCACAAGGTGATCAAGGCGGTCGACGAGGAGATCGTCAACGTCTTCGCCGCCGCCTACGCCGACGTGTCCGAGAACTTCACCCAGTTGTTCTCGACCCTGTTCCCCGGCGGTCGGGGTGGCATCAAGCTCACCGACCCCGAGAACCTGCTCGACACCGGCATCGAGGTCGAGGCCAAGCCGTCCGGCAAGAACGTCCGTAAGCTCTCGCTGCTGTCCGGCGGCGAGCGTTCGCTCACGGCACTGGCCTTCCTGTTCGCCGTGTTCCGCAGCCGGCCGTCGCCCTTCTACGTCATGGACGAGGTCGAGGCCGCGCTCGACGACGTCAACCTGCACCGGTTCCTCGATCTGGTCGCCGAGTTCCGTCAGGAAGCTCAGCTCATCATCGTGAGCCATCAGAAGCGCACAATGGAGGCTGCCGACATCCTCTACGGCGTCACCATGTCGTCCGGAGGCTCGTCGAAGGTCGTGTCCGAACGAGGGGCCGCGAAGGCCGCAGGAGCAGCGTGATCATGTCGTCGTACCGCATCGCATCGAGTCGGGTCGCCTCCCGCGGCTCGTCTTCCAATCGCCCCACTCGGCGGATCACGGCGCCGCCGCAGCACTCGCCGGCCGGGGACATCCACGCCTACCAGGTCGGCGAGTCGCACACCGCGTGCGGCCGTCCGGTGGCCATGCTCAAGCTGTGGCCGGCCCGGGTGTTCGGCCGTGGCCCGGTGGTGCACCGGTGCCGGGCGTGCCACGACGCCGTCCACGGCTGAGCTGATCGGTCGGCCCGGCGGGGCTCAGGTCCCGCTGGTCGAGAAGTGCTGGTAGTCCTGCCCGCTCGACCAGTACCCGCCCCACTTCCACCCCGCGGCGGCGAACGCCCGTACCGTCGCGTCGTCGGGGTGGATCATGCCGGGGTCGCGGCGTGAGCGGTCGGCCCACGGTCGCCCCTCGGGCGGGTCGACCGACGACCCCTTCACGTAGGGGTTGAGCAGGGGGTTCACGTCGATCGCCTCGCCGAAGGCATGGTTCGAGAGGCGGCTCGACCCGGCCACGGTGCGGCAGTTGTACCCACTGGTGTTGTTGGCGCGCATCGAGGCCTGGTCGTCACCGCCGTAGGCGTCGATCGGCACCATGCGCTCGATGGGGAAGCGGTCGGTGTAGAGCTGGGCGAACACGCCGGCGACGCCCTGGGCCCGCCCGGCGGCGACCACGATGCGACCCTCGCGGACCGCGCCGTCCATGCCCCAGTGGGTGAGCGTCACCATGCGCAGCGCATCGGGCTCGGCGCAGCCCCGACCGGGCGTGTACGAGCTGCCCAGCTGCTGGGCGGTGACCGTCGAGATCGACGACCGGTACGGCGGCGCCGGGGCGGTGGTGGTGGTCGGCGGCGGGGATGTCGGTGCGACGCTGGCGGTGACGGGCGGGGTGGTGGTCGCCGGCGGTCGGGTGGTGGGCGGCTGTCCGGTGGTCGAGGAGGTGGCCGGCGCCGACGTCGTGGTGGTCGAGCTCGACGAGGTCGCCCCGGTGGTGGACGATGCCTCGACCGTGGTGGTGGTGGTGCCGGCGCTGGCTTCGATGCTCCCCTCGGCCCGAGGCCAGAGCGCGACGGCACCGATGAGGGCCGCGGTGGCGGCGGCGCCGGCGATCGCCTTGCGGCCGGGAGCGATCACCGGGTGCTCACACCAGGTTCTTGAGCACCTTCGACTTCAGCTTCGTGTACGGCGGGTACATGAGCTTCACGTCGGGGCTCGACGGCTTCTCGAGGATGGGCTTGAGGTTCGAGAACGCCTCGAAGCCCGACTTGCCGTGGTACCGGCCCTGCCCGGCATCGCCGACGCCGCCGAAGGGCAGGTCGGGCGGGGTGATGTGGAACAACGTGTGGTTGACGCACACGCCACCGGACGAGGTCTGGTCGACCACGACCTGGGCCTGGTCGGTGTCCTCGGTGAAGACGTACAGCGCCAGCGGCTTGGGCCGGCCGTTGACGAAGGCGATGGCTTCGTTCAGGTCGTCGACGGCGATGACCGGGAGCACGGGGCCGAAGATCTCCTCCTGCATCAGTCCGGACTCGGGGTCGGGGTCGACGATGACCGTGGGCTCGACCTTGCGCAGGTCCTGGCGCACCGAGCCGCCGCAGGCGACCGTGCCGCCGTGGTCGGACAGCAGACCCATGAGCCGCTGGAGGTGCCGCTCGTTGACGACCTGGGTGAAGTCGGGCGACGTGACGGGGTCGTCCCCGTAGAACTCGTTGATGGTGGTGACCAGCTTGTCGACGAGCTGATCGCGCCGGGAGCGGTCGACCAACACGTAGTCGGGGGCGATGCAGGTCTGGCCGGCGTTGAGGAACTTGCCCCACGCCAGGCGGTGGGCGGTGACGTCGAGGTCGGCGTCGGGGGCGACGATGGCCGGCGACTTGCCGCCCAGCTCGAGCACCGTGGGGGTGAGGTTCTCAGCGGCGGCGCGGGCCACCACCTTGCCCACGGCGGTGGAACCGGTGAAGAAGATGTGGTCGAAGCGCTGCTCGAGCAGCTTGGTGGAGACGTCGACGCCGCCCTCGATGACCGCGACCGCTTCGGGGTCGAGGTTGGCGCGCAGCAGACGGGCCAGCACCAGCGAGGTCTGCGGGGCCAGCTCGGACGGCTTGGCGACGACGGCGTTGCCGGCGGCGAGCGCCGCGGCCATGGGTGCCACCAGCAGCTGCACCGGGTAGTTCCACGGGGCGATGATGAGCGCCACGCCCAGCGGCTCGGGCTGGACCCGGCCCTTGCCCGGCTTGTCCTTCAGCCGGAGCTTGGCCTTGCGGGGCTCGACCCACGAGGCGACCTTCTTGCGGATGTGCTTGATCTCGGTGATGGAGAACGCGATGTCGGTGGCGTGGGCCTCGACCTCGGGCTTGCCGAAGTCGGCCTGCATCGCGGCCACGAGCTCGGCGCCGCCCTCGTCGAGGACGCGGAGCAGGCCGTCGAGCTGGCGGTGACGCCACTCGAGCGGCCGGGTGCGCCCGCTCTGGAAGCTGTGGCGCAGCGAGGCCACCACGCCGGGGATCGTGTCGAGGTCGGTGCGTTCGTCGATGCTCATCGGCATCGACCCTACCGGCGCTCAGTCGGCATCGACAGGGCGACTGGCCAGGTCGGCCCGGATCGCCCCGATGACCCGGGCGGCGGCGACGAGCACCGTGCCGCACACGACCACCACTGCGCCGATGGCCGCCCAGACGAGGTGCGGCGTCGTGCTCATCGACTCGCCGCGCTCCTGGAGCGCCGCGCCGCGCGAGAGGGCGGTGAGACCGGCGAGCAGGGCCAGCGCCACGCCGGCGGCGATCAGGATCCGGCCGCGGACGAGCATGCTCATCGTCTCGGCCTCGGCCTCGGTGTTCATTGCGGGCTCACGCATCGAGGTCCCACCCCTTGTCCGGTTCGTACCGCCGACGGCGCGCATCGTGCCACGCCCCGATGCGGCCCCGCCATCGTCACCGCACCGGCGTCGATGACCACGACCTGGACGTGGTCAGGAGCGCCGGAATCGCAACGCTGGGCGGGTGCCGTACCGGCGTCGGTGGCCACGGCGTGGTCGTGGCGAGCAACGCCGGAAACGCTGGACGTCGACGATCGGTGACGTCACTCGCAGACGGCGTCGGCGGCGTTGTCGACCGACACCGCCGCAGCGGTGTAGCGGGCCGTGGCGTCGCGATAGGCGAGGCCGTCGAGCGCTCGTGGGTCGTAGCCGGCGGCGCGCAGCAGGTCGATGAGCTCGTCGACGGCGGCGAGGTACTCGCCGGCCTGGACCTCGGTCTCGGCCGGCGCCACCGACTGGATGGCGACGACTCCGTCGCGCAGCTCGTCGAAGGCGTCACGCATCTCGCCGGGCGAGGCCATGGCGAGGTCGGCGAACGGGTCGTCGGCACGCAGGTCGGCGACCGCGATGCAGAACGCTTGCGGATCGGGTGCCGTGTCGTCGTCGCCGCAACCGGCCGAGACCAGCACGGCGACGACCAGGGGAGCGAGCAGACGCCGCGTCAGGGAATGCGCTGGAACCACAGGAGTGAGAGCGCGGTGCTGAGCAGGACGAGAGCGACGGCGTAGCCGACGAAGGTGTCGGTGACCTCGACCTCCTCGGTGTCGAAGCCGATGGACGAGCCGATGTCGGCGTAGACGGTCTCGAGCTCGCCCAGCGACTCTGCCTTGAAGAACTGGCCGCCGGTGTCGTCGGCGATGGTCCGCAGGGCGGTCTCCTCGACGGGCACGGGCTGCAGCTCGCCATCGATGACGATGGTGCCGCGGGCGGTGCCGAAGGCGATGGTGGAGACCGGGACCTGGGCCTCGACGGCGGCGGCGGCGCCGTCGGCGTCGGGCCGGCCGACGGTGGTCTTGCCGTCGGTCATGACGACCATCGTGGCCGGGACGGGTTCGCCGTCGGCATCGACGATGGGGGCGGTGCGGATGGAGTCGAGGCCGGCGAAGATCGCCTCGCCGATGGCGGTGGCGGGGCCGAGCTCGAGCGACTCGATGGCGGCGCGCACGGGTCGGCGGTCGGTGGTGGGCGTGACCCGCACCCGGGCGACGCCGTCGAAGGTCACGAGCCCGACGTTGATCTGCTCGGGAAGCCCGTCGATGAACGTGAGCGCGGCCGCCTGGGCTGCATCGATGCGACTGGGGATGACGTCGGTGGCTTCCATCGACAGCGACGTGTCGATGGCCAGCACGACGGTGGCGCGCTCCTTGGGTACCAGCACCTGGTCGGCCGGCTGGGCCCACGCGATCATCATCGCGGCGATGGCGAGGAGGAACGCGCTGGCCGCGACGTGGCGGCGCCAGCCCGGGCGACGGGGAGCCACCGTGTCGAGCAGCGGGAGGTTGGTGAACCGCACCGTGTAGGACCGCCGGCCCAGTGACAGGGCTACGTACACGAGGGCCAGGGCGATGACCGCCAGGAGGCCGTAGAGCCGGGTGGGTGACAGGAACGAGTCGGGCCAGAGGGTCATCGGGGGACCCCGGCGCGGCCGCGTGCGCCGACGAAGCGGACGATGTCGTGGACCCAGTCGCGGTCGGTGCGCAGCTGCAGGTGGCTGACGCCCGACCGGCGGAGGCGACTGGCGATGTCGGCCCGCTGGGCGGCGGCGGCCTCGGCGTAGCGCGCCCGGGTCCGTCGGTTGGTGGGGACCTCTCGGGTGCGGCCGGTCTCGGGGTCGACGACGGCGAGCATGCCGACCGACGGCAGCTCGAGCTCGCGCGGGTCGACGATCTCGATGGCGACGACGTCGTGGCGGTTGGCGAGGGCGCGGAGCGGGCGGTCCCAGGCGTCGGCGGAGAGGAAGTCGGAGACGACGACGACGAGGCCGCGCTTGCGGGGTGGTACGACGAGGTGTCGGATGGCGGCGCCGAGCTCGGTGGTCCCCGCAGCCGGCCCGCCGAAGTCGCCGGTGAGCAGGCTGTGGAGCACGGCGAGGAGGTGGTCGCGGCCCGGGCGGGCGGGCACCACCCGTGTGCCGCCGGAACCCACGACGACGGCGCCGAGGCGGTTTCCGGTGCGAGCGGTGAGGAAGCCGACGGCCCCCACTGCCGAGACGGCCAGCTCGGCCTTGGTCATGGCCGCGGTGCCGAAGTCGAGGCTGGGGGAGCGGTCGACCAGGATCCACGTCTCCAGCTCGCGGTCGGCGATGGACTCGCGGACGTGGGTGTCGATGGTGCGGGCCGAGACGTTCCAGTCGATGCGCCGGACGTCGTCGCCGGCGACGTACGGGCGCGTCTCGCCCGACTCGGAGCCGTGACCGGGGACGAGGCCGCGGTAGTCACCCTGCAGCAGCCCGTCGAGGCGGCGGGTCACGGTGAGCTCGAGGCGCCGGAGCACCTCGGCGGCCCGGGTCTCGACCGGCGGGCGGGCAGGGACGGCCACGGATCAGAAGCCGGACGCGTGGTCGCCGGCGGTCGGTGCGGTCGGTGCGGGCGGGATGCCGGCGACATGCGGGGCCGGAACGGTGGAGAGCAGGCGGGCGAGGATGTGGTCGACCTCGACGCCCTCGGCGAGCGCCTCGTACGACAGCACGAGCCGGTGCCGCAGCACGTCGGGGGCCACGTCGAAGACGTCCTGGGGCACGACGACCCGCCGCTGGCGGACCAATGCGAGGGCCTTGCCGGCCGCGATGAGACCCAGCGAAGCGCGAGGCGAGGCGCCGTAGGACAGGTACTCGACCAGATCGGGAAGCCCGTGGGCGGCGGGGTCGCGCGTGGCGTGGACGAGGTCGATGGCGTACTGGAGCGTGCCGGGATCGAGGTGCACGGCGTCGGCTTCGGCCTGCAGCTCGCGGAGGCGCTCGGGGTCGAGGCGGGTCGCGGCCTCGGGTGGCGAGACGCCGTGGCGCCGGACGATCTCGGCCTCCTCGGCCGGCGTCGGGTAGTCGATGCGGATCTTCATCAGGAAGCGGTCGCGCTGGGCCTCGGGCAGTGGGTAGACGCCCTCGGACTCGATGGGGTTCTGCGTGGCCATCACCAGGAAAGGTTCGGGTACCGGGTGGCTCACGCCGCCGATGGAGACCTGGTGCTCGGCCATCACCTCGAGCAGCGCCGACTGCACCTTGGCCGGCGCGCGGTTGATCTCGTCGGCGAGCAGGAAGTTCACGAACACGGGTCCGAGCTCGACGTCGAACGTCTCGCTGCTCTGGCGCCACACCCGGGTGCCGGTGATGTCGGCCGGGAGGAGGTCGGGGGTGAACTGGATGCGGGCGAACGTGCCACCGACGGCCACGGCGAGGGTCTCCATCGCCAGGGTCTTGGCCAGGCCGGGCACGCCCTCGAGGAGCAGGTGGCCACGCGCGAGGAGGCCGACGAGGAGCCGCTCGACGACGCGGTCCTGTCCGACGATGACCCGCTTGACCTCGCGGGTCACCTCGGCGAGGTCGTCCATGGCCGAGGTGGTCAGCGGAGGCCCGGCGTTCGGCATCGAGAAGTCGCCGTCGCGCGCCCAGGCCGAAGCACCGGGATCGGAGGCGGCTGGCGTCCTCGGTGCCGCGCCCGGGTCTGGGTCAGCGCCGTGGTCCGCATCGTGGGCCGGGTCGTCGGGTCCGTCGGGGTCTCGCACGCTTCGCAGGCTAGAGGTGCCATGGGACGTTCCGGGCGGCAGGGGGAGCCTCGGTAGGCTCGCCCGCCCATGGAGATCTTCCTGCTCATCGCCGCCCTGCTCGTCCTCGTGGGTGGCACCGCCGTCGTGGTGGTCAACCGGCGTCGCGAGGGTGCGCCCGGCATCGAACCGCCCCGCACACCCACCGGCGTCGTCGAGGGCAGTGGGCCTGCCGTTCCTGCGGGTGCCCCCGAGCGCGCCGCCCCGGTCGAGACCGAGGTCCCGGCCGAGCCCGAGCCCGAGCTCGTCGCCGAGCCCGAGGCGGTGGTCCGGCCGTCGTTCCGTGACCGGTTGGCGAAGGCCCGCAGCGCGTTCACCGGCTACCTGGGCTCGGTGCTGTCGCGCAGCGACATCACCGCCGAGACCTGGGACGAGCTCGAAGAGGCGCTCATCCGCGCCGACGTCGGCGTCGCGCTGACCACCACGCTGCTCGACGAGCTGCGGGCCACCGTCGCCGCCGAGGGCATCACCGAGCCGCAGGCCCTCGTCGACGCGCTGAAGGCTCAGCTGAAGGAGCGCCTCAGCGCGGGCGACCGCAGCCTCCGCCTCGACGAGGGCACCACCAACGTCTGGCTCTTCGTCGGCGTCAACGGCGTCGGCAAGACCACGTCCATCGGCAAGGTCGCCCGGCAGCAGGCCGACAACGGTCGTTCGGTCCTCATGGCGGCCGGCGACACCTTCCGTGCTGCAGCGGCCGAGCAGCTCGAGACCTGGGCCGACCGCTCCGGCTCGGCGTTCCATCGTGGCGACGAGGGCGGCGATCCGTCGTCGGTGATCTTCGATGCCATCGCGAAGGCGGCGTCCCGCGACATCGACGTCGTCCTCGCCGACACCGCCGGCCGCCTCCACACCAAGAGCAACCTGATGGAGGAGCTGGCGAAGGTGCGCCGCGTCGCCGACCGCGACCCCGGCAACGTCACCGAGGTGCTGCTCGTGCTCGACGCCACCACGGGCCAGAACGGCCTCCAGCAGGCCAAGCAGTTCACCGAGGCCACCCAGTGCACCGGCGTGGTCCTCACCAAGCTCGACGGGTCGGCCAAGGGTGGCATCGCGCTCGCCATCGCTCTCGATCCCGAGATCGGTGGGCTGGGACTGCCCATCAAGCTGGTCGGCCTCGGCGAGCAGGTCGGCGATCTGGTCGAGTTCGACCCCGACGACTTCGTCGAAGCGCTGTTCGCGGTCTGATCTGCTCCAATGGACGGCGCACCGGACCCGCCTCGGAGGCAACGATGATCTGGCTCACCTGGAAGCTGCTGACCCTGCCCGTCCGGCTGGTCTTCGGCACGCTCGGGCTCACGTTCAAGACCGTCCGCTTCGTCGGGTTCGGTCGGTTGCTGGCCTTCGGCGCCGGTGTCGGTACCGGGCTCGCGGTCGCACCGACCACCGGCGTCGAGTTCCGGGCCCGACTGGCCGAGCTCTCGGGCGGTGTCACCTCGGCGCCGTCGGGTGATCTGGGCGAGGCGGTGCGCCACGAGCTCGCTCACTCGCCTCGCACGTGGCACCTGCCCCAACCGACCGTCACCGTGGTGGGCAACCGCGTGACGCTCACCGGCGAGGTGCCCCACGACACCGGCCGGGTCGACCTCGGCCGCACCGCCGGTGCCGTCGCCGGCGTGGGTGCCGTCGACAACCGGGTCACCGTCCCGAACCCCGCCGCCGAGTCGTGATCCGCCGAGGCCGCCGAGCGGCGGCCACGTTGCTCGTCGTGCTGCTCGCCGCCTGCGGCGGCGGCGACGGCGACGAGGGCGACGCCGCCTCCGCGCTCGAGGGGCCGATCTCCACCCGACCGTCCGACGACGCCGCCGACGCGGCCGTCTCCCAGTCGACGTTGTCCGAGCGGGCGCCCGGCTCCTGGGCCCTCGCCACCGAGGACCTGGCGAATGCCGCCGGCTCGCCGCGCATGCTCGTCTCCGACGGCGACCGGATCATGCGGGTCGACCGGGGGGTGCCGGTCGAGGTCGCCGATCCGGAACGCCGGGTCGGCCGCGCGCTCGGCGACGGCGACGGGCAGGTGGTGTACGAGGAGCTCGAGCGCGACGCCGACGGTGTCGAGGTCAGCGTGCGGTTGATCCGGCGCGACGCCGACGGCACCACTGCGGCCATCAGCACCGGCGACCACGCGTCGGTCCAGCTCCACGACCTGTTCCGCATGAACGGCCGGGCCGCCGTGATCTACGCCCGCTTCGTCGACCCCGACGAAGTCGACGACGACGTCACCGGTCGGCTCGTGGTGCAGGATCTGAGCACCGGCGACGCCACCGTGTTGGCCGACGCCGCCGGCCCCGAGCTCTTCCTCAGCCACGCGTCGGCTGCGGCCGGGTTGCTGGCGCTGACCTACGTCGCCGATCTCACCGAGGTCGTCGAGTTCCGAGACTGGTCGGGCGCCCTGGTCGAGCGGGAGAGTCCCACCGACGGGCTCGCGTACAACCAGGCACCGTTCGTCACCGGAGCCGTCCTCTCGCCCGACGGCAGCGAGGTCGCCACCGTCGAGGGGCCCGATGTCGACGGCACCTCCGGTGACGGCGACACCCAGGTGGGCGACTGGCAGGTGGTCATCGACGACGCCGACGGCGAGCAGCTGCGGTTCACCGTCGCCGACCAGTCGATCGCGTACGTCACCATCGACTTCGACGGCCGCTGGCTCCTGGTGTCCGGCGGCACCGTCGACGGCCCGGTCGCCCCGCTCCTCATCGACACCGAGGCCACCGATCTCGCGGCCTACCTGGTCGCGGGTGTCGTCGGCGAGGCCCAGCTCGAGAGCCTGGCCGGCGGCTGAACCAGTGCGCATGGCCGTCAACCGAATCCCCAGCTCGAGCGTCTGGACCTGACGATGCGTCCCTCCACCGTGCACCGGCTCGTGGCCGTCCTGGCCACCGCCCTCGTAGTCCTCGGCGCCTGCGGTGGCGACACGACCACCACGTCGGCCGACGGCGACGGTCCTGACGTCACCACTCGCCCAGACGACGATCGCCTCCCGTTCGACTTCGGCCCGAGCATCGGACTCGGTGGCGACGACGTGGTCATCACCGACCCCGCCGTCGGCGACGTCGATCTCGACGCCCGATTCGTCGACGAGATCGAGGACCGTCCCACCGAGACCGACGCCGTGGTCCACCGCTGGGCGACCACCGATGCGGTCGTCGGGCGCATCCAGTCGGCGGTCGACGAGGCCGTGGGCGAACCGGGGACCGAGGTGGACTTCGCCGGGGCCGACTTCAGCTTCGACGTCGGCGGCCACCACGAGGCCGACGTCCCGGAGACCACCGTGCCGTCTGGTGCGGCGGGGGCGCCGACGGACGAGCGGGATGCCCGCCTCCGCACCCTGCGGTTCGTCGAGACCGCCGGCTACGCGCCCGATCCCGACGGCGTCCGGACCTACACGTCCGAGGACCTGCTCAGCGTCGAGGTCGACCTGCTCCTCACCGGCACGACACCCGTGCTCCGAGCGACGGCATCACTCACCTTCGACGCCGACGGCGACGTCGTCGGCGGGTACGGACCCGCCGGCGAACCCGAGGTCGACCGCACTGTCGAGATCGTCGACACCGACACGGCCATGCGTCGCCTCGCCATGGTCACCGTGCTCAGCGGCTGGCCGACGACCATCGCGACACCGCCCGAGGCCAGGGTCATCGTGGCCGCCGAGGTCGTGCTGTCCCTCCGTGGGGTGCTCGACGCCACGGGGAGCCCCACCGGCGAGGCGTGGCTCGTCCCCGTCTACCGGTTCACCGACGCAGGCGGTGGCACCCGAGAGGTGCTGGCCCCGGTCGCGACCTCGCTCCGGGTCGACTGAGTCCGGTCCCGGGAAAGTCGGCCGGTAAGCTCGGACGTCCATGTTCGAGGCACTCAGCGACCGATTCGAAACCATCTTCAGCGGCATCCGCGGCAAGGGGAAGCTGCGCGAGGCCGACGTCGACGAGGCGTTGCGAGAGATCCGTCTCGCCCTGCTCGAGGCCGACGTCAACTTCGTCGTCGTCAAGAACCTCGTCGGCCGCATCCGCGAGCGCATCGTGGGCACCGAGGTCAGCCAGGCGCTGAACCCGGGCCAACAGGTCGTCAAGGTCGTCCACGAGGAGCTGATCCAGTCCCTCGGCGGCGAGACCATCAAGATCACCTACGCGTCGAAGCCGCCCACCGTCGTCCTCATGGCCGGCCTCCAGGGCTCGGGCAAGACCACCAACTCGGCCAAGCTCGCTCGCTGGTTCCGTGCGCAGGGTCGCAACCCGCTGCTCGTCGGCGCCGACCTCCAGCGACCGGCCGCGGTCCAGCAGTTGCGGACCCTCGCCGGCCAGATCGACGTGCCCGTCTTCTCCGCGACGGACGACATCGTGGCCAGCGGCACCGGCGACCCGGTCGAGGTCGCGAAGGCCTGCATCGACGAGGCCCGCCGCCTCGGCAAGGACGTGGTGATCGTCGACACCGCCGGCCGCCTCGCCATCGACGCCGAGCTGATGGAGCAGGTGCGCCAGATCTCGGAGGCGACCAGCCCCGACTACACCTTCCTCGTGGTCGACGCGATGACCGGCCAGGACGCCGTCACCGTCGCCGAGAACTTCAACGAGACCCTCGCCCTCGACGGCGTCATCCTCACCAAGCTCGACGGCGACGCCCGCGGCGGTGCCGCACTGTCGGTCAAGGAGGTCGTCGGCAAGCCCATCGCCTTCGCCTCCACCGGCGAGAAGCTCGACGACTTCGACCTGTTCCACCCCGACCGCCTCGCCGGGCGCATCCTCGGCATGGGCGACGTCCTCAGCCTCATCGAGAAGGCCGAGTCGGTCTTCGAGGAGAAGGAGGCCGAAGCCGCAGCCCAGAAGCTGATGGACGGGCAGTTCACCTTCGACGACTTCCTCGACCAGATGCAGCAGGTCAAGAAGATGGGCTCGATCTCGTCGCTGCTCGGGATGATGCCGGGCATCCCCAAGGAGATCAAGAACGTCGAGGTCGACGATCGCGAGATCTCGCGGATCGAGGGGATGATCCACTCGATGACGCGCGAAGAGCGCACGGACCCCTCCATCATCGACGGCTCCCGTCGTGCTCGCATCGCCGCCGGCTCAGGCTGCGAGGTCGGCCAGATCGCGCAGCTCGTGAAGCAGTTCCAGGAGATGCAGAAGATGATGAAGAACATGCCGGGCCTGGCCGGTCGGGCGATGAAGAAAAAGAAGAAGAAGAACAAGAAGGGCGGCGGCGGACGCACCACGCCCAAGGGTGGCCAGATGGCCGCCTCCGCCCCCAAGCAGCCGTTCACGCTGCCCGGCCTCGACAACTGAGACCCGCGGCACTGCCGCTCGCCACCTCGCCAGGTTGCAGAGACGGTCGGCCGCGGCGCACACTGTTCGATCGCGCCTGACCACCGTGTCGGCACCCGTTCGAGAACCCCAAACCAGAAACCCGAAGGAAGTCCAGTGGCCGTCAAGCTCCGCCTCATGCGTATGGGCAAGAAGAAGCAGCCCACCTACCGCATCGTCGCCGCCGACGCGCGCTCGCCGCGCGACGGCCGGTTCATCGAGATCATCGGCCACTACGACGCTCGTCGCGAGCCGTCGGTCATCAAGGTCGACAACGAGCGGGCCGTGCACTGGCTCCAGAACGGCGCCCAGCCCACCGAGACCGTGGGCAAGCTGCTCACCATCTCCGGTGCCATGGCCGCCCTGAAGGGTGAGAAGGCCCCCGAGGGAGCCGAGCAGTACCAGAAGGGTGTCGAGACCGACGCCGCGACCGCCGACGCGGCCGCCTCGTGAGCGCCGACGCCCCCACGGCCGTCGCGGTCTGCGAGTTCATCTGCCGCTCCATCGTCTCCCAGCCCGACGATGTGTCGGTCGAGGTCGACGGTGACGACGGCCGGTTCGAGCTGACGGTCACCGTCGGCGACGGTGACACCGGCCGGGTCATCGGCCGCCGTGGCCGCACTGCGCACGCCATCCGCGCCGTCGTGCGCGCCGCTGCAGCCAAGGACGGCGTCGAGGTCGACGTCGAGTTCGCAGATTGATGAGGGGCCCCGCCCTGGGGCACCGACATCCATGACCGAGCTGCTCGAGGTCGGGTCCATCGCCAAGCCCCACGGGCTCAAGGGCGAGGTCATCGTCAAGCTGGTCACCGATCACACCGAGCGCCTCGACCCCGGGTCGGTGCTCGAGACCGATCGCGGTCCGCTGACCGTCGTCTCCGCGCATCCGCACCAGCACCGGTGGCGGGTCCGGTTCGAGGGCTTCGCGTCTCGCGAGGACGCCGAGGCTCTCCACGGTCTCGTCCTGCGCGCCGAACCGGTCGACGACCCCGACGAGTGGTACGTCCACGAGCTGATCGGGTCGCAGGTCGTGCTCGCCGACGGCACCGTCGTGGGCACCTGCACCGCGATCGTGGCCAACCCGGCCCACGACATGGTCGAGATCGACGGCGGTGCCGTGATCCCGATGCCCTTCGTCGTCGACTTCGCCGACGGCGTGATCACCATCGACCCGCCCGAGGGTCTCTTCGACCTCTGACCCCACGAGCATCTGTCGTCGATTCCCCCGCGATGGCGCGGGACGACGAACGACAGATCCGATCGGGGGGTCCTACCGTGGCGGTCTCATGCGCATCGACGTGTTCACCATCTTCCCGGCCATGGTCGACGCCTTCGCCGCCGAGAGCCTGCTGGGGAAGGCGCAGGAGCGGGGCCTGCTCGACGTGCGCACCCACGACCCGCGCGCCCACACCTCCGACGTGCACCGCACCGTCGACGACTCGCCGTTCGGGGGTGGGGCCGGCATGGTGCTCAAGCCAGAGCCGCTCGTCGCCGCCATCGAGGCGGCCGACCCGCCCCGGCCGCTGTACCTGCTCGGTCCCGGAGGGCGGCGCCTCGACCAGGCGCTGGCTCGTGAGCTGGCGACCGGCGACGGCTTCTCGCTGCTGTGCGGGCGCTACGAGGGCGTCGACCAGCGCGTCATCGACCAGTGCTGTGACGGCGAGCTGTCGATCGGCGACTACGTGCTGGCCGGAGGAGAGGTGGCGGCGATGGTGGTGCTCGAGGCCGTCGGGCGTCTGGTTCCCGGTGTGATGGGCAACGACAGCAGCGCCACCGAGGAGTCGTTCAGCACCGGGTTGCTCGAGTACCCCCACTACACGCGGCCGGCCGAGTTCCGAGGCGCCGAGGTGCCCGACGTGTTGCGCTCCGGTGACCACGCCCGGGTCGGTCGCTGGCGGCATGCCCAAGCGCTGCGCAGGACCGCCGAGCGCCGACCGGACCTGCTCGCTGTCCGCCCGCTCACCGACGCCGACGAGCGCGTCCTGGCCGAGTTCGACCTCGCCGACGAGGTCCACGCACTGCTGGGTCGAGCGTGATCGCCCGGCGGGCTTGGTCGCTCCGGCCCGGATGGCCCTACACTGTCCCGTTCGCTGGCCGAGACGCCGGCCCCTGCTCCGCAGGCCCGATCACATCCCGATCACATCCCAGGACGCTGCCATGAAGACCACCGATCTCGTCGATCTCGCCAACATGCGTGACGACATCCCCGACTTCGCACCGGGCGACACGCTCAACGTGCACGTGCGGGTCGTCGAGGGCAACAAGGAGCGCGTCCAGCAGTTCAAGGGCGTCGTGATCAAGCGTCAGGGCGGCGGCATCGCCGAGACCTACACGGTCCGCAAGCTGTCCAACGGCGTCGGCGTCGAGCGGACGTTCCCGCTCCACAGCCCGACCGTGGCCAAGATCGAGATCGTGGCGCGCGGCGACGTGCGCCGGGCCAAGCTCTACTACCTGCGCGATCGCGTCGGGAAGCGAGCCAAGGTCAAGGAGAAGCGCGACTTCTGATCACCTCGTGGTGATCCGGCGGGCACGGTGAAGGACTGGCGCGGTCTCGGCCGCGCACCGTCCGGCGACGAACTCCCGCCCCTGCGTCCGGCGCGCCCGGCCCCCGGGCCGTGGCGAGCCGCCGCCGAGATCCCGCTGCTGCTGATCCTGGCCGCGGTGATCGCCGTGGTGGTCAAGACCTTCCTGGCCCAGGCGTTCTTCATCCCGTCGGCCTCGATGGAGCCCCAGCTCACCGCGGGGGACCGCGTGGTCGTGTCGCGCGTCGCCTACGGGCTGCACGAGCCTCGACGCGGCGACATCGCCGTGTTCGACGACCCGCTGCAGGTCGACGTCCCCGACGACTCCTTCGTCGTCGTCCGCCTCGGGCGCGACGCCCTCGAGGCGCTCGGCCTGGTCGAGCCGGGTGGCAAGGAGCTGATCAAGCGGGTCATCGCCCTCGAGGGCGAGACCATCTACGGCCGAGACGGTCGGGTGTACGTCGACGACCGGCTCCTCATCGAGCCGTACCTTGACGACGAGGTCGTCACCAGCGACTTCGGCCCCTACACCGTGCCCCCCGACCACGTGTTCATGATGGGCGACAACCGGACCAACTCGAAGGACAGTCGCGTGTTCGACGCGATTCCCGTCGACAGCATCGTCGGCCGCGCCATCGGTCGCGTGTGGCCTCCGGGACGAATCGCGTTCCTGTGACGGCTGCGCCTGCCCCAACCGTCACCCCCTCCGGGTTACGGTGCGGGTCGGAGGTGGATCGACCATGACCCCACACGAACTCGACGCCGCCAGGCCCGTTCGATGAGCAGCCGGCGATGAGCACCGACGATCTCGAGCAGTACGAGGCCGACATCGAGCTCCAGCTCTACCGCGAGTACAAGGACGTGAGCCCCACGTTCGCCTTCGTGGTCGAGACCGAGCGCCGGTTCTACCTGGCCAACGAGGTCGACAAGGTCGTCCGCGAGGCCAACGGCAGCACCCACATCGAGCTCGAGCTGCGCGACGCCTGGGTGTGGGACATGTACCGGAGCAGCCGCTTCGTGTCCAAGGTCCAGATCGTCACCTTCAAGGACGTCAACATCGAGGAGCTCCCCAGCTCCGACATCGATCTCGAGCAGTTCCGCAAGAAGTCCTGAGGCCGTGCGCGCATCGTCCGGCACCCACCCGAACCCACGCCAACGGCTGGGTGCCCACGGCGAACGGCGGGCGGCCCGCCACTACGAGGCGCAGGGCTTCGAGGTGGTGGCACAGAACTGGCGGTGCAGTGACGGCGAGCTCGACCTCGTCCTCCGTGGGCCCGGTGTCCTGGTCTTCGCCGAGGTGAAGACCCGCTCGTCCGACCGCTTCGGCTCGCCGGCCGAGGCGGTGACGCCGACCAAGCAGCGCCGCATCCGGAGGTTGGCGCAGCGCTTCTGCGCCGAGACGGGCGAGCGAGCCCCCGAGCTGCGCTTCGACGTCGTCTCCATCCTCAAGGGGCAGGTCGACATCCTCGAAGCCTGCTTCTGAGTCAGCCGAAGAAGGCCCAGAGCACCAGCAGGATCGCGACGACGATGCCGGCGACGACGAAGAGGATGTCACTCGGGCGTTGCTTCTGCGGGCGGTACGGATTGAGTCCCATGGTGCGACCAGTATCGTCGCCGCCATGGAAACGCTCCACGTCGAGCGTGCCGGGGGGATCGTCACCGTCACGTTGAACAAGCCGAACAAGAAGAACGCCGTCGACCCGACGATGTGGACCGAGATGGCCCGCATCTGGGATGACATCGCCCGCAACCCACGCCGTGACCGCGCCGTCGTGGTCACGGGTGCCGGCGGCGACTTCTGCTCGGGCGCCGATCTCTGGCTGCCGCCGGGCGACGAGGATCCGCCCCACCAGCTGACCGCCATGCGCAACGTGTCGGCCGCCATCCAGGGGCTTCACGACCTACCGCAGCCGACCATCGCCAAGGTGCCCGGCGTCGCCGCCGGCGCCGGCTGCTCGCTCGCCCTCGCCTGCGACCTCGTCGTCGCCGGCGACAGGGCGCGGTTCTCCGAGATCTTCGCCAAGCGCGGGCTCGCACTCGATGGTGGCTCGTCGTGGTTCCTGCCCCGGATGATCGGTCTGCACAAGGCCAAGGAGCTGGCGTTCTTCGCCGACATCGTCTCGGCGGCCGAGGCCGCCGAGTTCGGTCTGGTCAACCGGGTCGTCCCCGACGACGAGCTCGACGCCTTCGTCGCCGGCTGGGCCGAGCGGCTGGCCGCCGGACCGCCCATCGCGCTGGGGCTGACGAAGAAGATGCTCAACAGCTCGATGAGCCTCACCCTCCAGCAGGCGCTCGAGGACGAGGGCCGGGCCCAGTCGGTGACCCTGTCGTCCCGCGACACCGCCGACGCGTTCGCCGCCTTCACCGAGAAGCGTCAACCGAGGTTCGAGGGCCGCTGAGCCCTCGGGCCGATCATCCCTCGATTCCTGTCGGCGCGCTCGGCTACCGTTCCCCTCACCGATCGGCTCCGTCCGATCCGCTCGACCAGCCGGCGCACGGCGGTCCTCCAGCCAGTCGTTCCGGAGGTCCCGTGCTCGCCACCGTCGCCGCCTCGTCCCTGCTCGGGGTCGAGGGTCATCAGGTCCGCGTCGAGGTCCATGTCGCCCGCGGGTTGCCCGCGTTCACCCTCGTCGGCCTCCCCGACGCGTCGTGCCGAGAGGCACGCGACCGCGTCCGCGCCGCCATCCTGTCCAGTGACCTGGCGTGGCCGCTGCAGCGGCTCACCGTCAACCTCGCGCCCTCGTCGTTCCCCAAGGTCGGGACCGGGCTCGACCTGGCCCTCGCCGTGGGGTTGCTGGTGGCCACCGACATCGTGCCGGCCGCTGCGCCGCAGGGGTGGGGGTTCCTCGGCGAGCTCGGACTCGACGGCTCGCTGCGACCGGTCCGCGGCATGGTGCCGCTCGTCGCGGGCCTGCGCGATGCCGTCCAGGGGGTGGTCGTCCCCACCGCCTCCTACGCCGAGGCGTCGCTGGTGCCGGGGGTCGAGGTTCGTCACGCCGCCACCCTGCGCGGCGCCGTGCGTGCCCTCCGGGGCGAGTGCCCCTGGCCCGATCCGCCGCCGAGACCCCAGCCGGCCCCGGCACCGGTCCACGACCTGGCCGAGGTCCGGGGCCAGTCGGTCGCTCGGGCGGTCCTCGAGATCGCCGCCGCCGGTGGCCACCACCTCCTGCTCTCGGGCCCGCCCGGGGCGGGCAAGACGATGCTCGCCACCCGACTCCCCGGCCTGCTGCCCGACCTCGGCGACGCCGAGGCGCTCGAGGCAACGGCCATCCACTCGGCGGCCGGCGAACCGGTCGCCGGTCAGCTGCTGCGCCGGCCGCCGTTCCGGGCGCCCCACCACACCTCGTCGGTGGTCTCGCTCGTCGGCGGCGGTGCCGGCGCCATGCGCCCCGGCGAGATCAGCCTCGCCCATCACG
>JBFJNI010000018.1:0-50528 GCA_041618235.1 Acidimicrobiales bacterium
CGCCCTCACCTCGCCCGCGGGTCTCGACAACCAGATCTTCGCCGTGTCGGTCGAGAAGGGCACGGTCATCACCTCGGCCCAGCTGGTCACCCGATCGCTCAGCAACGTCCAGGTGCCCGAGGGCTTCGAGGGCGTGGCCGTGACGGTCGACTACACCAACGGCGGTGCCGGTTACCTGGCTCCCGGCGACCGGGTCAACCTGTACGGCGTCTTCGACGACACCGCGGCCAAGGACGGCGGTCTCGCGGCGGCCGGATCACCCCTGGTCCTGCCCCGTTCCGAGCTCATCCTCACCAACGTCCTCGTCCTCGACGTCAGTGCCCAGCAGGGCACGTCGGTGCAGAGCTCGGACACCGGTCAGAACCAGTCGATCGGCCGATCCTCGACGTCGACACCGCTGACCTACCTCCTCGCACTGAAGACCAGCGACGTCGAACGGGTGATCCAATTGACCTCGTTCGCGGGCATCTACCTCAGCCTCCCGGCCGAGGACACGCCTCCGACAGGGGACACGCCCGGCGTCTCGGGTGAGAATGTGGGCAACCCGGTCAGCGCCGACAGCGCTGCACCCCAGTCGTAGTCCACATGGTCGTCGGGGAGAAGGAACACGCGTGACGAAGATCCTGGTGCTGGACCGAGGAGACGGGTTGGCCGAGCAGCTGCGCGGCCTGTCCGACCAGTTCTCCGAGTCGCCCAAGATCCACGCCTGCACGCGCATCGGCGCCGTGGGCGAGGTGCTCGAGGAGGACGGCCCCTTCGACCTCCTCGTCGCCGGGCCCAGCCTCGGCACCCGCTCGGGCCTGGCCCGGCTGCGGATCATCGCCGAAGAGCTCCCCGAGATGCGGATGGTCCTCGCGTTCTCCCGCCGTCCCGACGCCTCACTGCGCGACATCGTCCGCACCGGCGCCGTCGACCTGCTGCAGTTGCCGGTCGACGATGCCGAGTTGGTCGAGTCCCTGGAGCGGGCGGCCGCGCTGTCACGACCGGCAGCGCCCGTCGGTGTCGCGCAGGAGCCGGCGACAGCGATGGCGACCGCCGCCGCGGCGGCCGCGGCCGAACCCGAGTCCGACCGTCCGGGCATCGTGTACACCATCTCGTCAGCCACGGGCGGCTGCGGCAAGACCTTCTATGCCACCAACCTCGCCTGGTTCATCCACCACTGGCTGGGCAAGCGGGTCTGCATCGTCGACCTCGACCTCCAGTTCGGCGAGGTGTCCACTGCGCTGCGGTTGCGCCCGAAGTACACGATCTTCGATGCCCTCCAGCGTGAGGACGCCGACGAGCGAGACCTCCAGGCCCACATCGAGGAATACACGGTCGTCCACGACACCGGTGTCCACGTGCTGGCGGCTCCGCGTGAGCCCAGTGAAGCCGACCGCATCTCGCCGCCCGACGTCACCCGGATCCTCGATGCGGTCCGGAATCGCTTCGACTACGTCCTCGTCGACACGCCACCCGCGCTGGCCGAGACCGTCCTCGCAGCGTTCGACATGTCGGATCTGCTCTACGTGATGGCCACGCTCGACCTGCCCAGCGTGCGGAACATGAGCGTGTTCCTCTCCACCCTCGACCGCCTCAAGATCGACACCGGCAACCTCCGCCTCGTGCTCAACAAGGCCGAAGAGGACATCGGCATCGACATCGACCAGGTCACGAAGCTCTTCCCCCAGGGCTTCGAGTCGGTTCTGCCCTACGCCAAGGAGGTCAGTCGGTCGATCAACCTCGGGATGCCGGTCATGGCCGCCTCGCCCGAGGCCGAGATCTCCCGCCTCATGGCCGGAGGCATGAAGCTCGTGCTCCCGGCCGACCTGCAAGCCCGCATCGACGAGGAGAACGCACCGAAGAAGACCGGCCTGCGTCGGCTCTTCCGCAGGTGATCCGCTCCATCCCGTCGACGAAGTGACCCAGGAGGTCACCCTCGTGAAACTGTCAGAGAAGCTCGCCGCCCTCGAGGAAGAGGAAGGCAAGGGAACGAAACCCACGACAGCCGACGAACCCGCCAAGCGTGCCAGGCCGGCACGAGGCAAGGACTCCGGGTCGCCGTGGGACGAGACCAAGCGCAAGGTCCGCGCCCTCGTCCTCGACGAGATCGCCGACAAGATCAAGTCCCTCGACTCCGAAGAGCGCGAGACCGAGTTGCGATCGGCCCTCGACCGCATCCTCCAGCGCGAGGACATCCAGGTCACGCCGCTCGAGCGCCGGCGATTCGTCGCCGAGATGGTCGCCGACACCCTCGGCTACGGCCCGCTCGACCCGTTGCTCGCCGACGGCGACATCACCGAGGTGATGTGCAACGCCTACGACGACATCTGGGTGGAGAAGGACGGCCGCCTGCAGCGCACCGAGACCAAGTTCATCGACGACACGCAGTACCGCCAGGTCATCGAGAAGATCGTCTCCTCGGTCGGACGGCGGGTCGACGAGTCCTCCCCCATGGTCGATGCCCGCCTCCCGGACGGCTCCCGCGTCAATGCGATCGTGCCGCCCCTGGCCATCCACGGCGCGGTGCTGACCATCCGGAAGTTCTCCAAGGACCCCTTCACCGCCAAGGACCTGATCAACTTCGGGACCTGGACCCTCGATCTCGTCACCGTGATGGAGGCCGCGGTCAAGGGGAAGCTGAACGTGCTGGTCAGCGGTGGTACCGGTACCGGTAAGACCACCAACCTCAACGTCCTGTCGAGCTTCATCCCCGACGGCGAGCGCATCATCACCATCGAGGACTCCGCCGAGCTCCAGCTCCAGCAGCCCCACGTGATCACGCTCGAGACCCGGCCGGCCAACGCCGAGGGCTCGGGGCAGGTCTCCATCCGCGAGCTGGTCAAGAACAGCCTCCGCATGCGACCCGATCGCATCATCGTCGGCGAGTGCCGCGCCGCCGAAGCCCTCGACATGCTCCAGGCCATGAACACCGGCCACGAGGGCTCGATGACCACGGTCCACGCCAACACGGCGCGCGACGCTTTGAGCCGGCTCGAGACCATGGTGCTGATGGCGGGCTACGACCTGCCGGTGCGGGCCATCCGCGAACAGATCGCCTCGGCGCTCCACCTGATCCTGCAGGTCACGCGCCTCCCCGACGGCCGGCGTGTCATCACCTCACTCACCGAGGTCCAGGGCATGGAGGGCGACACGATCCTGCTCCAGGACATCTTCAGCTACGAGCTCGGCCAGGGCACCGACCGGACGAACGGCGGGCAACTCGTGGCCACGGGCTTGCGCCCGCGCTTCGTCGACAAGCTCATCGAGCAGGGCATCGAGGTGCCGGCGGCTGCCTTCAAGTCGGCCAAGCGGGCGGCCGGCGCCACCAAGTCGTCCGCGTCCCGCCGGCGGAGCAACCGCGTGCCCTCGGCGAAGGAGATCGCAGACAAGGAACGACTCCGTTGACGTTCTCCGCCTGGCTCGCCGTCCTCCTCGTCGGGGGCGGCCTGAGCATGCTGGCCGTCGGTGTCCTCGCCCGCGTCTACGAGCGCGAGGAGGAGCTGGCCAAGATCCTCGACCTGCCGTACGGCGAACAGGACGTCGACCTCCGATCGGTCGTCGAGCGCCACAGCCAACTGCTCGAGAACACCATCGGTGTCGCCGGCAAGGTGATCGACTCGATGGACCCCAAGGGGTCCCTGCTCACCAAGCTCGAGCAGGCGCGGGTCCCGATCCGCCCCGGCGAGTTCGTCATCCTCGTCGGCCTCGCCGGCGTCGTCGGCGGGGGCATCCTCGCCGTGGCGACCTCCAGCATCGTCTTCGGCCTGCTCGGCATCTTCGTCGCCCCCCTCATCGGCCGGGCCTTCCTCGAGCGGCGCATCGTCAAGCGCCGTCGCCGCTTCGAGGAGCAGTTCCCCGAGGCCCTCACGCTCATCGCCTCGTCGCTCTCGGCGGGCCACACCTTCCTACGGGCGATCCAGATGATGAACCAGGAGGCCGACGGACCCCTCGCCGAGGAGTTCGGGCGCGTCGTCTCCGAGACCGAGCTCGGCGATCCGCTGGTCGATGCCCTCGACCGCCTCGCCGAACGACTCCAGATCCGAGACGTCGACTGGGTGGTCCAGGCCATCAAGATCCAGCAACAGGTCGGCGGCAAGCTCGCCGACCTGCTCCACACGCTTGCCGACTTCATCCGCGCCCGCGAGGAGATCCGGCGGGAGATCGACGTGCTCACCGCCGAAGGCCGGGTCTCCGCCTTGGTCCTGGGCGGCCTCCCGGTGTTCCTCCTGCTGGCCATCCAGGTCATCAGCCCCGACTACATGAAGCCCATGTACCAGGGCTGGGGTTGGATCTGGCTGGGCGGTGCCGCCGGCATCACCATCGGGGCGATCGCCATCATCCTGCGCATGGTCAACTCGGTGGAGGTCTGAACATGGTCATCGCCATCGGCATCCTGTTCCTCCTCGCCGGCATCGGCTTCGTCGTCCTGGGCCTGCGCTCCGACGAGGAGGTCGACGACGACGACGCCGAGACCTACCTCCGCAGCCTCGACTGGACCGAGGACGAGGCCGACGAGTTCCAGCAGCTGCTCGCCGAGCCGTTCATCAGCCGGGTGCTCCGTCCCATCGCCTCGCGACTGCTCGGCACGGCATCCGGGATCCTGCCCGGCAACTACCGCGACCGGGTGCACGAGCGCTTGGTCTACGCCGGTCTCACCGGGCGCTACCGCGCCGAGGAGATCATCACCGGACAGGTGCTCCTCGCGTTCATCGGCTTCCTCGTGGCCGTCGTGCTCGTCGCGACCTCGGCCGTCACCGCCAACGTGGGCGTCTTGCTGCTCGTCCTCCTCCCCCTCGCCGGGGCCCAGCTGCCCCGCTCGCTCGTCGAGCGACGGGTCGACGAGCGCCAGGGCGAGATCCGACGCGACCTCCCCGACACGCTCGACCTGCTGGCGATCTCCGTCGAGGCGGGCGTCGGGTTCGAGGGTGCGCTCGAGGTCGTGAGCGACAACTTCGACTCAGCCCTCGCGGCCGAGTTCTCCCGTACGCTGCGGGAGATGGAACTCGGTCTGCCCCGACGGCAGGCACTCGAGAACCTCAGACGACGTACCGAGGTGCCAGAGCTATCGAACTTCATCCTGACGCTGACGCAGGCGGACGCTCTGGGGATGCCCATCGGACGAGTGCTCAAGACCCAGGCGACCGAGATGCGTCTCCGGCGGCGCGCCTGGGCGCGCGAGCGCGCGGCCAAGCTGCCCGTGAAGATCCTGTTCCCGCTGATGCCGATCCTGCTCGCGACCTTCATCGTGATCCTGGGACCGGCCGCCGCCACCATCGGCGAGGCGTTCGACTAGACGACGCCATCGGTCCGGGTGGGCCACGCCGCACCCCGGTCCCCCCGGAGCGACCCGACCCGTTCCGCCAACCCATCCTCATCGTGCGGTGGGGCACGACCACGGTCGGCTTGGCCTTGGCGTCACCAGGGCTGCTCGAGGGCAACCTCGTCCTCGCCGCGTGGGTCATCGTCCTCCTGGCGTACACCGTCTTCCGTACCCGCCGCCCGATCTCCCAGGTGCCATCGCTCGGCGTCATGGCCGCGCTCACCCTCGAGGCCGGGATCACCGGTCTCGCGGCCGCATCCACCGGCTACTTCCTGTCGCCGCTGGCGCTCTCGACCTTGACGGCGGTCTCCATCGCCGGCTTCGTGGCCGGGTTCGGCATGGCGATCCGCCTGGCCATCGCCTCGTGCCTCGCCGTCGGGCTCCCGATGCTGCTCACCAGCGGCGATCTGGCCGACGACGCCACGGTCACGGTGCAGTGGGCGGTCGAGCTCATCCTGGTGGGCACGGTCACCAGCTACGCCCGGCGCATCTCGGGCGACGCCGAGGAACGACGGACCGAGGCCCTCGACCGCCTCGGTCGGCTCATCGACGCCAACGACCTGCTCTTCAACCTGCACCAGGTGGCCCAGGACCTCCCGGCCTCGCTCGACCTCGCCGAGGTCCTCGACTCGACCCTCGACCGGCTCCGCGACCTCGTCAGCTTCGACAGCGCCGCGGTCCTGCTGCTCGAGGACGCCGACAACTCCTGGCACGTCGCCCGGCGGGTGGGCGGGCGCACCGAGTCGATCTTCGGACCCGACGAGCTCCCGGCTCCTGTCGCCTCGGCCACCCGCACCCGCTCGGTGATCTCCGCCACGAACCTGCTGCGGGAGGGCGGGCCGGGCCTGTCGCCCCGTGCCGGATCCGGCCTCTACGCAGCTCTGGTGTCGCGCGGGTTCCTGGTCGGGGTCCTGGTCGTCGAGCACCCCGAGGCGTTCCACTTCGCCGACCGCGACACCGAGTTGCTCGCCGGATACGCCGAACCGGCCGCCCTCGCCATCGACAACGCCCGGTGGTTCGCCCGGCTCCGCACCGTGGGCGCCGACGAGGAACGCACTCGCATCGCCCGCGATCTGCACGACCGGATCGGCCAGTCCCTCGCCTACCTGGCCTTCGAGCTCGACCGCATCGTCCGCAAGGACCTGAAGGGCAACCGAGTGAGCGATGACCTCACCGGCATCCGAGAGGACGTCCGCAGCGTGGTTCGTGAGGTCCGCGACACCCTCTACGACCTCCGGACCGACGTCTCCGACGATCGCACCATCGACAGCGTGCTCGAGGAGTTCATCGGACGCATCCGGGAACGCACCGACATCGACGTCGGCGTGCGCATCGACGAGACGGTGCGGATGCCCCGGCTGCAAGAGCGCGAGCTGTGGCGCATCGTGCAGGAGGCGATCGTGAACGCCGAACGCCACAGCAAGTGCAGCCACCTCGACGTGTTCTGGTACTCCAACGGCCACGAGGCCGTGGTCGAGGTCCGCGATGACGGCGCCGGCATGGCCGAGGGCCAATCGGGCCGGCTCGACAGCTACGGCATGCTCGGCATGCGTGAACGCGCCGCATCCATCGGTGCGCAACTCGCGATCAACTCGGCTCCCGGGCGCGGCACCACCGTCCGGGCGACGCTGCGCAACGCCCGATGAACCCCGAAGCCGAAGTGATGGGGCGGTACCATCTCGCCGATCGACCACTGGAGTCCGGATGACGATTCGCCTGTTGCTGGCTGACGACCACCGCATGTTGCGAGACACCCTCAAGCGCTCCATGCTCGACGAGGGCTTCGAGGTCGTCGGCGAGGCATCCGACGGCCAGGAGGCGGTCGCCTTGGCGCTCGAGCTGCAGCCCGATCTGGTCCTCATGGACGTGACCATGCCCGAGATGGACGGGGTCGAGGCCACCCGACGGATCCACGACGAAGCACCCGACATCCGTGTGGTGATGCTCACCATGCACGCGGACCAGGACATCATCGCCGCCGCCATCCGCGCCGGGGCGGTGGGCTATCTCGTCAAGGACTGCTCCTTCGAGGAGGTCGCCGAGACGATCCGGCAGGCGATGTCGGCCGACACCGACGTGTCGCCCGAGGTCGCCGCGACCATGTTGGCCGAGGCGCAGGACCTCTCGGGCGACGGCGACTCGGTCATCACCAAGCGCGAGATCGAGGTGCTCCAGCTCATCGCCGACGGGTGCAGCACCCCCGAGGTCGCCGAGAAGCTCTACATCTCGCAGAAGACGGTCAAGAACCACCTGGCCTCGATCTACGCCAAGCTCGACGCCCGAGACCGCACGCAGGCGGTCCTCCAAGCGGTGCGCATGGGCATCGTCCGGCTCTATTGACGGCCACGGTGCGCTGGCGCACCGGACGGGACCACCCGCACCCACGGTGCCTACGCAGCGTGAGTCCCTTTTGTCTGGAGATCTTTGGTCGCAGTGCGCTGACCTGCGGGAATGAGCACAACGACCTATGTAGTCCGCACGGAGCGTGGACGATACTTCTTCTGTCAACAAAGCACGCACCCCGGGGGAGCATCTCGGGGGCGCCCATCTCAATTCAGGGAGCAACCCCATCATGCTGCAGTTCGAATTCCTCTCCGCGTGGCTGTCCGCTCGGACCAAGACCGACCGTGGCGCCTCGCTCGTCGAGTACGCCCTTCTCGTCGCCCTCATCGCCGTGGTCTGCATCGTTGCGGTGCGCATCCTCGGCAACGCGGCCAACAGCTCGTTCAGCTCCACCGGCAGCGCGATCAACTGATCCGCTCTCGGGTTCGCCCGAACGCAAAGAGTTGTGACATCGGAGGGCAGGCCGCATGGCCTGCCCTCCGGCGTTTGCACCGCCGACGTGCGGCACAGAATCTCGCCACCAGGCTCAACCAGGAGACCGTCGATCCGATTGGGTACTCCGTGGGGAAGGACCAGATCATGGACGAAACGGCAACGGCATCACGAGCACGACGCACCGACCGGGGCGCAGGCCTCGTCGAGTACGCGCTCCTGGTGGCCCTCATCACCCTGGCCTGTGTGGCCTCGCTGCGCGTGTTCGGCCTCACCAACGGTGGTTCCGTGAACGACAGCGCATCGACCTACGCCAGCGCCGTCAACTGATCGAGCCGCAGTGAGCGCCGCCGACCGGGCGGTCGCTCAGCGGGACAGCTGATCGAAGGCGTCGCAGGCCACCCCACGGCGGCACGCAACGAACCACTGGGTGTCCGAGAACACCAGCCGCCATCGGGGATCGGCGGCGAGTACCGCCCCCAGGGGACGGGAGCGATCCCACACGACGACGTCGAGGTCGTAGCGTTCGAGGACCTCGTCCCAGCCCGGTTGTCCCCGGAGCAGGACGAGACCGTCACGGACCACCGCTTCGGGGAGCATGTCGACCCGGTCGTCGACGAAGACCGCGGCGTCCTCGCCGTCGAGCACCGTCAACAGGTTGCCCACGATGTCCTGCGCCGCGAAGGGCTCCTCCCCCACACCAACCCGCTCGACGATGGCCAACGGCCGTGCCGGGTAGCCGTCGAGGCCTCCGAACGGCGACGCGACCGTCGTGGCGACCCCGGCCAGCAACGCGACCACCCCGACCGCCACGTAGGCCCGGATCAGGTCGGGGCGACGATCGACGGTGAGCTCGCCGAAGGGCGCAACCGTGGCCGAGAGCACCGGAACCAGGATCATCACCGCCATCACGATGTTGCGCTGGGCCACGACGGCGGCGAGGACGAACACGACCGTCGGCAGCGCCAGGGCCCACGAGGGCCGCCGGACGAGGCCGAGGATCGTGGCGGCGACGAGCACCAGGAACAGTCGTTGGTCGAGCGAGGTGAACGACGCCGGCTGCCATTCGACGATCTCGGACAGCACGTCGGCGCGTGAGAGCGCGGTGAGCGGGAACAGCAGGGCCCGCGGGCCCAGCGGCCCGACGGCCGAAGCCAGGACCCCGGCGATGCTCCAGCCCACCACGCGGCGCTCGTGGTCCAAGGGCTCGCCGTCGAGCTTGCGGCCGAGCAGCACCAGGACGGCCAGTCCGACACCGAGCGGGAACGAACCATGCGTGTTCGCCCACAGCCAGTACAGCGGGACCATCGTCCAGGGGGGCACCTGGCGGTCGAGCGCGAGCCAGACGATGCCCAGGCCGAGGACACCGGTCATGTACGGCCGCTCGCCCCACAGGCTGGTGACGACGTAGAGCGAGCCGAAGACGATGGCGAAGCGCGGCACCAGTGACGCGCACGCTCGGCTCAGGCGCCACAGGAGCGCTGCGGCCGCCAGGAACACCACCAGGACGAGGAACCGGAGGCCGATGACGCCCCCGAGCTGCTCGGCGCCGGCGTAGGCGAGCGAGGCCAACCAGGACTGGACCGTCCAATCGGTGCCCGCCGCCGTGAACGTGTACGGGTCGGTCGACGGGACCGCGCGGCGGTCGAGGATCAGCCGTCCGGTGGCCAGATGGGTGAGGAAGCTGTTGTCGGTGAGGGGTGCCCCGGCGATGCCGGCGCCCCACGCGAGCGTGAGGAGCCAGAGCACGGTGCCCAGGGTGGGACCGTGGTCCCGGCCTCCGGCAGGCTCCTGGGCGGCCGGGGCCTCGTCCGGCCCGGAGGCCGGCGCGGTCATCAGAAGGCGTCGAGGATGTCGAGGGCCGCCGGACCGAGGACCACGACGAAGAGCGCCGGGAAGATGCAGAACACCATGGGGATCAGCATCTTGACCGGGACCTTCTGCGCTTCCTCTTGGGCGAGCTGGCGCCGCTTCACCCGCATCTCGTCGGCCTGGTTGCGCAGGACCTTGCCGATGGAGACACCGAACGTGTCGGCCTGGAGCATGGCCATGATGAAGGAACGCACCTCGGGCACGTCGACCCGCTTCTCGAGCGCTCGCATGGCCTCGGACCGGCTGGATCCGGCCCGCACCTCGCCGAGCATGCGGTTGAACTCCTCGGAGAGAGGCCCGGGCACGGCGTCGACCACGCGGTCGAGGGCCTGCTCGAAACCGAGGCCGGCCTCGACGCTGATCACCAACAGGTCGAGCACCTCGGGCAGCGAGACCCGGAGCTGCTTGGTGCGAGCCTCGACCTCGCGGTTGAGCCGGGCATCGGGAACGACGGCGAGGGCGAAGGTGAGCAGCCCGGCCAGCAGCAGGGCATTGGTGCCCGACAGACCGAGCCCGCCGTAGACGAGCCAGATCCCGACCGGGATGAAGAGCAGGCAGACGATCTTGACGACCATGAAGCGGTCGACGGCGTCGGCCTCGGGGTGACCCGCCTGGGTCTGCTTGTGACGGACCCGGTCGAGATAGCCGACGGGGGTGATGCTGCGCCCGAGGTCGAGCACCCGTGTCACCACGGGCGCGATCGTGCGCGCACGCAGCGGATCCAGGAGCTCCTTGTCCCGGGTGTCCTGGATGTCGTAGCCCTCGAGCCGTCGCAGCGACGACCGCACGACGGCCTTCTCGTCGAGCTGGAAGCCGACGGCCACCACGGCGACGATGACCGCGATGACTGCCAGTCCGAGTCCGAAGATCAGTTCCATGCGTCCCCCTAGACCTCGATGTTGATCATCTTGTACATCCAGGCGAAGCCGATACCCATGAAGAACACCGCGGCGCCCAACATGACGAGCCCGATGGTCTGCTCGAAGAGCGCGTTCATGTAGTCGCGGTTCAGCGTGAAGATGACCAAGCCGAGGCCGATGGGCAGGATGCCGAGCACGATGGCGGAGATCTTGCCCTCGGCCGTGAGCGAGTTGATGTCTCGCCGCAGGCGCTCGCGCTGCGTCATGGTCGACGCCACCGTGTCGAGCAGCTCGGACAGGTTGCCACCCACCTCACGCTGGATGCTGATGGCCATGACTGCCCACTCGAAGTCGCGGGACGCCATGCGCGTCCCCACGTTGCTGAGCGCCTCTTCGAGCGGCATGCCCAGGCGGCTCTCGTTGACGACCCGGAGGAGCTCACGCCGCATCGGCTCGGCGACCTCGTTGGCTGCCGCCTCGACGCCCTGCATGAGGGAGTAACCGGCCCGCATCGTGCTCGCCAACAGGCCGAGCATGTCGGGGAGCTGGGCGTTGAACTGCTTCTTGCGCCGGGCCGCGGTGAACGAGACGAAGGCCGGCGGGCCGACGAGCGCCAGTGCACCGAGGAACACGAACCCGAAGAAGCCACCGAGCAGCAGGTAGCCGAGCACGGCGACGAGGCCAGCGCCCGCGCCCCAGAAGAACAGGGCCTCCGCCGGGCGGAGCGGGAGGTTGGCCTGCTCGAGCGCGTCCTCGGCCCGTCGGAGCAGGCCCCGGCGTTCGGCGAGGTCGCCGGTGATCTCGACGGCACGCGAGATGAACGACGTCGTCGCCATCCGTTCCTCGCCCTCGTCGGGATCACGAGCGACGAAGCCGTCGGAGTAGGGCTGGAGCATGCGGTCGAGACCGGCACGGTCGCGGGTGATGGTGAGACCGATGGCGACGGCGGCGATGAGCGTGGCCAGGAGCACGAGCCCGACGGCGACCCAGAGATAGGCGCGGGACTGCAGTGCCGACACACCCGAGGTGCCCGTGGTCTCGACCGCCTCGACGCTGAGGGTCGAGTCGAGGCGGGCGCCCGGCGAGTAGCTGGCCGCGGTGGTCGTGGTGCCGATGGTCACGTTCAGCGGCACCGACCCCGTCGTGTCGGACTGGGAGACGAAGGAGGTGCGGAACTGCCGCTTGATGGTCGTCTGCACCTCGCCGTACAGCTTGGCCAGCTCGGAGGGGTCGGCCGACGTCAGCACGGCACCGCCGGTGGCGCTGGTCAGCTG
Organism: Acidimicrobiales bacterium; assembly: GCA_041618235.1. GTDB lineage: Bacteria > Actinomycetota > Acidimicrobiia > Acidimicrobiales > Salinilacustritrichaceae > Salinilacustrithrix. Next base: position 12,084 of record JBFJNI010000018.1, read on the forward strand.
CTCGAGGGCAGCGACGTCGAGCTCGCTGGTCTCGATGCCGATGGCGAAGAGCAGCGCATTGGCGTCGTCGAGGCGGCTGATGGCGCCCTGGAGACTCGCCCCCGAGCTGGTGTCCTTGCCGTCGGTGACCACGACCACGTTGGGCACGAGGTCTCGGGAGCCGAAGAGGTTGACCGACTCGATGACGGAGTCGTAGAGGGCGGTGAAGCCACCGACCCCGAGCCCGTCGAGCGACTCGTTGAGTTCGTCCTGGTCGACGGTGAAGCGCTGCACGACCTGGACCGCGTCGCTGAAGCTGACGATGGCGATCTGGTCGTCGGCCTCCTTGTCGGCGACGAACTGCTTGGCGGCGTCGATGGCCCGCTCGAACGCACCGTTGTCGGCCATCGATGCGCTGGTGTCGATGGCGAGCACGATGCCGAAGGCGGAGTCCTCCTCGAGGAGCACGGGCGACGTCGACTCGACGATGACGCCGTTCTCGCGGATGACGAGGTCGGGCACCGTCTCGCGCGGGCCGCTGTAGAGGAACTCGACCGTGACCGCGTCGGGATCGCGGCCGTCGACCGACCGGACGACCAGACGGTCGTCGCCCTCGCTGGGCTCCTGGGCTCCGGCGACCAGCGCCGGAAGGAGCACTGCGGCGAGGACGGCGACGAGCGCGCCCATCAGGGCGGCGAGGCGGGTTCGGCGCACGATGGACCTCACTTCCCGGTGACCGCCCGACGGGCGAACGCCTCGGGCTGGAACACCTCCGGGCCGAGCTTGATGCCGTGATCGGCAAGCTTCTCGGCGAACTTGGGACGCACGCCGGTGGCCTTGAGGTGGCCGCGGAAGCGACCGTGCTCGTCGACGCCCATGCCGTAGTCGAACAGGAAGATGTCCTGGAGGGTGATGACGTCGCCCTCCATGCCCTGCACCTCGGTGATGTGGGTGATGCGGCGTGTGCCGTCGCGGAGGCGCATGAGGTGGACCACGATGTCGAGGGCCGAGGCCATCTGCTCGCGGATGGCCCGCACCGGCAGGTCGAAGCCGGCCATGAGGGTCAGCGTCTCGAGGCGGGCCAGCGTGTCACGCGGGCTGTTGGAGTGGACGGTGGTGATCGAGCCGTCGTGGCCGGTGTTCATGGCCTGGAGCATGTCCAGCGCCTCGCCGCCACGGCACTCGCCCACGACCAGGCGGTCGGGACGCATGCGGAGGCTGTTCTTCACCAGGTCGCGGATGGTGATCTCGCCCTTGCCCTCGATGTTGGGCGGGCGTGTCTCCATGCAGAGCACGTGCTCCTGGTGGAGCTGGAGCTCCTTGGCGTCCTCGATGGTGCAGATGCGCTCGTCGGTGGGGATGAAGCTCGACAGCACGTTGAGCGTCGTGGTCTTACCGGTGCCGGTACCACCCGAGACGATCATGTTGAGGCGGCCGACCACGCAAGCCTGCAGGAAGCGGGCCGAAGCGGCGTTGAGCGTCCCGAATCGGATCAGGTCATCGACCTGGAACGGGTCCTTGGAGAACTTGCGGATGGTGAGGAACGGCCCGTCGATGGCCAGCGGCGGGATCACCGCGTTGACGCGGGAGCCGTCGGGAAGACGGGCGTCGACCATCGGCGACGACTCGTCGATGCGACGGCCGATCTGGCCGACGATCTTGTCGATGATGCGCCGCAGGTGGGTGGCATCGACGAAGGTGGCATCGGACTTCGTGAGCTTGCCGTTCTGCTCGACGAACACCGAGCCCGGTCCGTTGACCATGACCTCGGTGACGGCCTCGTCGTTGAGCAGACGGTCGATGGGCCCGTAGCCGAGGATGTCGTCGGAGACGTCCTGGATGAGCTGGCTCTTGTCGGCTGCCGAGAGCGGCGCCCGCTCTTGGGCCAATGCCGCCTGCAGCTGCTCCTGCACCCGCCGGCGCAGGTCGTCCTCGGAGAGGCGCTTGTCGTAGAGGATCGGCCCCAGCTCTTCGATGAGATGGTGGTGGATCTTCTGGCGCAGCTCGTCGAGCACGGGATCGCGACGACTGGATGTGCCGGTACCGGCGGTCTCGCCGCCCTCGTGGATCCGCTTGTAGAGACTCATGACTTGACCCCTTCGGTCATCGGACCGTTTCCTCGACCAGTTGCTGGACGAGGCCTTCGATCGCCTTCGCCGGACCTGAGCGGGGAGCGTCCATCACGATGGGAACACCCTTGTTGACCGACTGCGGAACGGTGACGTCGCTGGGGATCCGGCACTCGGCCTTCACCTGCAACGTCGCCTCCACCTCGGAGATGTCGAGCTTCACCTTCGAGTTCGCCCGGTTGAGGATCAACCGGATCTTGCTCATCGGGGTGTTGAGCAGACGCAGGGTCTGCAATCCGATGCGGACGTTCTTGATGTTCGGGATGTCCATCCCCGCCATGAGCAGGACATCGTCGGATTCTTCGATGAGCGCCAGCACCACGTCGTTGAAGTACGCCGGGGTGTCGACCACCACGTAGGCGGCCATCTCGCGGAGCATCTCGACGACCTGCATGAGCTGCGCAGCGTCGATCTGGTCGGCGAACGCCGGCTCGAGCGGAGCGGAGAGCACCAACAGGCCGGACGGCTCGTGCTCGACCAGGAGACTGCGCAGCAGTGCCGGATCGAGCTTGTCGAGCGAGTTCACGGCGTCGACCACCGTGTGGCGTGGTGCGAGCTTGAGCATCACGCTGACATCGCCGAACTGCAGGTCGGCGTCGACGAGGATCACGGGACGGCTCTCGCGACGAGCCAGGGAGACGGCGACATTGGTGGCCAGCATCGACTTGCCGGCACCGCCCTTGGTGGAGAACACCGTGATCATCCGGGCGCGCGCTTCGCCTTCGGATCGGGGCATGGACGAAGCCGGCAGCGTCACGCCGGGCAGCGACGCAGCGATGCGAGCGATGGTGTCCTTGAGCTGCTTCTCGTCGACGGGCGCCGTGAGCACGTCCTTGAAGCCCGCCCGCAGCGCAGACTGGAGCAGCTCGGTGGAGAGCTCCTGGCTGATCAGGATCGCACCGACGGCGGGTCGCGACGACAGCAACGGCGAGGCGGCGGACACGCCGGCGGCGTCAGCGAGGCTGGGGCCGAGCACCACCACGGTGGGGCCGTTGAGCTGGGATTCGAGACGGGCGAAGTCGTCGAGTTCGATGGCGCCCGGGAGCTGGCTGGCAAGCGCACGGCGGGACACCGCATCGGGTTCGACGATGACGACAGGCCGGTCGCTCATGGCGTCTGCTGTCCGTCGGGGCCGTACGGCGTGAGCTGCTCGGGGTTCTCGGCCGGCAGCGTCGGCGACGGGGCGATGGGCCCGACCGGCACCGGCGTGTAGTCCTTGGCCACGAGGGTGAGGTACAGCGAACCGGAAGACGCCGAGGCGATCCACTGGGCAGCGTCGGCGGGCACGGCGATGGTGATGAGGCCGGTGTCCGCGACGACGGGCGAACCGTCGGCGTTGGTGGCGACGGTCTCACCCGGCTGCAGCGCACGCTGCTTGCCGATGGCCAGGATCTGCACCTTCTGGTACAGGTACCGGGCATCGGGCCGGATGTTGACGTCGCTGCCGGTGACGATCGCGTTGCCCGCGGCGTCGACGGCCCCGTCGGAGTCGTTGCCCAGCGTGCCGCCGCCGTCGGCGAGCAGCACGTTGACGAAGTCGCCCGGAACCAGGAGGCCGGCGACGCCGCGCACCTGGTCGACCGAGATGGTGATGGCGACCTGGTTCTGGGCCAGCAGGCCCGAGAAGGTGGTCAGCGCCGTCGACTGACTCACGAACTGATCATCGACGACGACCTGGTTCGCGGCGAGGTCAGAGATGGCGACCTTGCCTTCGATCTGCGACGGATCGGAGATGGCGCTCGCCGGCCGGAACTCGGCCGGGATCTCACCCTTCACGATCCAACCGTTGCTGAAGGCGTCCTCGGCGAAGGTCCCCTTCGGGATGTCCGTCGTCAGCTTGTAGACGGTGACGCGTTGCGCCTCCGCATCAGCGTCCGATTCGACCCCTTGCACGTAGTTGTAGACGAGCCCACCGGCGACGATGCCGAGGAGCACTGCGACGGCCAGGATGACCCAACGTCGGGAATTCACCAGTTCCCACCCTTCCCTCTTCTGATCGGGGCGTCATCGTACCCAACGGGCACGTTCTGTGTTCCCATCGGCACACTTTTCCGAGACAACAGTCCGAACGACCTACTTTTTCGGAGATTCTGGAAAAACGCGAAGGTGCCCGCCGAGATCGGCGGGCACCTTCAATACGGAACGTGCGTGCGGCCAGGTCGAAACCGGACCTCGGCGGGTCAGTCGTCGGACGCCTCGGCGTCGTCGGCCGCGGGGGCCGCAGCCTCGACGGCGGGCGCTTCCTCGACGGCGGGCGCTTCCTCGACCTCGGCGGCCTCGGCGACCTCGACGTCGGCCACCTCGGTGTCGAGGTCGGGACCCGACGTGTGGGCCACGACGTTCTCGGTCGACTCGGGAGCTTCCTCGGCCGCCTCGGCCTCTTCGTCTTCTTCGACCTCAGGGCCGATGTAGTTGCCCTCGTCGTCGTACATCTGCTCGCCGAAGGCCTCCTGGTACTCGGCGGCGACGACGCCACCCTCGGCGGCCTGCTTGATCGACAGGCTGATGCGGCGGCGCTGGAGGTCGAGATCGATGATCTTGACCCAGAGCTCTTCGCCCGGGGTGACGACCTGCTCGGGCAGGTCGACGTGGTGGGCCGACATCTCGGAGATGTGGACCAGCCCCTCGATGCCCTCGCCCACCTGGACGAACGCACCGAACGGCACCAGCTTCGTCACGCGGCCGTAGACCAGCTCGCCGACCTTGTGGGCGCCGGCGAACTCCTGCCACGGATCCTGCTGGGTGGCCTTGAGCGACAGGCTGATGCGCTCGCGGTCGTGGTCGACCTCGAGGACCTGCACCTCGATCTCGTCGCCGACGTTGACGACCGAGCCGGGGTGGTCGACGTGCTTCCAGGACAGCTCGGACACGTGGACGAGGCCGTCCATGCCGCCGAGGTCGACGAAGGCACCGAAGTTGACGACGCTGGAGACGACGCCACGGCGGACCTCGCCCGGCTTGAGGTTGGCGAGGAAGTCCTCGCGCTGCTCGCGCTGGGTCTCCTCGAGCCACGCCCGGCGGGACAGGACCACGTTGTTGCGGTTCTTGTCGAGCTCGATGATCTTGGCCTCGAGGTGGCGGCCGACGTACGGCGCCAGGTCGCGGACACGGCGGAGCTCGACGAGGCTGGCCGGCAGGAAGCCACGCAGGCCGATGTCGATGATGAGCCCGCCCTTGACGACCTCGATGACGGGACCGGTGACGACGCCCTCGGCCTCCTTGATCTCCTCGATCTTGCCCCAGGCGCGCTCGTACTGTGCCCGCTTCTTGGACAGGATCAGGCGACCTTCCTTGTCCTCCTTGGTGAGGACCAGGGCCTCGACCACGTCGCCGAGGCTGACGACCTCGGACGGGTCGACGTCGTTGCGGATGCTCAGCTCGCGGCTGGGGACCACGCCCTCGGACTTGAAGCCGATGTCGAGCAGCACCTCGTCCTTGTCGATGCGGACGACCTTGCCCTCGACGAGCTGGCCCTCCTCGACGGTGACCATGGTGTCGTCGATCATGTCGGCGAAGCTGCCGACGTCGTTCGAGGTGATCTGACGAGGCGTGTACACGCCCTCGTCGTCGAAGGTGCCCATCTCGGAAGGACTCACGGTGAGCCCCTCGGGGACGAGGGTTGCGGTGGACGTGGTGTCGGTCAAGGGTTTGCTCTCGGTCGCTGGGTTTTCCGGACAACGGCCCGCGCCCAGGACGGACGACAGACCGATCGGCGAGCGTAGCAGGGGCTTCTCACCGATTCCCAGGGCCGACCCCTTCGATTCTCCTACCGGATCGCCGTCGGTTTCCGACGTCGATCCCCAGCGATTTTCCTAGGGGGTGGGGCGGCGGGCGACGAGGAGGAACTCGGCGTGGTCGAGGTCGGGGGCGCGGCGGGCGTAGTCGCCCGGGTCGACCGACCAGACGTGCTCGGGCTCGAGGCCGGCGAGGCGGGCGACGAAACGGAGCTCTCGGGGGGTGTAGCCGGTGGTCCAGAGGTCGGCCTCGAGGTCGGTGCCGGCGGCGTCCTTGACCTGCGTGCGCTCGTGCATGACGCCGGTCTCGGCGTCGAAGCCACCGGAGTCGGCCTGGTAGCGGACCTGGAAGTACGAGGAGAAGGCGCTGAGCACCAGCCGTCCGCCGGGCTTCAGGCACGACGCCAGCTGGTGGATGGCCTCGACGTCGGCGTCGACGGGCGCGCCCGGGCCGCCGAGCAGGCCGAAGCCGCCCTGGCAGAGCGAGACCACCGCGTCGAAGCCGGCCCGCACCGGCAGGGCGCGGACGTCGGCGACGACCGCCGGCGCCGGCGGGTCGCCGCCCGCGACGAGGCGGCAGAACGACTCGGCGAGGTCCATCCCGACGACGTCGACCCCACGGGACCGGAGCGCTCGGACATGGCGGCCGGGCCCGCAGCCGGCGTCGAGCAGCCGCGCGTCCGGGTGGAGGTCGAGGACATCGACGAGGAAGTCGGCCTCCTGCTCGGTGCCCTTGGTGAACGAGTACCGGAGATACGTCGCGCCCATGTGGTCGGCCAGCGGCCGGAACCAGGTTCCGGAGTCGGCGCCAACGGTGGGCGGCGGGTCTACTTGGCCGTCGCCCACGAGTCGCCGAAGGCGAGGTTGACCTCGAGGGGGACCCGGAGGTCGGCGGCGCCCTTCATGATCGACTCGACCAGCGCGCCGGCGACCTCGACCTCGGACTCGGGGACCTCGCAGATGATCTCGTCGTGCACCTGCAGGATGACGCGGGTCTCGAGCCCCTGGTCCTCGAGCGCCTGGTCGAGTCGGACCAGGGCGACCTTGAACACGTCGGCGGCCAGGCCCTGGATACCGGCGTTCATGGCCTGGCGCTCCCCCGCCTGGCGGATGCGGACGTTGGACGACGACAGCTCGGGGATGGGCCGCCGGCGGCCGAAGAGCGTCTCGGTGTAGCCCCGGGCCCGGGCTTCCTCGACCGTGCGCTCCAAGTAGGCGTGGACGTTGGGGAAGGCGGCGAAGTAGGCGTCGAGGATGACGGCCGCCTCCTTCGTGGCGATGTTGAGGCGCTGGCCGAGCCCGTAGGCCTCCATGCCGTAGGCGAGGCCGTAGCTGACCATCTTGGCCTTGGCCCGCTGGTCGGGCTTGACCTCGTCGAGCGCAACGCCGAACACCCGTGCCGCGGTCTCGGTGTGGATGTCGGTGCCCGACTCGAAGGCCTCGATGAGCCCCGGGTCCTCGGCCAGGTGGGCGATGCAGCGCAGCTCGATCTGGTTGTAGTCGGCGACCAGCAGCGTGTAGCCGTCGCCCGGGACGAAGGCCTCGCGGAACTCGCGTCCCATCTCGGAGCGCACCGGGATGTTGTGCAGGTTGGGGTTGTCGGAGCTGAGCCGGCCGGTGCGCGCCACGGTCTGGTTGAACGTCGCGTGGATGCGGCCGTCGGCCTGCACGTCCTGGAGCAGCGACTCGCCGTAGGTCGATCGCAGCTTCTCGACCTCGCGGTAGCGCAGGATGTGGTCGATGATCGGGTGGTCGCCCCGCATCTTCTCGAGCGTCTGGGCGTCGGTGGAGAACCCCGTCTTGGTCTTCTTCGCCGGCGTGAGGCCGAGCTCGTCGAAGAGCACCTCGCGCATCTGCTTGGTGGAGTTGACGTTGAAGGGGTGCCCGGCGGCCTCGGTGATGGCGGTGCGCAGATCGTCGGCCTCGGCCGTGAGGCGGTCGCGCAGCCGGGTCAGCACCGCCACGTCGACGCCGACGCCGACCGTCTCCATCTTCGCCAGCACCCGCACGAGCGGCGTCTCGAGGTCGTCGTTGACCCAGCGCAGGCCCTGGGCGTCGATGGCCTCGAGCAGCGGGACGGCCAGGCGCTGCGTCGCGAGGGCGTCGCGGGCGGTGACCAGCGGCAGCGGCACGGTGTCGTCGCCACCGAGATCGAGCTGACCATCCGGGACGCCGTTGTCGACCGGGAGCTCGAGTCGGGCGTACCGGGTCAGCAGATCGGACAGCCGGTAGTTCGACTCGGCCGGATCGAGCAGGTAGGCGGCGAGGATGGTGTCGATGCTGAGCCCGGCGAGGTCGAGATCGGCCTCCCACAGCGCCTTCAGCAGGATCTTGGCGTCGTGGACGGCGATGCGCCGCAGGTCGAGGACGGGCGCCAACCGCTCGCGCACCGCGTCGTCGGCCAGCCGCTCGGCGGGCAGCCACAGGACCTCGGCACCGGCGTCGTCGACGACGAGCGCGATGCCCTCGAGACCGCCGTCGGGGCCGAAGCCGCCGGCGAGGCCGACCAGCGCGTCGTCCCGGACTCGACCGAGCGCATCGAGCGCGGTGTCGATCTCGATGCCGTCGACCAGCTCGGCCTCGAGCACCTCGGAGGACTGCATCGCGCCCAGGTCCTTGCCCAGCGCCTCGGTGAGGCGGTCGAACAACGAGTGGAACTCGAGGAAGTCGAAGAGGCGCTTGAGCTCGTCCTTGTCGATCTCGTCCATGGTGAGCTCGTCGAGCGTCACCCCGAGCTCGACGTCGCGGATGAGCTCCATGACCACGGCGTTCTCGCGGACGAGCTCTTCGTGCGCGGCCAGGTTCTCGCGCAGCTTGGGCGTCTGGGCCTCGACGTTGGCGAAGATGCCGTCGAGGTCGCCGTAGGTGTTGAGCAGCTTGGCCGCCGTCTTCTCCCCCACCCCGGGGACGCCGGGAAGGTTGTCGGAGTTGTCGCCCCGCATCGCCGCGTACATGACGTACTTGTCGGGGCGGACGCCGGTGCGTTCCTCGATGCCGTCCTCGTCGTAGAGCGCGTAGTCGGACACGCCCCGCTTGTTGTAGAGGACCTTGACGTGGGGGTCCTCGACGAGCTGGTAGGCGTCGCGGTCGCCCGTGACCACGATGACGTCGTCGCCCGCGTCGCGCGCCTGGGTGGCGAGCGTGGCGATGATGTCGTCGGCCTCGAATCCGACCTTGTCGATGATGGTGATGCCCAGCGTCTCGAGGACCTGGCGGACCAGTCCCATCTGCTGGCGGAGGATGTCGGGCGTCTCGGCCCGGCCGGCCTTGTAGTCGGCGACCCGTTCGTGCCGGAAGGTGGGCTCGGGGCGGTCGAAGGCGACGGCGATGCGCTCCGACGGATGATCGCGCAGGATGTTGATGAGCATGGACGTGAACCCGAACACCGCGTTCGTGACCTGGCCCGACGCCGTGGCGAGGTCGGTGGGCAGCGCGAAGAACGCCCGATACGTGAGGGAGTTACCGTCGATGAGCAAGAACCGGCGGTTTCCCGCCGCCGAGCCAGCGGGCGCGGCCACCCGTTCAGCCCTGGTCGGGGCCGGCGGTGCCGTCGATGACCTGCTCGGCCACGTCGCGGGCCTTGACGCGGTTGTTCATCGCCGTCTTCTGGATCCAGTCGAACGCATCGGACTCGGAGAGGCCGTGCTTGTCCATGAGCACGCCCTTCGCCCGGTCGACCAGCTTGCGGGTCTCGAGCTGGTCCTCGAGGGTCTGGGTCTGGTCGTGCAGCGCCCGCATCTCGCGGTGACGGCCGAGGGCGATCTCGACGGCAGGGATCAGCTCGGAGCGCTGGAACGGCTTGACCAGGTATGCCAGCGCACCGGCGTCGCGGGCCTGCTCGATGAGATCGCGCTGGCTGTAGGCGGTGAGGATCAGCACCGCGGACTTCTTGTGGGCGGAGATCTCGCGGGCGGCCGACAGGCCGTCGAGGCCCGGCATCCGCACGTCGAGGATGGCGAGGTCGGGCTCGAGCTCGCGCACGAGGTCGACGGCTTCGTCGCCCCGTCCGGTCTCGCCGACGACGTCGTAGCCCTCTTCCTCCAGCGTCTCCTTGAGATCGAGACGAATGATGGCTTCGTCCTCGGCAATCACCACGCGAGTGGCCACTGCGTTCTCCTTCCCCGCCGGCTGCGGAACCTCGGATGCGAGCACCCGATGGTGCCACGCCGCCGGGGCGGGCGGGAAACGAAGTCGCCGACGACCGGCTCGGCCGGGTTCACGTCGATTCGGCGGTCAGCCGATCGAGGAGCTCGTCCTGCGCGGTCTCGAGCCGCTGGATCTCGTCGGCCACCGAAGCTCGGTGCGACCGCATCGCCTCGGCGTGGCGGGCCGCCTCGCGGTGCTCGCGGTCGGAGACCGGCGTTTCGGACACCAGGGAACGAAGTCGTGCGTCGTCGGCGGCGTCGGCGAGGTGCAACAGCTGCTCGTCGGCCACCTGCAGCTCCTCGCGGAGCTGGCGCAACCGGCGCCCGACCTCGGTGAGGCGACGTTCGACCTGCCGTTTCGACACGGGGCGAGTGTAGGACGGACCATCCGAGCGCCGGTGCGCACGGATCGCCCGGCTCCCGCTGCCCATGGGTAGCGTGGCGCCCGGCACGGCCACGGCCACCAGCACCACCGCCCAGGCCACCGGAACCATGGTCTCGACACCGGAGGGAGGAACGAGTGCAGCAGCCTCGCACGGGCGCTGACGCCTGGGGCATCGACGACGGCTACTGGGCCACCGACGGCTCCTGGCGCGAGACCTCTACGACGACCCGCACCGCCCTGCGCGCCGCCATGGGCGGCGGACCCGAGGACCCGGGGCCCCATCGATCGTCGCCGGTCTGGGTCGTGCCGGCCGGATGGGGCGAGCAGCTCCTCGGCCCCTGCCACCTCGTGCTCGAGAACGGCGTCGACACCGGCATCGTCACCAGCCTCTCCCCCGACCTCCCCATCGGACGCCACCGGCTGATCCCCGCCGACGGCGGCCCGGAGACGCTGCTCATCGTGCGCCCCCGCCGCTGTCACCACCCGTCCGGCCTCCGGGCTTCGGCTCTCGCCGTGCAGCTCTATGCCGCCCGCAGCGAGTCGAGCTGGGGCATCGGCGACCTCCGCGACCTGCGGATGCTCGGCGCGTGGGCCGCGTCGTGCGGCATCGACCTCGTCGCCACCAGCCCGCTGCACGCGCCATCACCGGGCGCCGACCCGCAACCCAGCCCGTACTACCCCAGCAGCCGGCGATTCCTGAACCCCCTCCACATCTGCGTCGACGACGTCGCCGGGGCGGCGACGGACGACCTGGTCGCCCGACTCGCCGTCGAGGGCCGCGCGCTCGACGCAGACCGCCGCATCGACCGCTCGGCGGTGTGGGCCGCGAAGCGACCGGCGCTCGAGCGGCTCTTCGAGCGCCGAGGCTCCTTGATCGACATCGAGGTCGAAGGCTTCCGCTCCCGTGGCGGAGACGACCTCGAGCGATGGGCGACCTTCTGCGCCATCGCCGAGACCCACCCCGGTCCGTGGCAGGACTGGCCCGGCGAGCTCCGCCACCCCGAGAGCCCCGCCGTCAGTCGATTCGCCGCGGCCCACGCCGACCGCATCCGGTTCCACTGCTGGCTGCAGTGGGTCGCCGATCGCCAGCTGCGCGACGCCGACGGGACCCTTCCGCTCATCTCCGACCTCGCCGTGGGCGTCGATCCGGGCGGCGCCGACGCCTGGGCCGATCAGGACCTGCTGGCGCTCGACGCCCGCATCGGCGCGCCGCCCGACGACTTCTCGGCCACCGGCCAGGATTGGGGCCTGCCACCGTACGACCCGCATTCGCTCCGAGCGTCCGGCTACGAGACGTTCGCCCGAACGCTTCGCGCCAACATGCGCGCGGGCGGCGGACTGCGCATCGACCACGTGCTCGGGCTGTTCCGGCTGTTCTGGGTTCCGCCCGGCCACGAGCCGTCCAGCGGCGCGTACGTGAGGTACCGACCCGACGAACTCCTCGCCGTGCTCGCCATCGAGTCGACCCGCGCCGGCACGTTCGTCGTCGGCGAGGACCTCGGCACCGTCGAGGAGGGCGTGCGCGAGACCCTCGCCGCCACGGGCGTCCTCGGCACTCGGGTCGTGCTCTTCGAGGATGCCGCCCCGTCGAAGTGGCCATCGGGGGTGTTGGGGGCCGCGACCACCCACGACCTCCCCACCATCACCGGCGCCTGGACGGGCGCCGACGCCCGGCATCGCGCCGACGCCGGCCTCCCGATCGAGGACAGCGCACGCCTGCGGCGCCCGCTGGAGGCCATCGCCGACGGCGCCGGTCTCCCCGGCGACGCGCCCGCCGACGACGTGGTGGTGGCCGTGCACCGTGCGTTGGCCCAGTCGCCCGTCGAGGTCGTCATCGGCACCATCGACGACGTCCTCGGCATCGACGAACGACCCAACATGCCCGGCACCATCGACCAGTGGCCCAACTGGTCCATCGCCCTGCCGACCACCATCGACGACCTCGCGACGGCGACCCCTCCGGCCGCCCTACGTGCGCTCAGCGACCGACAGCCACCGGACTAGTCCCTTTGGGGGGTCTGAAAATGACGACAACAGGTGATCGCCTTCACCGCGACAGGTGTCGATACTGGACACATCGCCCGAGTCGTCCACCACGTCCCCAATCCGGACAGCTCGGCGCTGGCGCGAAGGGCAGGCACGCAGTGACATCGCGAAGCATCGACCGGACCATGACGCGACCAGACGACGGCACGGGCCTCGTCGAGTTCGCGCTGGTTGCGGTGCTGTTCTTCTCCTTGCTGTTCGGGATCATCAACATGGGCATCCTCCTCGCGTTCAAGCAGAACATGACCCAGGCGGCATCCGAGAGCGCCCGAGCCGCCATCGCCGTCGTGGACAGCGCCGCCACGCCCACGATCGACGAGCGACGAGCCGTCGCGTTGGCGTCCCTCGCCGGCTCGGTCACCGAGTTCAACCGGGCATGCGGGAGCACGGCCGACTGCCAGGTGAAGATCCACGACTGCGCCGCTTCCACCAGCAACTTCGCCGCCATCAGCGATGCGCCGATCGGAAGCGACCCCGCCGACCCGTGCCTCACGACCTACGTCCAGTTCGACAACACCGGGAGCGACCGCATCCTCCCGCCGTTCCCGTTCATCTCCCAGCTCGAACCCGACACCCTCGAGTCGCAGACCACCGTGCGACTCGTGCCCGTCCCCACTCTCTGAGGTCCCATGTCACCCCGCCACCAGCAGCGCCGTCGTCGACGTGACCGAGCGGATCGCGGCGTCGTGTTGCCGCTCGCCGCCCTCACGCTCACCACGGTGCTCGTCATGGTGGCGTTCGCCGTCGACCTCGGCCGCCTGCGCGCCGAGCGGCGTGACCTGCAGGCCGACGCCGACGCCATCGCCCTCGACGCGGTGCAGAAGATCGCCGGCCTCAACGCGGTCGACGCGCTGCCCGTGGCCATCGCCGAGGCGAACGCCAGCGCAGCACGCAACGACTTCCCCGCCACGCTGACGGCGAACGAGGTGCAGGTCGGGCGCTGGACACCCGGGTCCGGCACCGATGACGGCACCTTCCAGGTCCAGACGGCAGCCACCGACCGCCCCGACGCCGTCCGTGTCGATCTGACCTCGAGCATCCCGATGTTCTTCGACCTCCAGGCCGACAACCGCTCGGTGACACGTGAAGCCGTCGCGGTCGCCCGCGCCCAGACCATCGGGCAGCTGGGGTCTGTCTTCGGCGGCATCCAGGCCTACGACCCGACGGCCGGTTGTGCGGCGCGCGCCTCCGCGGACGCGCAGATGACCTTCCAGAACCAGATCTACACCGAATACCTCGGCATCAACGTCGCCGGCGGCGTCGGCGCCGCCGCCGACACCGGCACCGTGTCCTGCGAGGTCACCGGGCCCGCCGACGGCCTGCAGTTCGATGCGCTCTCGTACCAGGGGCTGGCGTTCGGCGACCTGAGCCTCGGCGACCTCGCCGCCCAGATGGGCTTCGGCACCGTCGAGGAGCTCACGCAGGCCAACGTCACGGCCCGAGACGTCCTCACCGCAGGCGCCGCGGCGATGCAGGCCAGCGGCGACACCGCCGACGTCCAAGCCGGCACCATCCTCGCCAGCGTCGCCAGTGAGACCGACAGCTCCGGGTCGTTCGACTTCGGCGACACGGTCTCCGCCGGTTCCGGTGGCGCGGCGGCGTGCGGCACTCCATCGGACCCGCAGCCGTGCGCCGCCGACGCCCGCATCAACGCACTCCAACTGCTGCAGATGACCGCCATGGCCATCGACGGCAACAACCTGGTCACCGTCGACATGCCGGTGAGCCTCCCCTTCGTCCCGGGCGGCGTGATCTCGCCCCGCATCGCCGTGATCGAGAAGCCACAGATCGACGCCCGCTGGAAGTACGCCGGCGAGCAGGGGCCCCGCAACGCCCAGGTGAAGGTCGCCGTGAACGTGCCGCTCACCGGCATCGTGTTCGACCTCGCTGATCTCGGCATCCCTGGGGTCGCGGGCACACAGAACCTGAACGGCAACATCCCGTTGGTGATCGAGGTCGCCCGAGCCGATTCGCTCTACGACCGCATCGCCTGCGGGCCGGGCGGCGTCGACGGCTCGGTCGTCGACATGTTGGTCGAGACCGGCGCGATCTCCATCGGCTTCGGTGCAGTCACCGACGCCGCCCTCCAACAGGCCGGCGACGTCGGACTGACCGCGAGCCCGATGGTGAGCGGCTCGATCGGCGTCACCCTTCCCGGCATCCCGCCGTTGGTGCCGCCCACGGGGATCTCGATCAACCTCGGCGCCGCCACCACCGTGGCCCAGCGCCAGACCTACGAGGCCGGGGTCGGCTACGCCGGTGGCTACGACGCGAACGCGAACCTGCTCGGAGCCACCGACTCGCACGCCTTCACCAGCCCGTACGAGACGCCGCTGCACCGCTTCGACGGCGGCCTGTCCGGCACCTCCATCACGAGCGACGCCTTCAGCGCCATCTCCTGGAACGCGGTGAGCGCCGGGACCCTGGCGGCTCTCAACGCCCGGGGCGTCGGCCAGTCCGCGGTCAACAACCTCATCGACCGGGCGCTCCAGCCCGTGATCGACGAGCTCGGCTCCGAGGTCGTCGACCAGCTGCTCACCGCGCTGGGCATCACCGTGGCCGGCGCCGACGGCAAGATCCTCAACGTCCGCTGCCAGGTCCCCGCCCTCGCCAACCAGGGGTGACCCGCCGACTACGCTGTCCGACCGGCCCGGGTGGTGGAATTGGCAGACACGGCGGACTCAAAATCCGCTGGCCTCACGGTCGTGCGGGTTCAAGTCCCGCCCCGGGCACGGCAACCCTTCGGGTTGCTCAGAGTTGTTCGGCTGCGCCTCACAACTCCAAGGGGGGCCGACCCCGAGTTGTTCGGCTGCGCCTCACAACGTCGCAGCCCACCGAGTGACTCCCATCCCTCGACTGCGCCTCACAACTCCAGGGGGGCGACCCCTCGTTGTTCGGGCGACTCGTGGAGGGCCACGAGGCTGCCGCGGTCGAGCATCGCCAGCAGGACGTCGGCCGGCATCGAACGGGCGAAGAGGAAGCCCTGGATGCGGGTGCAGCCGAGTTGGCGCAGCATCGCCAGCTGCACCTCGGTCTCGACGCCCTCGGCGACGACACCGAGGCCCAGGTCATGCGCCATGTTCACGATCGAGCCGATGAGCGGTGACGGCTGGCCCGATGCAGTCCGGACGAACGACTTGTCGATCTTCAAGGTGTCGATCGTGAACGACTCGAGCTTCGACAACGACGAGTAGCCCGTTCCGAAGTCGTCGATGGCGATCGACACTCCCCGACCACGCAGCGACGGGATCGCCGTCCGGGCCAGATCGCCGTCGAGCAGCGCGGTCTCGGTGATCTCGATGCGCAGTCGTTCTGGCGGGACCGACCAGCGGCGCAGTGCGTCGTCGACCAGATCGACCAATCCGGGACGCCGGAGCTGGTGGGCCGACATGTTCACCGCCACGGAGGCGTCGTGGCCGGCGTCGGCGATCATCCGCGCCACCTCGAGCGCCCGGTCGAGCACGTACTCACCCAGTGCGTGGATCAGCCCGGTCTCCTCCGCGACCCCGATGAACTCGTCGGGTGGGATCCGGCCCCGCGTCGGATGGATCCAGCGCACCAGCGCCTCGACGCACGAGACCTGCGCGGTCTCGACGTCGATCTCCGGCTGGAACTCGACCAGCAACTGCCCGTCATCCAGCGCCACCCGCAGCTCCTGCTCGGTGTCGAGTCGGTGCTGGGCCTCGCGGGCCATGGCCTCGTCGAAGCACACCCACTGCGACCCACCGCTCTGCTTGGCGCGGTACATCGCCAGATCGGCCGCTCGGAGCAGATCGGCCACCGTCATCCCGGGCTCGGCCACCGCGACGCCGACGCTGGCCCCGACCTGCAGGGCTCGGCCCTCCACCAGGAACGGCCGAGCGAAGCTCGACACGACGGCGCCGGCGCAGGCTTCGACCGACCCGTCGAGGCCGAATCCCTCGAGGATCACGACGAACTCGTCACCACCGAGACGGCAGAGATCGCCCGCCACGGCACCCTCGAGGCGGTGCCCGACCGCTCGCAACAGGGCGTCGCCCGCGGGGTGACCGAGGCTGTCGTTGATGATCTTGAATTCGTCGAGATCGAGGTAGAGGATCGCCACGCGGGGCTGACCGGTCGCCAGCAGCTCCTGGAGCCGACGCTGCAACGCCGTGCGGTTCATCAGCCCGGTGAGCGCGTCCGTGTAGGCCGCCAGCTCGAGATCGGCCTCAGCACGCCGTCGCTCGGAGATGTCGCGGCCGTTGACGACGATGCCGCCGACCGCCTCGATGTGGGCGAGGTCCTGGACCATGCCCTCGATCCATCGCCACGTCCCATCGGTGTGGAGGCACCGGATCTCGATCGGTTCGGGCAGATCGATCGAGCGTGAGCGCCGGAACCACTCGACGACGGCATCGATGTCGTCCGGGTGCACGAGACGACGCGGCGACATCCCCACGAGTTCGTCGACGGTCCAACCGAGGACTGCGCCGACCGCCTCGTTGGCGAACGAGATCTTCCCGTGCTCGTCGAGGACGAACACGAACTCGGCGGCATGGCGCACGAGGGCGGCATAGCGGGCCTCGGATCGTTCGACCGCCCGCCGACTCCGCCGTAGGTGCTCGGCGACGAACGCGACGGTCTCGCCGACGACCACGGCCACCGGGACGACGTAGGCCACCGAGACCAACGCACCCTCGCCGCCGCCGGCGATGGCGGCGCCGGGAACGAGGTACGCGAACGCCAGCAGCGGCGACCAACGAGCGGCGGCGCCCTGGGGTTGCGTCAGCCCCACCCATGCCCACACGACGAGATAGAAGAGCGAATAGACGAACGGCTCCTGCGCCGCGAGATTGAACGCGATCACCAGCAGCAGCGACTCGGGGATCAACCATTTCGAGGCATCGGGCGCCCAGCGGCGCCAGGGCAACGCCGGGATCGTCGCACCCACCACGATGGCAGCCACGGCGACGACGCTGACGGCGGCCGGTTCGGCGAAGGTCGACGAGAACGGCATCGTCACCAGGACGGTGACCCCCGACGCGACGTGCAGGAGACCGGCGAGCACCGGGGGGTCCGGGATGTGGCCGCGGCGGATCTCCGCCCAACCGGCGCGGGCAGCCGACGCGAGCCAACGAGTGCCTCCCGACGCCCGTACCGTTCGTGCCATCGACCCTCCTGCCTTCGACGCGGGCCGAGCCGCGTTCCCCTTCTGATCGGCACCGATCAGGTCAGGTTGAGACTTGTGGGCAGTTCCGATCGGCTTCCCACGCCGTCGGTCCCGGCCATCTACGCTCCGACGCATGCGGCGCCTCCTCCTGCTCACGGTCCTCGTCGTCTTCGTCGTCTGGCGAGGCCGACGACTCGATGCCTCCGACCGTCGTCACGGATTCGGCGCCTACGCCCCGGTGATCCCGACGCTGCAGACCGTCCGTCCCACGAGCACTCGAAGTCGTTGAAACCCGTGCGGCCTCGCCGAGGTCCCACCTCCGTCGCACCCCGCCCACGACCGCCCCTGAGGTCTCCATGATCACGTTCGTCTTCCCCGGCCAGGGGAGCCAGCAGCCCGGCATGGGCGCGGCCTTCGTCGACGACGTGTCCTGGGCGCTGGTCGCCGAGGCCTCCGACGCCGCCGGTCGCGACGTCGCCCACCTGCTGCTCGACGCCGACGCCGCCGAGTTGGTCGAGACCCGCAACGCGCAGCTCGGGACGTTCGTGCAGTCGATGGTGGTACTCGACGCGCTCCGCCGCCGCGGCCTCGACGCCGCCGCCGTGGCTGGCCACAGCCTCGGCGAGTTCTCGGCCCTGTGCGCCGCCGGCGTCCTCGGCTTCGCCGACGCCGTTCGGCTGGTGACCGCCCGGGGCGACGCCATGCAGGAGTGCACCACCGCCCGGATCGGCACCATGGCCGCCGTCCTCGGCCTCGACGACGACGCCGTCACCACCGCGTGCGAGCAGACCGCCGGCGACGTGTGGGTCGCCAACATCAACGCTCCCGGTCAGGTCGTGATCGCCGGCGATCCCGAGGCCGTCGACGCGGCCGGCGCCGCCACCAGGGACGCCGGCGCCAAGCGGGTCATGGCCCTCGAGGTGTCGGGGGCGTTCCACACGCCCTTCATGGCACCGGCTGGCGACGCCCTGGCCGAGGCCATCGGTTCGGCGTCGTTCGCCGACGCTTCCGTACCCGTCGTGGCCAACGTCGACGCCACAGTCCACACGACCGCCGACGAATGGCCCGCGCTGCTCGAACGCCAGCTCGTCAACCCGGTTCGCTGGTCGCCCTCGGTCGACACGCTGGTCGGCCTCGGGGCCGACACGTTCGTCGAGGTCGGCCCCGGTGCCGTGCTCACCGGCACCATCAAGCGCATCGCCAAGGACACCACGCGGCTCTCGGTCATGACGCCCGAGCAGGTCGACGCCGCCACAGAAGCGCTGACCGGAACCCGAACATGACCACCACCGGCCGCATCATCGGCTGGGGCACCGCCCTCCCGGACGGGATCCGCTCCAATGCCGACCTCGAAGCCCACCTCGACACCACCGACGAGTGGATCACCGAGCGCACCGGCATCCGCGAGCGCCGCATCGGCGGCACCACCGCCGGGTTGGCGGCCGAGGCCGGGCAGGCGGCCATCGACCACGCAGGGGTCGATCCTTCGAGCATCGACCTGCTCATCCTCTGCACCACCAGCCCCGACCGCTCGCTCCCGGCGTCTGCGTCACGGGTCCAACAGCTCCTGGGTCTCGAGTGCGGCGCCTTCGACCTCAACGCGGCCTGCTCGGGCTTCGTCTACGGGTTGGCGGCCGCCAACGGCTACATCGCCATGGGCTCCAAGCGTGTCCTGCTCATCGGCGCCGAGACGCTCGACAAGATGACCGATCCGGACGACCGCAACACCGCGATCCTGTTCGGCAACGGCGGCGGGGCGGTCGTCGTCGACGCCATCCCCGACGGCGAGCCTCCGCAGCTGCTCGGTTGGGACGTCGGTTCCGATGGCGGCCTCGAGCACATCCTCTACGCCGAGACCGGCGGCTTCATGCAGATGGACGGCCGCGAGGTCTTCCGCCGGGCGATCCGGGTCATGGTGCAGTCGGCGAACAACGCGATGGAGCGAGCCGGCGTGACGGCCGAGGACATCACGCTCGTGGTCCCCCACCAGGCGAACATCCGCATCATCGACTCGGCCTGGGACAAGCTCGGCTTCACCCGAGAGCAGAGCGCCCTCGTCCTCGAGACCACCGGCAACACCTCGGCGGCGTCGATCCCGCTGGCGCTGGCCAAGGCGCTCGACGACGAACGTGTCTCCGATGGCGACCTCGTGCTGCTGGTCGGTTTCGGGGCCGGCATGACCTGGGCCTCCGCGGTGCTCCGCTGGTCGACGCCGGTCGGCAAGGATGCAGGCGCATGACCGTCCCCTCCGAACCACGCACCGTGCTCGTCACCGGCGGCAACCGCGGCATCGGCCTCGCCTGCACGCAGTCGTTCCTCGCCGCAGGCCACCGGGTCGCCACCGTGTCGCGGTCGGGCGGTGAGGTCGAGGGTGCGATGGCCGTCGCCTGCGACATCACCGACGGCGCCGCCGTCGACGAAGCCGTCGCCGCGGTCGAGGTCGAGCTCGGCCCGGTCGAGATCCTGGTCGCCAACGCCGGCATCACCAAGGACGGGCTGATGGTGCGGATGTCCGACGACGACTTCACCTCGGTCGTCGACACCAACCTGACGGGCACCTTCCGATTCGCCCGCGCCGTCACCAAGAAGATGATGCGGGCTCGCTTCGGACGCATCGTGTTCACGTCGTCCGTGGGCGCCTACATGGGTGCGCCCGGCCAGGCCAACTACGCGGCGTCCAAGGCCGGCCTCATCGGCCTCGCTCGCTCGATGGCACGAGAGCTCGCCCCGCGCAACATCACCGTCAACGTGGTCACACCGGGTCCCATCGAGACCGACATGCTCGCGGCCGTCGACGACGCCCGGCGGGCCGACATGGCCGCCACGGTCCCCCTCGGCCGCATCGGCACCCCGGACGAGGTCGCCGCCGCCGTACGGTTCCTCACGTCCGACGAGGCCAGCTTCGTCACCGGCGTGGTCCTGCCGGTCGACGGCGGCCTGGCCATGGGCTTCTAGCCTCCCATCGACTCCCTTCTTCACCTTCCCAACCCAAGCAACAGGAGACAGCAGACCCGTGAGCGACGATTTCGCCCGATTCCAGAAGTGCGCCGTCGAGGTGCTCTCCGTCGAGGAGAGCCAGGTGACCAAGGAGGCCAGCTTCGCCGACGACCTCGACGCCGACAGCCTCGACCTCGTCGAGTTGGTCATGGCCCTCGAAGAGGAGTTCGACGTCACCGTCGAAGAGGAAGAGCTCGAGGGCATCGACACCGTCGGCGCGGCCTTCGACCTCATCAAGGCCAAGCTGTAGTCCGGCGCGAACTCGAGGGACGGAGCCAGCCATGACCCAGGACCGAAACGTGCGTCATCGCCGCCGCGTCGCCATCACCGCCGTCGGCGTCGTGGCCAAGGCCGGCATCGGCGCCGATGCATTCTGGGACGGGTTGTGCTCCTCCCCCGAGGACGGCATGCGCCAGATCGAGGACTTCGACCCGGCGCCCTACTTCGACAACCCCAAGGAGTCCCGACGGTCCGACCGGTTCTCGCAGTTCGCGCTCGCCGCCTCGCACCTCGCCTTCGAACAGGCCGGCGCACCCGACGGCGACCTCGGCTACGACCCCACCCGTGCCGGTGTGTTCGTGGCCACGGGCATCGGCGGCATCGAGACCCTCGAGGAACAGATCCTCGTCCACGACAAGAAGGGCCCCCGCCGGGTGTCGCCCTTCCTCGTCCCGATGATGATGCCCAACGCCGCTGGCGCGTCGGTGTCCATGAAGTACGGCTGGCAGGGCCCGTGCGAGACCACGGTCACCGCCTGCGCGGCCGGGACCCACGGCATCACGCGCGCCGCCGACCTCATCGCCTGGGGCCGAGCCGACGCCATGATCGCCGGCGGGTCCGAGTCGTCGCTCACGCCCACCAGCCTCCAGGGCTTCTCGAACATGACGGCGCTCTCGAACGACGGGAGGTCGCGTCCCTTCGCCGACGATCGCAACGGCTTCGTCATCGCCGAGGGCTGCGGCATCCTCGTGCTCGAGGAGTGGGACATGGCCCTCGCCCGCGGCGCCACGATCCTGGCCGAGTTCCTCGGTGGCGCGTCCACCGCCGACGCCCACCACATCACCGCGCCGTCCGGCGTCGGTGCGGTGAACTGCATGCGTCAGGCGCTCGAAGAGGCCGGGCTCGAGCCCGGCGACATCGGTCAGATCAACGCACACGGCACGTCGACGCCGCTCAACGACGCTGCCGAAGCCAAGGCCATCGCCGAGGTCTTCGGCGAGCCCGGGCCCCCGGTCACGTCGACCAAGGGCGTCACCGGTCACGCCCTCGGGGCCGCCGGTGCGCTCGAGGCGGTCGCCGCCGTGCTCTCGATCCAGAAGGGTCTCATCCCGCCGACGATGGGCACCAAGGCCGTCGACCCCGAGCTCCCCCAGATCGACCTCGTCATGAACGAGCCTCGCCCATGGGAGCCCGGCCCCGTGCTCTCGAACAGCTTCGGCTTCGGCGGCCACAACGGCTGCCTCATCATCGGGCCGGGCTGATCGGCGTGTGCTCGCTTCGCGGCGCGCACGCCCACGTACAACAGAGTTGTTGGTCATCTTCCCGATGACCGGTCGGCTGGCGCCTCCCTCCGGCGCGTCACCACCCCCCGTCTCTGGGTGCGTCCCTGTATCTGGATGATCAGTCGACGGCGGCGTCGGCGACGACGAACAACAGGTCGGCTTCGCAGGCCTTCTCGCCGTCGACGCTCGCCAGGCCGTGGCCCTTGCCGGCGCGGGCCGACATGCGGCCCATGGTGACCTCGAGGGTGAGCGTCTCGCCGGGGAGGACCTGCCGGCGGAAGCGGGCCTTGTCGACGCCACCGAAGAGCAACAGCTTGCCGGCGAACCGCTCGTCCTGGAGCGAGGCGATGGCACCGGCCTGCGCCAGTGCCTCGAGCATCAGCACACCCGGCAGCGTGGGGCGGCCGGGGAAGTGGCCGGCGAAGAACGGCTCGTCGCCCGTGAGCACCCACGAGCAGCGGGACGACACGCCCGGGACGACCTCGTCGATGGTGGTGATGAACGCGAACGGGTCGCGGTGCGGCAGCACCTCGCGGGGGTCGAGACCGCTCACGAGTCGAGCTCCTTCAGCGCAGCGAGCAGCTTCTTGGGCGTGTCCTTCGGGCTGATCTTGGGCCACGCTTCGAGCAGCTTGCCGGTCTCCCCCACCAGGAACGCCGAGCGGATGATGCCCTCGTACTCCCGGCCGTAGAGCTTCTTCAGCCCCCAGGCGCCGTACTTCTCGGCGACGGCGTGGTCGGGGTCCGACAGCAACGGGAAGCCCAGCGAGTGCTTGTCGTCGAACTTCTTCTGCTTGGCCGGCTCGTCGGGGCTGATGCCCAGGATCTGGACGTCGACGTCGTCCTTGATCGCCGACAGCTCACACGACTGCGTGGTGCATCCGGGCGTGTCGGCTTTCGGGTAGAAGTAGACGAGGACCTTGCGCCCCTTGAACTCGGTGAGCTTCACCTTGTCGCCGTTCTGATCGACGAGGGTGAACGCGGGGGCGCGGTCGCCAGCAGAGAGAGCCATGGCGCCGATCATGACATGGCCTGCCACCCATGGTGTGGAGCCCGAATACGATGCGGTCGAGCGAGCGACTGGGGAGCACGCACATGGCAGGGATCGACTCGGCATCGCTTGTCGAGGCCGACGACGAACTCGACGAGGCCGGTCTCGGCGCGCTGGCGTTCTTCTCGACCTGGACGGTCATCGGGCTGTTCATCGACGGATGGGCGCACAACGTCGACAAGCCCGAGGACTTCTTCACCCCGTGGCACGCGGTCCTGTACTCCGGGTTCGTCTGCGGCGTCGGGTTCTTCGTGCTCCGCGAGATCCGCGCGGGGCGGCGCATCCCACCCGTCGACCGGCTCGTGCCGCTCGGGGTCGCCGGCTTCGTTGTCGCGGGCGTCGGCGACGGCTTCTGGCACTCGATCTTCGGGGTCGAGGTGGGCGTCGAGGCGCTCCTCTCCCCCACGCACCTCGTCCTCATGACGTCAGGTCTCGCGCTCGTGTCGACGCCGGCCCGGGCGTGGACAGGCCGGCCGGCCGGCGACCTGCGAACCTTCCTCCCCGTGGCGGTCTCCGCCATGCTCTCGCTCTCCGTCGTGACCTTCTTCTTGCAGTTCGCGTCCACGCAGCGCGTGTACGACCACTTGATCTTCGACGCCGACCAACCGGAGTGGGTCCAGCTGAGCGGCATCCTCGCCGTCCTCGTGACCAACGCCGTCGTGCTCGGTTCCGTCGCATGGATCAGGACTCGCTGGACCACGACCCCTGCGGGCACCTACACGCTGATGTTGGGCGGCTGCGGGGCGCTCATGTCGATCCTCTCCGGATTCGACCAGTGGCTGCTCGCGGTGCCCCTCCTCGCCGCTGGCGCCCTCGCCGACGGACTGGTCGGACGCGGGGCCTCGAATCGGACCATCCTCGCTGCCGTCCCGACGCTGCTGTGGCCGTTGTGGTTCCTCGTGTACGACCACGAGTGGGGCCTGGGGTGGGAGGTCGAGCTGTGGACCGGCACCATCGTCTTCGGCGTCCTCACCGGCGTGATGCTCGAGGTGGTCATGGGTCGATCACCGGAGGTCCGAGGGGAATGACCGGTCTCCGGTCCCGGTTGACGTCGGCGTGACCGTGCCGCCGCCTGATCCTCGACCGGATCGGGCAGGGATGGCCCGATGAGAGTTCGACTGCGCGCCGAGGCCGGTGACACGTTCCGGTCGCTCAGGACGCGCAACTTCCGGCTGTTCTTCGCCGGCCAGCTCGTGTCGCAGTCCGGTACCTGGATGCAGTCGATCGCCATCATCTGGGTCGTACTGCGCCTCACCGACGACGGCTTCGCCCTCGGGCTCGCAACCGCTGCCCAGTTCCTGCCGGTCCTGGTGCTCGGGGCCTGGGCCGGCGTGGTCGCCGACCGCGTCGACCGCCACCACTTCCTGATGATCACCCAGTCGGCGTTCGCCGTCGTGGCGCTCGGCTTCACCGTTCTCACCTTCACCGATTCGACGAGTCTCCTCGCGATCTACGCCTTGTCCGCCCTCTTCGGCGTCGTGACCGCCCTCGACAACCCGACGCGGCGCTCGCTGGTGGTGGAGATGGTCAGCGTCCGCGACGTACCGAACGCCGTGGGGCTCAACAGCGCACTCATGACCGGCTCGCGCGTGATCGGCCCGGCCATCGCCGGCGTCCTCATCACCACCGTCGGGCCAGAGTGGTGCTTCCTCGTCAACACCGTCACGTACCTGGCCGTGCTCGGCGCACTGTGGCGCATCGACCGATCGAAGCTCCGCTCGTCGCCTCGTGTGGCGAAGGCCAAGGGCCAGCTCCGGGACGGGTTCCGATACGTCTGGTCGACGCCCGAGCTCAAGCTGCCGCTGATCCTCCTGACGGTGATCGGCACGCTGGCCTTCGAGTTCCAGGTCACGCTGCCACTCCTCGCCGAACGGACCTTCGACGGCGGTGCCAGCACGTTCACGCTGCTCTACTCGTCGATGAGCGCCGGATCGGTCGTCGGTGCGCTGCTGATCGCCCGCCGGACCGACGCCGACACCCGCTTCCTGGCACGCGCCGCGCTCGCCATGGCGGCCTCGATGGGCCTGCTCGCCGTGGCGCCCAACGAATGGTTCGGCCTTGCCGCGGTGATCCCTGTCGGGCTGACGTCGATCTTCCTGATCTCGGGATCGAACGCCGTCATCAACCTCCACGCCGACCCGTCGATGCGCGGCCGCGCCCTCGCCCTCACCGCCGTGGTGTTCCTGGGCAGCACGCCAATCGGCGGGCCGATCGCCGGCGCCGTCTCCGAGTACCTCGGCCCCCGCTACGGCATCGGCCTTGGCGCCGTCGCCGCCGGCCTGGCCGGGCTGTGGACCTTGCGCCAGCTCGAGCACGTCGAGACGGGTGCACCGCCCGCCGAGCTGCCGGTCCAGATCCAAGCGGCGCCCGCAGTCACCCGGGCCTGACCACCGGATATTTCGTTCGTTCCGGCGACCTGACCGCTGAAACCCACGAGATATTCGGTTGGGGGGGCTCAGTGGGCGTTGCGCATCGCTTCGGCCGACATCTCGAAGTACTGGCGCATGGCCTGCTCGACCTCGACGGGCACGTCTCGCTCCGCCACGACGGCGTTCAGTGCGGCGACCATGTGACGGAACCAGGCGTCTCGTTCGGCCGGGCCGATGACGAACGGCGCATGGCGCATCCGCAGGCGCGGGTGTCCACGCTCGTCGGAGTAGGCCGTGGAGCCGCCCCAGTACTGGATGAGGAAGTCGGTGAGGGTGCGGCGTGACTCGGCGAGGTCGTCGGGGTAGAGCGGGCGCAGGACCTCGTCGTCGGCGACGCCGGCGTAGAACCGGTCGACGAGATCGACGAAGAACGCGTCACCCCCCACCACCTCGTGGACGGTGACCGCGTGCTCGTCAGCCACCGGCGAGCTCCTCGGAGATCTTCGAGGCCGAACCGAAGATGCCCTTCGACATCAGCGACAGCTCGTCGGCACGGCGCAGCTTGTAGACCTCGGCCCGAGCGGCGTGCACGGAAGGCTCGTCGGAGGCCTGGGCGGCCCACTCGACGAGCTGGCACGCGAGCCGCAGGTCGCCGGCCTCGGCCACCGCACGCGCCCGATCGGCCAGCGCGGATGCACCGCCGGCGAGCGCTGCGACCTCGGCCGACAGCGTGGCGTCGGACGGCGGCTTGAGTCGGGCCGGGTTGCCGTCGTACCAGCCGCCGTAGAGCCGCCAGATGTTGCGCACCACGAACTCGGGCTCGTCGTAGGTGGCCTGGAGGTACGGCAGCTCGGCGTACTCGGACGGCACGCCGACGGTGTGGATGATCTCGTCGAGGCGTGCGCCCTCGTTCATCATCCGCAGGGTCTCGGCGAGCAGGTGCTCGAGCAGGGATGCGGTGGTGTCGAGCACGCCGGCGATGCGCTCCTTGCCGGCGATCGGCAACCCGTGGGCCGGGCAGAGGAGCTCGGGTTCGAGGGCGATCATCTTGCGCAGCGCCACCGCCCAATCGGCGGCGTAGCGCTGCACCTTCTGCGGGTTGCCGGCGTTGGGCAGGACCCAGATGAACAGGTCGCCGCAGAAGATCGCCTTCTTCGACGGCACCCACGCCCAGGCGTGATCGTCGGTCTCGCCCTTGTCGTGGTGGAGCGTGATGCCGGTGCTGCCGGCGTCGAGGTGGAGCTCGGTCTCGAAGGTCTCGTCAGGGTCGGTGAACTCGTCCGGGAAGCCGAGCCCGTTGGGTCCGAACTGCCGCTTGTTGATGACCGAGTTGTAGCCGGTGGTCATCTCGTAACGGTCGAACCGCACCGGCGCGTTCTCGTGGGCGAGGATCAGTGGGCGCTGGTCGCCCCGGGACGCCGCGTCGGCCAGGAAGGCACCGACACCGCCGACGTGGTCGACATGGCCGTGGGTGTAGACGATGTTGCGGAACCGGTCGGTGCGCCACCGCCGCACGGCCTGCACGGCCGGCTCACCGAACGGCGCCAGCGACGTGTCGAACACGACGAGGCCGTCATCGGTGCGCAGGTTCCACACGTGCGAGAACGCACAGACCACCGCGATGTCGTCGGCGACCTCGTGCAGGCTGACGTCCGTGGGGTTGTTGGCCTGCGGGCCCTCGTAGGTGCCGGTGTCGATGAAGCGGGAGCTGCGGTCGAGCAGGGTCTCGGTCATGGCCCGGACACTACCCGTGACCGTAGAACCGCCCCTTGGGTCGGGCGTGCACGTGCCAGTGGCCCGGGATCGAGCGACGGTCCGGGTCGATCCAGAACTCGCCGAACCGCTCGGCGGCGACACGCTCGAGATGGCCCATCATCGTCGTCTGCTCCTGATCGGTGGGCGTCACGCCGTGGGGTCGCCAGACGACCATGGGCGTCATGCAGGCCTCGCAATCGGCCACCCAGCACAGGTCGTCTTCGTGGAACCACGGCGAGATCCGGGCGGCCTCGCACAGCTCACACGACGGGTCGAACGACATGGAGACGAGGTTGGCACGTCGGGGCCACCTGCAGCGCCTCCGTGGTCTGCCGATAGCGTCAAGTGCCGTGCGCGATCACTCCACCTCCGCCTACGCCGACGCCCCCAAGTCCGGAACCGGGCCGGGCGTCCTGGTGCTCCACTCCTGGTGGGGCCAGACCGAATCGATCAAGGACCGCGTCAACCAACTGGCCGACGCCGGCTTCACCGCCCTCGCACCCGACCTCTTCGATGGCGAGGTGGCGGCCGACGCCGCGCACGGCGAATCACTGCTCCTGGAGGCAGATCCCAACGACCTCGTCGCCGGCATCCAGTCGTGTGCCGACGCACTCCGACGCATGCCGGCCACCCCCGACGCGCCGATCATGATCGTCGGCTTCTCGATGGGCGCCTCGCTCGGGTTGTGGCTCTCCGAGCGCGAGGCCGAGCTGGTCTCGGCCGTCGTGGCGTTCTACGGCACGCAGGGCATCGACTTCACCGACACCCGCTCCCGCTACCAGTTCCACATGGCCCAGGACGACGCCATGCTCGACCCCGACGAGCTCGCGCTCATGGAGGCCAGCCTCGGCCTCGCCGAACGACCCGTCCAGATCCACACCTATGGCGGCGTCGCCCACAACTTCGCCGAACCGGGGACCGACGGCTACGACGCGACCGCCGCCGACCTCGCCTGGTCTCGAACGATCGACTTCCTGCGCCAGCAGGCATGACGACGCCCCGGTCAACCCCGCACCAGCGTCCCCCGCATCAGCATCCGCGGCACCGCCTCCTGGCCTTCGGTCGGGACCTCGTCCACGAGTGGCGCACCGACCGCGTGCCCGACCTCGCCGCCGAGGTCGCCTTCTACGCCATCCTCAGCCTGTTCCCCGCGTTGCTGGCCATGGCCGCCATCCTGGGCGTGCTCGACAACTTCGTCGGCGACGATCTGGCAGCCCGGGCCCAGGACAACGTCCTCGACTTCCTCCGGTCGATCCTCACCTCCGAGGCCGACAGCACCCTCGACGCCGCAGCCGAGCTGTTCACCGAATCCCGCCCGGGGCTGCTGACGTTCTCGCTGCTCGCCTCGTTCTGGGCCCTGTCCCGTGGCTTCGCCGCGCTCGTGCGGGCGCTCGACGTCGTCTACGACCTCGACGAGCACCGGAAGTGGATCCACATCCGCACCACCGCCGTCGTGCTCACCATCGGCTCGGTGTTCGCGTCCGCGGTGATGATCGGGATGATCATCGTCGGGCCGCTGTTCGGCACCGGCGAGGACATCGCGGCGAAGGTCGGCCTCGGCGACCAGTTCGTCTTCCTGTGGGACGTCATCCGGCTGCCGCTGGCGTTCCTGGTCTTGATCCTGTGGGCGGCCACGATCTTCCACATCGCACCGGACCACCACACCCCGTGGCGGGCCGACGTTCCCGGGGCCGTGGTCACCGGCGTGCTGTGGATCATCTTCTCGGCCGGGCTCCACTACTACGTCGAGCTCGCCCAGTCGGGCAACGCCATCTTCGGCGCGTTGGGCGGCGTGCTCATCGTGATGATCTGGTTCTGGCTGCTCTCGTTGGCCGTGCTCATCGGCGGCGAGATCAACGAGCTGCTGCTCGAGCACCGGCTGCTGCACGAAGCGGAGTCGCTGGGTGCCGAGCCGGGCTCAGAGCTCGTCGAGCGCGGTGCGGAGGTCGCGGACGAAGGCGCCGGCTTCGACGGCGGAGCCGCCGTCGAGGAGGATCCGCATGATCGCGGACGCGACGACGACCCCGTCTGACGGGATCGACGCCGCCGCGGCGGTCTCGGGCGACGAGATGCCGAACCCCATGACCACCGGCAGGTCGGTGACCCGCTTGAGCCGCCCGGCGAGGTCGGCGGTCCACGTCCCGACGTCGGACCGCTCGCCGGTCACGCCGAGCACGTTCACCCCGTAGACGAAGCCGCGGCTGCGTGCGGCGAGGGCGTCGAGGCGGTCGTCCGAGCTGATGGGGCTGGCCAGCATCACCGTGTCGAGATCCGCGTCTCCGACGGCGGCCTCCCACGGGTCGAGCTCTTCGAGCGGGACGTCGGGGACGATGGCACCGTGCACGCCGCTGACACCGCACTCCTCGACGAAGCGCTCGTAGCCGAAGCGGAACGGGATGTTGGCGTACGTCATGACGATGAGGGGCGTGCTCACGTCGAGGCCGCGGAGCTCGGACAGGATGCTGGCGGGCGTGGTGCCCCGACGCAGCGCCTGGTCGGAGGCGGCCTGGATGGTGGGGCCGTCCATGACCGGGTCGGAGAACGGGATGCCGACCTCGATGGCGTCGGCGCCGGCGTCGTCGTAGGCCCGGATCACGTCGAGCCAGTCGTCGGTGACGCCGCCCGACACGTACGGCAGCA
The DNA here is from genome assembly GCA_041618235.1 of Acidimicrobiales bacterium. Classification (GTDB taxonomy): domain Bacteria; phylum Actinomycetota; class Acidimicrobiia; order Acidimicrobiales; family Salinilacustritrichaceae; genus Salinilacustrithrix. Next base: position 41,946 of record JBFJNI010000018.1, read on the forward strand.
GCAGCTTGCGCCCCTCGTCGCGACGGCTGCGCAGGTGCTTCTCGAGCGTGCCCATCAGACCGCTCCGTCCGCGGCAGGCTCGACCAGGTCGGGGGCCAGGATGGCCGCGACCTGCGCCACGTCCTTGTCGCCCCGACCCGACAGGTTGAGCAACACGGTCTTGCCGGCGAGCTCGTCGCGGGCTCGCATCACCCAGGCCAGTGCATGCGCCGGCTCGAGGGCGGGGATGATGCCCTCGGTGCGCGACAACAGCTGGAAGGCGTCGAGCACCTCGGCGTCGGTGACCGACTCGTAGCGAGCGCGGCCGATGTCGGAGAGGTGGGCGTGCTCGGGTCCGACCCCCGGGTAGTCCAGGCCGGCCGAGATCGACTGGGCCTCCTGGACCTGCCCGTGGTCGTCCTGGAGCAGGAACGACGTCGACCCATGGACGATGCCCGGCACGCCGTGACCGACGGCGGCACCACCGGCGGGCTCGACACCCACCAGCTCGGCGTCGGTGTCGGCAAAGCCCGAGAAGATGCCGATGGCGTTCGACCCGCCGCCGACGCACGCGGTGACGACGTCGGGGACCTTGCCATCGAGCGCCATGCACTGGTCGTAGGCCTCCTGGCCGAGGACCCGGTGGAACTCGCGGACCATGAACGGATACGGGTGCGGACCCATCGCCGACCCGAGGCAGTAGTGGGTGGTCTCGACGGTGGCGACCCAGTCGCGCATCGCCTCGTTGACCGCGTCTTTGAGGGTACGAGAACCGGTCTCGGCCGAGCGGACCTCGGCGCCCAGCAGGCGCATGCGGAACACGTTGAGCTTCTGGCGCTCCATGTCGACCGCGCCCATGTAGACGACGCACTCCTGGCCGAGCAGCGCAGCGGCCGTGGCAGTGGCGACACCGTGCTGACCGGCGCCGGTCTCGGCGACGATGCGCTTCTTGCCCATGCGCTCGGCGAGCAGCGCCTGACCCAGCACGTTGTTGATCTTGTGGCTGCCGGTGTGGTTGAGGTCCTCGCGCTTGAGCAGCAGCCGCAGACCGAGCTCGTCGGAGATGCGATGGCACTCGGTGAGCGGGCTCGGCCGGCCGGCGTAATCGTGCAACAGGTCGTCGAGTCGCTTGCGGAAGGCGGGGTCCGCCCACGCCTCACGGAAGGCGACCTCGACCTCCTGGCAGGCGCCGACGAGCGTCTCGGGGATGAACTGCCCGCCGAAGCGGCCGAAGCGGCCGTGGTCGGGCTCGCCCATCACGGTGGGCGGGTCCTGGATGTCGGTCATGCCGGGTTCCTGTCGTGCGAGCTCGTGGGCAGCGGGGGGTGGGACACCGAGCTTGCCGCCTCGGCGGCCTTGGCGGCGGTCACGAAGCGGCGGACGGCATCGGCGTCCTTGCGACCGGGTGACGACTCGACGCCCGACGCGGCGTCGACGCCCCAGGGCCGCACCGCGGTGACGGCGTCGGCGACGTTCTCGGGACGCAGACCACCGGCCAGCAGGACGCGGTGACGGGCGGTGAGGTCGCCGACCAGGGTCCAGTCGAAGGGCACGCCGGCGCCCGGCGTCGGTGCGTCGAGCAGGACGACGTCGGCGCCGTGGGCGTCGATCTCGGCCAGCTGCGGATCGCCGGCGGCCAGCGCTCGGATGAGGATCGGGACCGACGCATGGACCTGACGGCTGGTCTCGGCACTCTCGGACCCGTGGAGCTGGGCGGCGTGGACGCCGGTCTGCTCGACGATCTCGATGACCTCGCGAGCGAGGTGGTCGCGGAACACGCCGACGAGCAGCACGCCGGCGGGGACGGCCGCGACGATGTCCCGGGCCTGCTCGACCGTGATGTGGCGGCGCGAGAACGTCGAGAAGTTGAGGCCCAGCGCGTCGGCGCCGGCCCCGGCGGCCGCCACGGCGTCATCGGGCGTCGTCAGCCCGCAGATCTTCACGAACACGGCAGCGACGGTACCGGCTGCGACCTCGGATCCCGCAGTGCGAAACCGACGCTCAGGCCGCTCGGAGCGCCGCGACGGCGGCCCGCCGATCGGCGTTGGTGACCACCGACTCCCCCACCAGCACGGCGTCGTAGCCGGCCGCCCGCAGGCTGGCGGCGTCCTCGGGCCCCCGCACCCCCGATTCGGCCACCGACTCGAGGTCGGCCGGGAACGCCTTCGCCATGCGCACGGCCCGCTCGTGGTCGACCTCGAAGGTCACGAGGTCGCGCTGGTTGACCCCGACGAGCGTGGCGCCCACGACCAGCGCCCGCTCGAGCTCGGGCTCGTCGTGCACCTCCACCAGGACGTCGAGGCCGATCTCGACGGCGAGGGCGTGGAACCGGCGCAGCTCGTCGTCGTCGAGCGCGGCGGCGATCAGCAGGACGCAGTCGGCACCCATCAACCGGGCGTCGAGCACGTCGTGCTCGGACACGGTGAAGTCCTTGCGCAACACCGGAACGCCGATCGCGTCCCGGGCGGCGGCGAGGTCCGCAGCAGAGCCACCGAAGTGGTCGGCGTCGGTGAGCACCGACACACAGGTCGCGCCGCCGGCCTCGTAGTCGCGGGCCACCTCAGCCGGGTCGAGGTCGGCGTGCAGGTCACCCTTCGACGGTGACCGGCGCTTGACCTCGGCGATCACGCCCAGGCCGTCGACGGCCCGCAACGCGGCGGCGAACCCCCGGGTGGGCGGCAACGCGAGCGCGCGGGCGCGCAGGTCGGCCAGGTCGCGCCCGTCGGCCGCCGCGGCCGCTCGGTGGGCGGCGAGGATGGCGTCGAGATAGGTGGCCATGGGCGTCGCCCGGGCTCCCGATCAGCTCAGAGGTCGTGGCCCTTGGCCAGCACCGGGTTCAGGACGTGGATCTCGGGGGCGCCGGCCAGGAGGCCACCGAGCTGCTTGCCGAAGGCCTTGAAGGCATCCGAGCCCGAGTGGGCCTGGAGCGCGTCGCCGTCGGCGTACAGCTCGTAGACCCAGACGGTGTTGGCGTCGGCGGTGTCGGTGGAGATCGAGTAGACGATCGTGCCGTCCTCGCCCTCGACCTGGGGGAAGTACTCGCCGAAGGCGGCGACGAGCTCGTCGCGCTTGCCTTCCTGCGTGGTGATCTTGGCGATGACGGTCAGCTTCGACATGGCGGGCGACGCTACCCGATGGACCGCGACGTCGGCGGACGATCCCGGCGGGTGCTCAGGGATCGAGGTCGGCTCGGCTCGAGTTCAGCAGCGCCACGAGCGGCAGCAGGACGAACGATGCCGCCGACGCGACCAGGAGGAGCAGCCCCACCGAGAACAGCTCGCCGAATCCGAGCAGGAAGCCGAAGAAGCCGGCGCCGACGCCGGCGCCGGCGAGGACGGCGGGGAGGAACGTGAGCCCTCGGCGCAACGTCGGTGCCCCCGTGGGCGTGTCGTCGATCGACATCGGATCGAACTCGTCGTCGCCGTTGTCGTACTGACGGAACGAGGCATCGGCGTCGCGGATGGTCGCGCCGCCCTCGTCGCCCCGCCACGTCGAGTCGTACGCCGCCCGCCGGTCGCGGTCGGACAGGACCGACCACGCGGCGTTGATGCGGGCCATCCGAGCCGACGCACGGGCCCGCTCGTCCGCAGGCACGTCGGCCAGTCGGTCGGGGTGGTAGCGACGGGCGAGCGTGAGGTACGAGCTGCGGATCTCGGCGGCCGTGGCCGTCGGCGGGACGCCGAGCTCGTCGTAGTGCTCCACGGATGCATCCTAGGAGTGGCCGGCGGGGTTCTGGTCCGGCTCGACGGTGTCAGCCCGAGGTGGTCGTGGTGCTCGACGCTCCGGGCGCGGTGGTCGTGGTCGTCGTGGTCGTGGGCCGGGGTGAACACGGCGGGACGTCGAGGGGGAACGCTTCCTGGTCGACACCGACCACGGCGGTGGCCGACACCGGGGTCACCTGGTCGCAGCGGTACGACAGCACGACGATGCCGTCGCCGTCGGTGAGCCCGGTGGGGTCGTCGTCGAGCTGGGTCCACCCCGATGAGTTCACCCGCACGGGGACGTTGGCCAGCGGTTGCTCGCGGCCGACGCCGTCGGCGTCGACCTGCCGCTCGGCCACGCGGATGGCCAGGTTGACCCCACCGCCCACGACGGGAGCGGCCGGCGTGGTGGACGCCAGCACGACCCGACCGGCGAAGGGCACGGTGACCAACGAGAGCTCACGGTCGTCGCCGTCGGGCAGGTAGAAGACCTCGGTCTGCTGGGTGGTCAGCGTCGGCGGCAGGAACGCCCGGACGCGGTAGCGCCCGCCCGGGATCGCCTTGGCCTCATAGACGCCGTCGGGTCCGGTGCGCAGGTCCGTGCGCTGGACGGCGTCCCCGACGAGCCGCTCGAGGCGGACCACGGCATCGGGAAGGACCCCCTCGGGACCGGTCACCAGGCCACGGATCGAGGAGCGACCCGTGCTGATGAGAGGCGTCGTCGTGGTGGCCCCGTCGACGACCGGCAGGACGATCTGGGAGTAGTCGACCTCGGACGTCGTCGGCTCGGGCGAGGTGCTCGACGTGACCTCCGGAGGCGGGAGCGACCGGTTCGCCGGTGCCGCGCACCCCGCGAGGAACACGATCAGGACCAGGGCCGATGCGACGCGGCGGCCCACCCACCCGTTCACGCGGGTCTCGCTCCGGAGAGGGGGAGCTCGTGGACCACGGCCCGGACCCCGCCGATGTCCACGACATCGCCCGGCTCGACCTTGCGTCCGAGGTAGGCGAGAGCGACCGGACCGGTGGGGGTCTCGGACACGGAGGTCACCGTGCTGGCGGGACCGTCCGCCTCGATCTCGGCGCCGGCCTCCACGGAGGCGTCGAGCACCAGCGCACGAAGGCGGCGAGGCACGTTGCCTCCACGGCTGTCGATGCGGGCGACGAGCTCCTGACCGACGAAGCAGCCCTTGGTGAAGCTCACCGACGTGTCGATGATCCACTGGCCGACCTCGGCCGGGATGGTGTCCGCGTCGAGCTCGGACCCCATCGCTGGGACGCCGTGGACGATGCGATCGGCCTCGAGCTCGCCGGGCGTGCCCTCACGCACGCCTGTCGGGATCGCGGCGTCCGGGCCGAGGAGGTCGTAGCCCTCGATGCCACGAACGGCGAGGGACAGGCGGAAGACACCGTCGGGCACCTCGTCGCGGGGTGCTCCGGCGCCCCGGACCGAGATCATCGGCCAGTCGAGCAGCTCGAGCTCGGCCTTGGTGCGGATCTTGAACCGGGCCAGACGCGTCTCGACCGCGGCGCCGTGGCCGTGATCGACGTCGAGCAGGTATTCGTCGGCCGACACCTTGGTGAACCGCGCCCAGGCATCGACCTTGCCCTGCGGCTGCAGGATGAACGTCCACGTCGAGGTGTTGACGGCGAGGGCGTCGACGTCCTGACTGATCTGGCCCTGGAGGAACGACGTGGCGTCGGGCCCCCAGACCCGCAGGACGTCGCGTCGGACGGGGCAGGCGAACACGTCGGGGCTGGAGGTCATCGGGATGCTTTCCGTTCGGCGGTCATGCGGCGGGCCGCCGGCACCGCCATGAGCAGGGCACGGGCCTTGTTCTGGCATTCGAGGTGCTCGTCGTCGGCGACGCTGTCGGCGACGATGCCGGCACCGGCCTGGACCGAGGCACGACCGTCGTCGCCGATGACCATCGTACGGATGGCGATGGCGGTGTCGATGTTGCCCGAGAAGTCGAGGTAGCCGACGACGCCGGCGTACGGTCCGCGCTTCACCGGCTCGAGCTCGTCGATGATCTCCATGGCCCGCACCTTCGGTGCCCCCGAGACGGTGCCCGCCGGCAACGTGGCCCGCAACACGTCGACCGGAGTCCTGCCCTCGGCGAGATCGCCGGCGACCTGCGATGTGAGGTGCATGACGTGGCTGTAGCGCTCGAGGGTCATGAGCTCCTCGACCTCGCACGTGCCGAAGGTGACGACCCGACCCACGTCGTTGCGGGCGAGGTCGACGAGCATGATGTGCTCGGCGACCTCCTTGGGGTGCTCGACGAGCTCGGCGGCCATGCGGCGGTCGTGGGCGTCGGTCTCGCCTCGTTTCCGGGTGCCGGCGATGGGACGGGAGATCACCCGGCCGTCGAGGAGCTGCACCATGGGCTCGGGGCTGGCGCCGACGAGGGTCACCCCGGGCACTCGCACGTAGTACATGTACGGGCTCGGGTTGACCTGACGCAGGGCGCGGTAGACGTCGAAGGGCTCGGCGCCGAGCTCGAAGTCGAAGCGCTGCGACAGCACGACCTGGAAGATGTCGCCGGCGAAGACGTGCTCGCGCGCCGTCTCGACCGCCGCCTGGTACTCGCCGTCGCGCATCGACGACGTGACCTCGGGAAGCGGATCGTCGTCGCGTGGCGGGCTGAGCAGGGGTTCGTCGAGCGGGTTGGCGCCGTCGGCGGCGAGCTGGTCGAGCCGGGCGACGGCGGCGTCGTAGGCCGCGTCGAGCGTCGCTTCGTCGGCGCCGGGCTCGACGATGATGTTCTCGATCAGCGTGACCCGCTGGCGCAGGTGATCGAAGGCGGCGAGCTGGCCGATGATCGACAAGACCGCGTCGGGATGCCCGCGATCGTCGTCGGGGACGTCGGGCAGGTGCTCGACCTCACGCACGACGTCGTAGCCGAGGAAGCCCATCAGCCCGCCGTGCAACGGAGGGAGCTCGTCGAGCTGCGGTGAGCGGTAGCGGGCCAGGATCGCCTCGACGGCGTCCAGGATGCCCTGGTCGGTGGGGATGTCGGCGTGCAGCTCGCCGTCGACGGTGATGCGACCGTCCTTCGACGTCAGCGTCGCCAGCGGCTTGCGGCCGAGGAACGACCACCGACTCCAGCGCTCGCCGTGCTCGACCGATTCGAGCAGGAATCCGGGCTCGTCACCGACGATGCGGGCGTAGGCGGCGACCGGCGTGACCAGATCGGCCAACAGCTCCCGCCAGACCGGCACCACCGTGTAGTCGGCGGCGAGGCGGTGGAACTCGTCGCGGCTCGGACGCAGCACCGGTCAGGTGTTGGCGGTGACTTCGGCGTCTTCGAACGACCGGAAGAAGCACGAGAACTCGCCCGTGTGGCACGCGCCCGAACCTTCCTGGTCGACCACCAGCAGCAGCGTGTCGCCGTCGCAGTCGTAGTGCGCCTCGCGGATGTACTGGCGGTCACCGGAGGTCTCACCCTTGCACCAGTACTCCTGGCGTGAGCGGCTCCAGAACCACGTGCGGCCGGTGTCGAGGCTCTTGCGGAGCGACTCGTCGTTCATCCACGCCATCATCAGCACCCGGCCGGTGCCGGCCTCCTGCACGATGGCGGGGACGAGCCCATCGGCGTTGAAGGTGATGTTGGCGAGGTGGGCCTCGTCGTAGGCGATGGGGGTGGCGGTCAGCGAACTCATCGTCGGGCATCGTAGAGGGGTGACCGGCGATCCCCCCACCCCGTTCCGCGGGGCCGCGCTCCGTGTGGCGGTCGGGGGCGCCGCCGGGGCGGCCACGCGGTGGGCGGTCGTAGCGGCCGCCTCCACCGGCGCCGACTTCCCGTGGCCGACGCTGCTGGTGAACATCGTCGGCTGCTTCGTGGTCGGGCTCCTGGCCAGGGCGCCCCGCACCACCGTCCTGCTCGTCGGGCTGGGATTCGCAGGCGGGCTCACGACCTTCTCCACGTTCAGCGTCGAGCTGGCCGGGCTGCTCCGCAACGGCCACGCGGGCATCGGGCTGGCCTACCTCGGCGCCTCGCTGATCCTCGGCGTGGCCGCCGTGATCGCCGGCCGGCGGGTCGCCCCGTGACCACCGCCATCGCCTTCGTGGTCGCGGCCGCCGCCGGCACCGTCCTCCGCTACCTCGCGACGCTGCGCTTCCGGCCGACGTCGGTGCCGTGGGGCACGCTCGCCGTGAACCTGAGCGGCTCGTTCCTGCTCGGGATCATCGCCGGCTGGTCGCCGCCGGCTGCCACCGTGGTCGGCACCGCCGGGCTCGGCGCCCTCACCACCTTCTCGACCTTCGCCGGCGAGCTCGTCGCGGGCTGGGAGCGCTCTCGGCACGAGGTCGGCACCTACCTGGCCGTCTCGGTCGGCGGCGGTGTGGCGCTGGCGTGGCTGGGGCTCGTGGTCGGTGGCGCCTGAGCACGCCACCGGGTCAGAGGTAGAGGCCGGTGCTGCCCTCTTCGAGGCGCTTGGCCGCGACGGCGTGGATGTCGCGCTCTCGCAGGATGATGAAGTCCTCGCCGCGCACCTCGACCTCGTAGCGGTCCTCGGGGTTGAACAGCACGCGGTCGCCGACCTCCATGTTGCGGACATTGGCGCCGGTGGCGACGACCTCGGCCCACGCCAGGCGCTTGCCCATCTGGGCGGTGGCCGGGATGAGGATGCCGCCGGTGGACTTGCGCTCACCCTCGCCGCGATCGATCGAGACCAGGATGCGGTCGTTCAGCATCTTGATCGGGAGCTTCTCGGCGCCGCTGTTGTCGGTCTTGGCCATGGCGGTCGACGCTACCGTCGCTCCGTGACCATCGACGACCTCGCCGGCGCCCCGCCCACCATCGAGACCGACGATGGCTGCTCCCTCGAGGCGGCGTGGTCGGGCGGGTCGGGCAGGTCGACCCCTCGGGGCGTCGTGGTGCTCACCCACCCCCATCCG
>JBFJNI010000019.1:0-50117 GCA_041618235.1 Acidimicrobiales bacterium
CGCGGCCGGTCGGGTACCCGGAACAGCGGTCCCAACGGGCCCTTGTCGCGCGCCGTGTCGAGCCGGTCGGGGTAGCCGTCGACGCGGTTGGGGTCGACCACCACGCGTTCGAGCCAGAACGCCCCTTCGGTGCCACGGAACTCGAGGCGGTCCACCGCGATGAGCCGGCCGTCCTCGAACTGCAGGAGCTGCATCGCATACGGAAGATCCTCGTCGGTGAGGAACGCTCCGACGCCGGTGGCGCCGGCGCTCCCGGCCTCGGCGACCACGCTGCCCTCGTCGTAGAAGAGCTTGGCCTCGTGACGATGCCCGGCGAGCCCGACGTCGAACAGCCCCGTCGACTGCTCGAGCTGCTTGCGGTTGTGGACGGCCAGGATGTCGGGGCGGTGCTTCTGCACCTGCCGGCGGATGTCGGCCCCCGACCGCTCGAGGTTCTTCTCCCACACCGCCCGCGGCACGTCGTTGTCGGCGGTGAACGTGGTCTCGGCCACCCCGAGGATCCGCAGACCTCCGACGTCGATCACCTCGCCGTCGAGCACGTTGACGCCCGCGTCGACCAGCGCGTCACGGATGGCGAAGCTGTCGTGGTTGCCCGGCACCACGTAGTACGGCGTCGGGATGCGGGCCACGCGGTCGACGATGGCCGACTCGACGTCCGCGCCGAAGCTGGTCAGATCACCGGTGTCGATGATGGCGTCGACCTCGAAGCGCTCGGCGGTCTCCTCGACCAGCTCGATGCCGACGGGGTTCGAGTGGAGGTCCGACACGTGGAGGAGCGTGACGTCGGACGTCGAGCCGAAGCCCTCGCCCTCGGCCGACCGGTAGAGGTCGACGAGCCGGTCCGACAGCGCCTCGAGGCGACCCTCGACCACGCGGACGTCGTCGATGTGGCGCTGCACGGTGTTGATGACGTCGGGCGCCGCCGCCAGCGTTCCCTCGAACTCGGGCTCGTCGAACGACTCGGGCGTGAAGCTGGTGGCAGCCAACGCGCCGGACACCAGCACGAACGTCATCGAGCCGGCCATCGACGCCGCCGCGTACCGCCACCGTCGGCGTGGCAGCACCAAGGCCACTCCGGCCCCGACGGCCAACGCGCCGATCAGTGTCTGGCGGGCCAGCCGGAAGAGGAGCGGACGGAGGTCGTCCTCGACCTGGGTCCGGATGGTGCCGGCCGGGTCGGCATCGACGGCCAGGTCGCCCGCCTGTTCGAGGTCGATGCGGTTCACCCGGACGTTGAATGCGAGCGGGCCGTCGTGGGTGTCGGCCCGGACCTGACCCAGCGGCGGGAGGTCGACCACGGTGTCGCCGCGGCGCAGCGCGGGGTCGATGCTGACGCTGCCGGGACCCACCTGCCCCTCGACGGGGGGCTGCAGGGCGAACCCGATGGCGGCGGTCACGCCGGCGAGGACGAACACCCCGAGGCACGCGAGCAGGGCCAACCGCTGCTTCACCACCCAAGCCGGGATCCTCGTCACCATTCCATCTGTACCCCGTCGGGGGTGTCGGTACACCGTCGAGGTCCGCCCATTTGCGTGACGATCCGGCCCGGTGAGGGCGCTTCCATCCACCAGTCGGCGCAGACCCGCTCGTACCGTCGAGGCATGGCCTGGTTCCGACGCTCGCGCTCCGCTGCAACCCCCGCCCCTCCGTCCGACGACGCGCTGCTGCCCGTTCCGGTCGCCACCGCGCCCGCACTGGCCCGCACCGAGCGCGCGCTGCAGATGCTGGCGGCGCAGTCGTCGCAGCTCCACACCTGCATCGTGCAGCTCGAGCACCGGGTCGACCGGCTCTCCGAGGCCATGCTCGACCAGCTCGACCGGCCGTCGTTCGACGATCTCATCAGCGCACGCATGCACTCGGCCAAGGTGGCCGGCGAGCTGTCCCGCCTCGAGATCAACATCGCGGCCCGGCTCGAGTCGGTGCGCGACGAGATCCGGAGCTTGCGCGGCGACGACACGGCCGAGATCGACCTGCGGGAGCTGACGCCGACCGACACCGGGTGGTCGGTCAGCGCCTGAGGTCCGGTCAGGCTTCTTCCTGCGGAGCCGTCGTGGTGGTCGACGCCTGAGGTGCCGTCGTGGTGGTGGTCGACGCCGCCAGGATCGCGAGGGCCTCGCTCACCTTCTTCTCGGCCGCCTCGGTCTTGTCCTGATAGGTCCCGAGGTCGCCGGCCGCCAACGCGGCCCGGGCTTCCTGGAACAGCGCCTCGGCCTGTTCGAGCAGGCGGGCGGCCTGCTCGTCGGTGGTCCCCGTGGGCTCGGACGGCTCGCCGCCCGGTGACGGGTCGGTGGGTTCGCCGCCGGGCTCGATCACGACCTCGTCGAGGTCGGGCACCTCGTCGAAGAGCTGCGACAACGCACCCTCGAGGGTGTCGGAGATCGCGACGTCGGACTCGAAGAAGGCGATGACCTTCTTGAGCTCGGGGATCCGGACCTGGTCGGACTCGACGTAGAACGGCCGCACGTAGACCAACGAGTTGTCGATGGGCACCACGATGAGGTTGCCGAACTTCACCGCCGAGCCGCCGCCGCCGAGCAGGGTCTGCTGCTCGGACACGGTGGGGTCGGACTGGATGGCGTCGGCCACGATGGCCGGGCCGTCGGGCCGGTTCTGGCGCGGCATGCCGTAGCTGACCAGCTCGCCGTAGTGGTCCGGATCGGAGCGAGCGACCATGAACGCCGTGAGCTGCTGGTTGTCGTCGTTGCCGAACGGCACGAAGCTGCGCAACATGACGAACTCGGCTTCGGACTCACCCGGGAGCTGCGTGAGCAGGTAGTACGGGTCGATGCGGGCACCGATGACCGGGCCGATGGGCTGGCCGGCGGCATTGGTGGTCTGGGTCGCCGGGCCGGCGCCGGACGTGGCCGGGTCGAGCGCGACGTTCCAGGCGTCGTTGTTGTTGTAGAAGGTCGACGCGTCGGTGACGTGGTAGGCGCCCCACATGTTGGTCTGCACCCGGAAGAGGTCCTCGGGGTAGCGCAGGTGGGCGACGAGGTCCTCGGGCATCTGGTCGAAGTCGGTGAACAGCTCGGGGAACGCCTTGCGCCAGGCGTTGACGATGGGGTCGGTGTCGTCGATGACGTAGAGCGTCACCGTGCCGTCGTACGCGTCGACCACGGCCTTGACCGAGTTGCGCACGTAGTTGAACCGACCGTTGAGGCCGCTGGCGCCGGGGAGGCCGCTGTTGACGGATCGCTGGGCGTACGGGTAGCGATCGGTGGTGGTGTAGGCGTCGATGATCCACACCACGGTCCCGTCGTCGTCGATGACCGGGTACGGGTCGGCGTCGAACTCGAGGAACGGGGCGATCGTCTCGACCCGTTCGCGCACGTCGCGGATGTAGTGGATCTGCGACTCGCTGGTGAGCAGACCCGAGATGAGCGGGTTGTAGTCGCCGAAGCGGAGGGCGAAAACCATCTTGCGGAACAGCGAACCGATGCCGACGCCGTCGGCACCGTCGTAGCGGATGGTCTCGGTCTCGTCGCCGATCTGGAAGTCGAGCTCGGCGCGATCGGCGCCCGAGATGACGTAGCCACCGAGGTTCTCGCCGAAGTACATCTGGGGTCGAGCGAGCTCGAGATCGGTGTTCGCCTGGACCGGGACCTGCTGGAGGGCGAAGTCGGGGCGACCTTCGGGGGTCTTGGTGGTGCCCGGAGCGAGGACGATGCCGTACCCGTGGGTGTAGATCACATGACGGGCCTCCCACGACGACGAGGGCACGCCCGACGTGTTGAGGTCGCGGGCCGACAGCACGACCTGGCGGACGTCGCCGTCGATGACGTAGCGGTCGACGTCGACGTCGTTGAGGCGGTAGTAGGGCAGCAGGGCCTCGAGCCGAGCGAAGGTCTGACCCAGCACGGTGGGCGAGGGGTCCCAGAGCCGGATGTTCTGGAGGGTCTCGATGTCGTCGGTGAGGTCGACCTTGGACTCGTCGCGGTTGAGGTCGAAGCCCACCGTGGACACGTCGGCCAGGCCGATGGCCTGCCGGGTGGCCTCGATGTTGCGGTCGATGTAGGTGGATTCCTTCGACAGCTCGTTGGGCGAGACCTGGAAGCGCTGGATCACCTGCGGGTAGATGCCGCCGGCCACCACGGCCACCAGCCCCCACAGGCCGACGCCGAGCACGGGCAGGACCCATCCGCGGCGCCAGATGTTGACGATGAAGAGCAGGAAGGACGCGACCGAGATCAGCACCAACAGGTTGAGCACGGGCAGCTGCGCGTTGACGTCGGTGTAGGTGGCGCCGTCGACCACGCCACGGGTCGAGGTGGTGAGCTGGAAGCGCTCGAGGTAGTAGCCGCCCGCCCGGATGAGGGCGAGCACGCCGAGCAGCACCGAGATGTGCGCCTTCACCTGCGAGGTGACCCGCGGGCCGACCATGCCCGGACCGGTCGGTTGGACCCGGATGCCGCCGTTGGCGAAGTGGGCGGCGACGGTGACCACGAGGATGATGAGCACCGAGGCGAAGGCCCAGTCGGCCACCGACGACAGGAACGGCAGCTTGAAGACGTAGAAGCCCAGGTCGGTGCCGAACTGCGCGTCGGATGTGCCCCAGTCGCCGCCGTTGACGAAGAGCAGCCACGAGCGCCATTCCTGGCTCATGCCGACGCCGGCGACCAGCGCGAGGAGGAAGGCCACGGCCACGCGGAACAGGCCGGTGCGATCGCCGATGGCCTCGCGGAAGCGGTCGAAGACCTCCTGCTCGGGCCCGGCCGGCGGGAAGCTGGGCGCGAGCCGGTCGGCGATGTAGAGGTTGACCCAGCAGACCAGGAAGAAGGTCGCCACGAAGATGGCCGCCAGCGACACCTTGGCGCCGAGGACACCGGACCAGACCCCGTCGAACCCGAGGGAGTCGAACCAGAGGTAATCGGTGTAGAAGCCGGCGATGCCGCGTAGCGACGTGATCAGCACGAACAGGGCGATCGCCACGATGATGGCGAGGGTCCGGCCGCGATTGGAACCCGGGAGCCGCTCGACGACGGGACGGGGCGGTGGCATGTCAGACGGAGGGCGCATGTGGCCGCCGATCCTACCGAGGAGCGTGCGCGACCACGGCGCGACATCCGAAGCGTCCGGGCGGGCGGGCCATGGACGCGGGGCTCAGGTCTCGACGACCAGCAGACAGCGGCACCCCGGATGCGCCTGGGGGCAAGTGTCGCCGGTGGGGAACGCGTCGCCGGCGGCGACGGCGCCGGCCAGTGCATTGTCCTGCGCGTCGGGGCACGGCCCCTGCTGGGGATCGATGAGCCACCGGACCGACGAGCCCGCGGGCGCGGCGCCCATCTGCCCCTGGGCGTACGCCGAGAGCAGCGCGTCGGTGGTGGCTGCACCGATGTGGCTGACCTTCCACTCGCGGTACACGGCCCGGAGGCGTTCGTCGAGCTCGTCGGCGTCGCCGTCGACCTCGGCCGCGGCCCGCTCGATGCGTCGACGGAACGGCTCCACCAGCGCAGCGCCGAGCTTGTCGGCCAACTCGCTGACGTCGATCGTCGCATCGGCATCGACGGTGGCTGCTCCGGCGGTCGCCGCCGCATCGAGCGCCCGATGAGCGACCTCGGCGTAGCCGGCGACGTGGGCCGCGGCTGCGGGGAGGAGCTCGGCGATGTCGGTGGACTGACTGCGGCGCAGCCCGTCGAGCACCTCGTTCTGCTCGTCGGCGAGGTGACGCTTGAGCGCTCGGGAGAGCTTGGCGTCGAGTTCGTCGATGACGACCGCACGGGCCTCGAGCATCGGGTCGGGGGCGAGGAACTCGGACGGCACGTGGTCGACGTCGCCGGTGGGGGCATCGCGGTCGAGTGCCGCCAGGTCGTCGGTGGACGGGGCATCGGTGGACGGGGCGTCGGGCTGCTCGTCGGTGGCGGCGGAGTCGTCGTCGGACGGCGGCGGCGGGGCGGCCACCTCGGACTCACCTGACAGCACGCGTTGGGCCCGGGCGACGGATTCGGCCCGCTCGGCCCGGATGCGGGCGAACAGGGCGTCGACGTCTCGCTCCTCGCCCTCGTCCGCGCCGTCGGCATCGGAGTCCGCGGCGACCTCCGCATCGGCGACCTCGATGGTCTCGGCGGCATCGGCGGCGTCGTCGGTGACGGTCTCGTCGCTGACCACGTCGGCGACCAGCTCGGTCTCGTCGACGTCGGTCTCGTCGACGTCGGAATCGTCGGCCGGGGTCTCGTCGTCGGGTGCCGCCACCGGGCCCTCGACCGCGACGGGGGCTTCGCCAGTCGTCTCGTCGGCCGGTGCGTCCGCCTCGTCGACTCGCCGGGGCTCCTCGACGGCGTCGGTTCGGTCGATCGCGTCGTCCGCATCGTCATCGTCGGCGACCTCTTCCCCCACGGCCTCCGCCGGGGTCTCGTCGACCGTCGCGGTCTCCGCCGGCTCGTCGGCGTCGAGCAGCGGCGCGATCAGCTCGTCGGCGCCGTCGTCGGGGTCGAGCTCGGGGCCGGCGGCCTCGAGCTCGGTGGTGGCCAGCTCGAGGTCGGCCCGGACGCGCTCGTAGGCGGTGAGCAGCCGGGCGCGGCCGGCCAGCAGGGTCTCGACCTGCGCTCGGGCGATGTCACGACGTTGCTGGAGATCGTCGAGCACGCGCAACCGGACAGCCTTGGCCTCCTGCACCATCGACCGGCCCTCGTCGCGTGCTTCCTCGCGGATGCGCTCGGCGTCCTCGGCGGCCTCGGCCCGGACAGCCTCGGCCGACTCGCCGGCCTCGTCGGCCTGCTCACGCATCGCCGCCTTGATGGCTTCGACCTCGTCGGCGGCGGTGGCCCGCAGCTCGGCGACCTCGGCCTCGGCCGCGGCCGTGGCGTCGGCGTGGGCGGACTCGGCCTCGGCCCGCAGCTCGGCCGAGGCGGTCTCGGCCTCCTCGATGGTCGACTGGGCACTGGCCGTCGCTTCGCGGATGACCCGAGCCGCCGCTTCCTCGGCCTTGGTGCGGATCTCCTCGGCGGCCCGTCGGGCGGTCGAGAGGACGTGCGCCGTCTCGGTGCCCACGAGCCCCACGAGCTCGTCGTCGGACATCGCCGACAGGTCGGGCCGGTCGAACGGCGACGTCGACTCGGCGGAGGAGGCGGCCTCGGCAGGGCCCGCCTGCTCGGCGTCGGCCAAGCGCTGCCGCAGTTCGTCGACCAGCGCGTTGGTGGCGGCGATGCGATCGACCAGCGAGGTCAGGAACTGGTCGACGGCCGGCGCCTCGTAGCGGCGACGCGAGCCGGGGAACCGAACGGCCCGTAGGTCGTCGGGGTCGATGCGCGGATCGTCGTCGATCATCTCCACAGACCCTATGCCTGCACCCACCCCGATCCGGTGACCCTCAGCCGCTGCGGAGCTCCGAGAGGACTCGGCTGGCGTGGTCGACCGGGTCGACCGTGGTGGCGCCGGCACGGTCGACGGCCGCGAGGAGCGTGGCCGGGAGGAACGGCTTCTCGACGAGCTCGAGCAAGCCCGGTTCCCAACACCCCAGGACCTCGACCGCCCGGCCGTCGGCGCTGAGCAGCACCACCGGGAGGTCGGCGGTCGCCTCGTCGGACTTCAGGGTGGCCAGCACCGACCAACCGTCGCCGCCGGGCATCCGGAGGTCGAGCACCACGACATCGGGGCGTTGCTGGTCGATGGCGTCGCGGACACCAGAGGCAGCGTCCACGTCGCTGACCGTCCAGCCGCGGAGCTCGAGGTTGATGCGGCACAGCTCACGGATGTCGGCCTCGTCGTCGACGAGGAGCACATGGCGGCCCGTTGCGGTCTGGTCCATCAGAGTCCCAGCGCCCCGAGCACGTCGTCGAGGATCTGCTGCACCGGGTCGAGCACGGGGTCGAGCGGCCCGCCGCCCGGAGGCACGGTGGTGGTCGTGGTCGACGTCGTCGTGGTCGACGAGGTCGTGGTCGGCGTCCCGGGCCGGGTGGTCGACGTGGTGGTCGACGTCGACGTGGTCGGTCGGGGGTCGCCGACCAACGGGGACTCGCCGATGGCCAGCTCGATCGAGTCGAGCAGCGGAGCCGACGACACCCCCTGGTCGAGCGCGACGATTCCCCACGCCGCACCGGCATCACGGAACGCGAAGATCTGGTTCCACCGGTCGCGGAAGGTGCCGCGGCGCCCCTGGACGGCGATGGCGGCGCCCACCAGCGTCTCGCCGGGCGGACGATCGTCGTCGAGCAGGTCGCCACTGAACTCGCGCTCGGTCCGCAGCGCGGGAAGCACCGACTCGTAGAAGCTGGCGGTGCGGCCACCGCCGGATGCCAGGTTGGCCGTGTAGCCGCGGGCCAGCGCCTCGAGCCGGCTGCCGAAGGCCATCGCCTCGCCGAGGAAGCGTCGATCCCAGCCGTCGCTGCCGTCGTACTCGAAGGGTTCCGCCGACGCGGTGGGGCTCAGGACGACCTGGCGGAGGCCCAGCACCTCGTCGAGCGCGCCGACACCGGCGATGCGGGTGCGGCCCGCGTAGGCGGCGGCGACCTCGTCTCCGGCCACGACCTTCAGCGCGCCCTGGGCCGACACGGTGGCGGTGTCGAGCTTCACCGACGCGGGGAAGCCGTCGGCCAGCAGCAGGTCACCGGCGAGGAGCTCGGGTGGCAGACCGACCCGGACCTCGGTGCCGACCGACCCCGACCGGAGCTCGTAGGTGGCGCCGCTGGCCAGCTCGAGCGTGGCGCTGCCCTCGTCGACCACCACGACGTCGCCGAAGTCGACGGTGGTCGAGTCGGTGACGGTCTCGGACGAGCCGCCGGGGCTGGTGACGGTGACCGAGCCGCGGACGACGAGGCGGGCTTCGTCGGGGCCCGGCCGGTCGTCGTCCGTCCAGGTGATCGCGACGACGGCGACGACGACGAGGACGGCGACCGCCCCGAGCAGCGCGGTGAGGGTGCCACGGTTCGCCTTCATGCGTCGTCGTCTCCGACGTCGGCGGTTCCGAGGGGCAGCAGGATGCGCACCGTCGTGCCCCTGCCCGGCGTGCTGTCGCAGACCAGCTCGCCGCCGTGGGCCCGAACGATGCGGTTCACCAGCCCCAATCCGAGGCCGAGGCCGCCGAAGCGGCGCGTGGCCGAACCATCGCCCTGCGCGAAGTCGTCGAAGATCGCCTCGCGGCGCTCGGGGTCGATGCCCACGCCCTGGTCGTCGACCGAGATCATCAACGTGGGCCCGTGCCCGTTCTCGTGCACCTCGGCCGAGACCCGGATGCGGCCGCCGTCGGGCGAGTACTTCACGGCGTTGTCGATGAGCTCGTCGAGGGCTCGGTCGACGTAGCGACGATCGACCAGCGCCGGCGGCGTGCCTCTCGCGATGCGGCGCGTGAGCTGGTGCGACCCGGGGATGCGACCCGTCCACCGGTCGACCAGCGCATCGAGGAGGTCGCGGGCGGTGACCGGCTCGGCCTGGAGCTGCAACCGGCCGGCCGCGAAGGTGGCGAACTGCACGAGCTGATCGGTGACCCGCTCGAGCTGGGTGGCGCCGTTGAGGATCTCGGTGGCGAACTGCTGGACCTTGTCGGTGGGCAGCTCGCGCTTGGAGAGGATGTCGGCGTACCCCTTCACCGGCGTGAGCGGCGTGCGGAGCTCGTGGCTCACGTTGGCGATGAACTCGGTCTTCATCTGCTCGATCTCGCGCTCGCGGCGCACGTCGCGCAGCACGAAGACGGCTCCGGTGAGCACGCCGGCCGCGCCACGCAGGGGCCCGGCCGAGACCGCGACCGGGACGGGTGCGCCCTGGAGCGGGACGACCTCGGCCGCCTCGCTCCACGAGTCGACGACGGGTTGGACGAAGCGGGAGGTCAGGTCGACGTCGTCGGGACCGGTGATGCGACACACCGCGTCGATGCTGCGACCGATGGCATCGCGTGCCGGCACCCCGATGAGCTCCTCGGCCGCGGCGTTGAAGTCCGTGATGCGACCGCGATCGTCGACGGCGACGAGCGCCTCGCCCATGCCGCCGACGACGCCTTCGAGACGGGCGCGCAGCGCGGCCTCGTCGTCCGCTGCAGATCGGAGGTCGTCGGTCATCGACTCGATGGAGACGGCCATCTGGTTGAACGTGGTGGCCAGCACCCCGAGCTCGTCCTCGGTCTCGAGCCGGGCACGGGCGGTCAATCGCCCGCTCCGCAGCTCGGCGGCCGCCGCGGTGAGCGTGTCGAGGCCGGCACCGATGTGGTTGCCGGCGTACCCGGCGAGGATCATCGTGACCAGCGCGGCTCCGAGCGCGGCGATGAACAGCAGGCGGAAGAGGTCCTGGCGGATGGCGTCGATGCGGGCCTCGGGCACGGAGACCGCGATGGCGAGGAAGGGCTCGCCACCATCGTCGAAGACCGGCACCGCCACCACGAAGCGATCGCCGTCGACGGCCGTGCGTCGCTCGCCCTCGCGGAGCGAATCGGAGGCCAACCGGAGGTTGGTGGCCAGGCTGGGCTGACGCCCCGCCGACGCGTAGACACGGGAGCGGTCGGCCACCGCGAGCCCGAGCTCCTGCTCGACCGAGGCGGGGTCGATGACCCTGCTGTCGAGCAGCTGCTCGTCGACCCTCGACGTCACCACCACGACGCCGAGGAACTCCGCCGTCTCGGGATCGGTGACCGGAGCGGCGCCCATCGCCAGGACCTGGTCGCCGACGACCGCGACGTCGCTGGCCACCAATCGGGTGCGCAGCACCTCGGCCACCACCGCCGACCCGGCGAGCTCGGTCTGCACGACACGTGTCGCGTCGATGTCGGTGAGCGACGTCCCGGTGGACGGCCCCACCACCATGAGCGGGCCGCTGAACGGGTCGCGGAGGAACTCGGTGCGATAGAAGACGAGGAGCTGGCGGATGGACTGCTCGGCGGCTTCGAGCTCCGCAGGGTCACCGCTGCCGGCCGCGAGCTGACGGAGCTGGTCGAGACGGGGGCCGAAGGTCCTGGCCAGCAGCGTGGCCTCGGCCTCGGCGTCGTCGCTGGTGCCCGAGATGGTCTGCGCCTCGGTCTCGCCACGGGCCCCGTAGCGGCGGGCGGCCTCGTCGGCGACGTTGTCGGCGATGACCACCGACAACGCGATGGCGAGCGTGGTGATGACGAGGAGGACGACGCCGGCCGTGGCGGTGGCGACCCGGGCTGCGATGGCCTGTCGGGCCACGATCACCAGCGCGATGCCGAAGACGAGCGCGCCGATGCCGCGGACGGCGTCGCCGGTGGGGGCGTCGCCGTACACCGTGAGCACCTCGGCGATGGCGAGGCCGACGACGCCGGTGGCGGCGAGGAGCCGCCCGTTGACGGGCCCGGCCCAGCGCAGCAGCGAGCCGCCGAGGAGCAGGATGCCCGAGCCACGGAGCGCCACGAGCAGCGGATCGTCGGCCGTGTCGAGCAGCAGCGAGCCGTGCAGGAAGGCCGCCGTGGCCAGCGCGACGGAACCGCCGGCGAAGGCGACGCGGCCGAGCGGGCGCCGGAACAGGAGGTCGGGCCGGAGCGCCGTGACCGCGAGGGCGGCCAGGGACGCGATGAAGAGCGTGAACTCCGCTGCGAACTGGAGCTGCGCCGCTTCGGTGGTCATCGCCCCGGTGAGTACCTCGTCGAATGGATCAACCCGACCCGGAGGTGGTCCCCAGACCACTGCCTCCGAGGGACGCGAGCGCGTCCAAGGCCTCACGCAGCGTATCGACTGCGATCACCTGGAGGTCATCTCCGGCCCGTTCGACCGCTTGGTCGTATTCGGCGCTCGGGACGAGGAACACGTCGTAGCCGGCCGCCAGGACGGCGGCCGTCTTCTGCGCCACACCGCCGACCTCGCCCACGTTGCCCGCCGAGTCGATGGTGCCCGTGACCGCCACCCGCTGGCCGCCGGTGAGCTCGCCGGGGGTGAGCACGTCGAGGACGCCCAGCGTGAAGGCCAGCCCGGCGGAGGGGCCGCCCACGTTGCCCGAGTCGATGTCGATGGGGAACGGGTAGTCGTAGACCGGGCTGCGGGGCTGGAGGCGCACCCCGATGAACCCCCGTGTGGGGTCGTCGGCCGCGGCAGCCAGCTCGATCTCGACCGTGCGGACACCGGATCGATCGGGAGGGTCGACGCCCAGGGTCACGACGGTGCCGGGGCCCTTCTCGGCCAGGATGCGTGAGGTGTCGGTGACCAGCCCGAGCGTCTCCCCGTCGATCGACACGATGGTGTCCCCCGGCTCCAGGACCCCCTCGGCCGGAGCGCCTACTTCGACACCGATGACCACGACCCCGTCGATCTCGACCGGCACGTCGTACCCGAGCTCGATCAGGGCGACCCGGATGGCGTCCTGCTTCGAGGTGTCCATGAGCTGCAGGTTGAACTGACGGTTCTCGCTGGGCGAGCGATCGCCCAGGACCGCCCGCTCCTCGACGACCTGGACGTCGTCGTCGAACCACGCCAGCACGTAGGAGCCGATCGTGCTGCGACGGAGCGACACGGTGGTGAATGCGATGTCGCTGGCCGGGACGTAGACCTCGACGTCGTCGGCGACCACCAGCGGCGCGGTGGGCCGAGCCGAGCCGGGGTGGAACTCGTAGTACTGGATCGTGATGTTGAACGACGCGATGACCGCGCCGACCAGCGACACGATCACGCCGCCGAGCACCCACCACAGCCAGCGACGGCGCTGGGCAGCCGGCGGCACCGAAGGCGGCTCACCGACGCCCGAGGTCTCCCCCGGTACCATCGTCTGCTCAGTGCTCACGTTGATCCTGCTCGTGGTCCTCGGAGGTGGCGTCGGCCTGCTGGCGGTGTCCCTGGCCGAGAAGCCCAAGCCTGCCACGAATGACGCGGCCGGCCCACGCGCCGGCGCGCCCGACGAGCCCTCCCCCTCCGACCCGACGCCGGCGCCCGAGCCGGAGCCGTTCATGCCGGTTCGTACCCCCGAGCCGACACCGCCGCGCGGCCAGCCCGCGATCCCTGCGGTCGGGACCCCCCTGCCCCTCGTCGCCACCGGACGGCCCGCCGTCGCGGACCGCCCCGATCCCCGCTTCGAGCGCGCCGATGCGCTGCCGCGCCGCATCGATCGGGGCCGCGTGCCCAAGGCGTACACCGCGGTCGAGGGGCGCTACCAGGACGTCATCCGACCCCCGATCTGGCGCCGGCTGGTGAGCCTGGGCCTCATCGCCGTCATCGTCGTGGTCGTCGGTGTGTCCATCGCCGCGATCCTGGGCGCCATCATCGGCGCCGTCGCCGAGGTGCTCGGCAACACCATCGGGTGACCTCGCCGACCGGTCCCGATCGAGCTGCTCGCCGGCGCACGGCCGCGCTGGCCGGACACACCGGCGACGTGGACGCCGCCGTCGACGCGTGGGCCGACCCCGACCCCGACGTCCGGGCCACTGCGCTCGGAGCGCTGCACCGCCTCGGCCGCGCCGGCCCCGACGTCCTCGCCGATGCGCTCGACGATGCGTCGCCGCTCGTTCGCCGGCGGGCGCTGGCGGTGGTGGCTCAGGTCCCCGGTGACCAGCCGCCGTCGATCCTCGGCATGCTGCGCGATCCCGACCCGGTCGTCGCCGAGACCGCAGCCTGGGCGTGTGGCGAGCGGCAACCGCCCGAACCCGGCGTCGGCCCGGCACTGGCCGAGATCGCCACCGGACACACCGAGCACCTCGTCCGCGAAGCCGCGGTCGCCGCCATCGGCGCCGTCGGCGACCCGGCCGGCCTCCCCGCCGTGCTGGCGGCCTTCGGCGAGCGCGCCACGATCCGGCGGCGGGCGGTGGTCGCCCTCGCGGCCTTCGACGGCCCCGAGGTCGACACGGCACTGCGCCGAGCGCTCGAGGACCGCGACCGTCAGGTCCGCCAAGCCGCCGAGGACCTGCTGGCCTGACGCGACGATGCCCGGCCCCGCATCGCGGAACCGGGCATCGCGGTCAGCTCGGTGACCCGCAGCAGCGGGTCAGGTGCGGATCAGGAACCGCCGGGCTTGGTGATCGAGCCCGTCTTGCCCTCGACGCTGATCAGGTCGGTCAGGGCCGAGAACGAGCCCTTCTCGGTGGAGGCGTCGTACTTGTACTCCTCGATGCGAGCACCCTCGACCAGGTAGGCGTCGTTGGCGCCGTCGGTCTTGGAGCAGATGCCGTCGAGCAGGAGGGGGTTGCAGTAGTCCCAGCCCCAAACCGTCTTCATGAGGGTCGACCGGGCGATCTTGCCCTCGTTGTCGAAGGTGTCCCGGAGGAGCTGATCGACGTTCTGGGCGAAGAGGATGCCGGTGGACAGCGAGCCCTCGGCCGCCGAGCGACCGGCGTCCTCGAGGATCTTGTTGCCCGCCTGGACGTCGGGATCATCCGCGTAGGCCGGATCGGTGAAGTTCTTCACGTTCGAGGCCATACGGATGCCGTCGGCGGCACCCTTGGTCGGGTCGAGGAACGCGGCCGTGTTGGAGCACGTGTTCGACATGTAGAAGATCGGGTCCCAGTCGGACTGCGCCACAGCGACGGCAGCCTGCGGGCAGAACGCCGCGGTGGAGCCGAAGATGAAGGCATCGGCACCCGAGCCCGCAGCCGTGGTCATCTCGTTGGTGATGTCCGGGGCGGCGGGGTCATGGACCACGTCCTCGACCAGGTCGATCAGGCCGTCGGCGGCGCACTTCTGCACCTCGGTCTGGTACGACTTGCCGAAGTCGTTGTTCATGAACACGGCGGCGACGGTTGCGCCCTCGCCGAGATCGTCGACGATGTTCTCGCACCAGATGCGGGCCTCGGTGTTGTAGGCCAGGAGGCCACCGATGGTCCACGGGTACGTCTCGGGGTCACCCCAGGCGGGGAAGCCGGTCGAGTTGAACAGCTGCGGGATGCACTCCTCGTCGGTGAAGTCGCGGACCGCCAGGTTGTTCGGCGTGCCGATGATGTACACGAAGCCGAGCGGATCCTCGGTCTGTGCCACCTCTTCGACGTTGGTGCTGGTGCGGGCCGGGTCGTAAGCATCGTCACGCAGGTCGAGCTCGATGGTCTTGCCGTCGATCGGCTCCATCTGGTCGAAGTAGATGTTCATGCCCTCGCCGATGGCGCCGAAGGCAGCCAGCGCGCCGGACTGGGGCAGCGACATGGCCAGCGTGATGGTGTCGTCGCTGACGCCGGCGTCGTCGCTCCAGTCGTCGGGGCAGTCGCTCAGGTCGAGGGTTGCACCCCCGCCGAGCTCGATGACGTTCGGGTCGCCCGAATCGCCCGAGTCGCCCGAGTCGCCGGAATCACCGTCGTCGGTCGCGGTGTCGTCGTCGTCTGAATTACATGCTGCCGCGATGAGGGCGAGCCCGAGGAGGGCCGCCAACAACCGGAGCAATCGCTTGGAACTACGCATTTCTTGTGTTCTCCCATTGGTTCGGGAATCAGGGACTGGATGTGGTTTCGGTGGTGGTGGTGGTGGAATCGCCGTCACCGTCCGGTGAGGAGCTCCTTCGGTGGGGTGCGGACCACCCGGACGAACCGGCTGCGCAATCGATGGAAGCCATCGACGACGCCACCCGGCAGCACGAAGGTGAGGGCGATCAAGAGCAGCCCGAGGAACAGGGTTCCGTAGGGCCGGTCGCCGGTGAGCTCGTAGCCGTTGATCGAGCGCACCTGCGAGGTGAGATGGGGAACGAAGATGATGACCAGACCACCGATGACGGGGCCCCAGGTCGTGCCGACGCCGCCGACGACCAAGCCGACGATCAAGAAGATGGCGAGGTTGATGCCGAAGGTGTCGGGAGAGAGCGTGCCCACCGCCATGGTGAACAGCACGCCCCCCATGCCGCAGAGCGCTGCGCTGACGCCGAAGGCCACCGTCTTGTAGAGCGCCAGGTTGACGCCGCTGACCGCGGCGCCGGTCTCGTTGTCGCGGATCGCCACGAGGGCTCGACCGAAGCGGCTCCGGCGCATGTTCGACGCCACGAGGAAGCACAGCGCGGCGATCAGGGTGACGAGCACGTAGCTCCAGATGGCGTTCTCCTGGCGGCTGCCGATGCCGCTGAACCATCCACCGATGCCCTTGATGCGCGCCAGGCTGTCGCCGAAGCCCTCGAAGTCGATGGGTGAGTTGAGCTCGGACCGGACGACCTTGCCGTTGGAGGCGCCGGTCTTGTCGGCGAGGCTGTCGAGCTTCACGAGCGACGGGAACACCACGGCGAGCGCCAGGGTGACCAGCGCGAGGTAGAGCCCACGGATCCGCAGCGCCGGGATGCCCACGACGAAGCCGACGACGAAGCAGGCCGGGATCACCACGAGGGGCGTGAGGAAGTACGACCACTCGTAGTCGGCCACCAGGATCGCCGTGATGTAGGCGCCCATGCCGAGGAAGAACGAGTTGCCCAGGGAGATCTGGCCCGTGTAGCCGATCAGGAAGTTGATGCCCAGCACGGCGACCATGTACGCGATGCCGTGGTTGAGGTTCTCCATGCCGATGGTGAACTTGGAGTCGCCGACGCCGAAGACCACCGGCGTCGCCACGATGAAGGGCACCAGGACCGCCACGAGCACGAAGCTCGCCCAGCCGACGATGCGGTAGATCAGATGGGCCCGCGACCCGTGCTCGATCAGCCGCGGGAGGCCGGACGAGCCGGCCGCCGGCGCCGTCGGGGGCGTCTCGACGTCGCTGGTGGCGTCATGGTCGGTCGCTGTGGTCATACGCGCTCCACCCGGGCAGTGCCGAACAGGCCGGCAGGTCGGACGAGGAGGACTCCCAGGATCACCAGCAAGGCGATGGTGAGGCTCAACTCGTTGGGGATGAATTCGATGTAGCCCACGACGAGCGACTGGATGAGCCCGACGACGAGGCCGCCGACGATGGCACCCCGCAGGCTGTCGAGCCCGCCGAGGGCCGCGGCAGCGGAGGCGAAGATGAGTACCCGCAGCATGGCGGTGGGCTCGAGGAACAGGATCGGGCGGGCCACGAACACCGTGGCGGCGAAGGTGCCGATGGCCGCGGCGATGGCCCAGCCGAGCTGGAGCGTGCGTCCGACGCGGATGCCGACGAGCTGCGACGACTCGAGGTTGGACGACACGGCCCGGAAGGCGAGGCCGATCTTGGTCTTGTTGAGGAGCAGCTCGACCAGGAGCAGCACCGCCAGGACCGAGCCGACCATGCACACGGTGTTCCAGGTGAGGGTGGCCTCGCCGATCCGGAGGGCGTTGCCGGACGGGAAGATGCCGGGGAACGCCCGAGGGTTGAACTGCCAGATGATGCCGGCCGCCGAGTTGATGACGAGGAACAGCCCCAACGTGATGATCACGAGCGGGAGGTGGTCGGCGGGATCGAATGGCCGGATCAGCGTTCGCTCGACGCCGGCGGCGAGCAGGGCGGAGAGGAGCATCGCCACCGGGATGGCGAGCCAGACACCGAGGCCCTGCTCGACCGACAGGACGTAGACCAGGAACGCGCCCAGCATGGCGAGCTCGCCCTGGGCGAAGTTGATGAGCGTCGTGGCCTTGAAGATGAGCACCAGTGCCAAGGCGATGCCGCCGTAGGTGATGCCCTGTTCGAGGCCGTCGAACACACGATTGAGGAAGAGGTCCACGTCAGACTCCGAGGTAGGCCTTGCGGATGGAGTCGTCTGCTCGGAGCTCGTCGGCGCTCCCCGAGTTGACGATGTGCCCGGACTCGAGCACGTAGGCCCGGTTGGCGATGCCCAGTGCGAGCTGGGCGTTCTGCTCGACGACCAGCATCGTGGTGCCGCGCTCGCGGTTGATCTCCCCGAACTTCGTGAACAGGTCGGCGACCAGCATCGGCGCCAGGCCGAGCGACGGCTCGTCGAGGAACAACACGCTGGGTCGACTCATCAACGCCCGGGCGACGGCGAGCATCTGCTGCTCGCCGCCCGAGAGGCTGCCGGCCTGCTGCTTGCGGCGGGTGCCGAGCACCGGGAACATCTCGTACCACGCCTCGATGTCGTCGCGGATCTCGTTGTCGGTACGCACGAAGGCGCCGACGCTGAGGTTCTCCTCGATGGTGAGCTCGGGGAACGTCCCCCGACCCTGGGGCACGTGGGCCACGCCCTTGCGGACGATGTCCGCGGTGTCGAGTCCGACGAGCTCCTCGCCCTCGAGCTTGACCGAACCGGTGGTCTCGATCATCCCGCACAGCGCTCGGATGGTGGTGGTCTTGCCGGCGCCGTTGGCGCCGAGGATGACCACGACCTCGCCTTCGTCGACGTGGAAGTCCATGCCGTGGAGCACACGGACCGGGCCGTACCCGGCACGGATGTCGTGCACCTCCAGCAGACGCCGGGGTTCGGTGACATCGGTGCTGGCGCTCATTCGGAACTCCCCAGGTAGGCCTCGATGACGGCGGGGTCCTGCGCGACCTCGCGCGGGTCGCCCGCGGCGATGCGCTGCCCGAAGTTGAGGACGACGAGCGAGTCGGACATGCCCATGACCATGCCCATGTGGTGCTCGACGAGCAGCACGGTGAGATCGTGACGATCGCGCAGGCCCTTGATGGTGTCGGCGAGGTGATCGACCTCGCTGTGGGTCAGGCCGGCGGCCGGCTCGTCGAGGAGCAGCATCCGGGGCTCGCCCACGAGCGCCCGAGCGAGCTCGATGCGCTTGAGCGTGCCGTAGGGAAGGCCGGCAGCGGGGTGGTAGGCGACCTCGACCAGCTCGACCTCGGCCAGCGCGTTCCAGGCCTTCTCCTCGAGCTCCCGTTCCTCGCGGCGGGTACCGATGCGCAGGGCGGAGGTGAGGGCGTTCTGCTTGGAGCGGGCGTGAGCCCCGACCATGACGTTGTCGAGCACGGTCATGCCCGGCCACAGCGCCAGGTTCTGGAACGTGCGGTAGATGCCGAGCTGGCTGATGCCGTGCGGTGGCGTCGACAGGATGTCGACGCCGTCGAAGGTCACCGTGCCGCTGGCCGGGTCGTAGATACGACTGACCACGTTGAAGGCGGTGGTCTTGCCCGCGCCGTTCGGGCCGATGAGGCCACAGATCTCCCCGGTCTGCACCGAGAAGGTGAAGTCGTTCAGCGCGACGATGCCGCCGAATCGGACGGTGAGCGCGTTGACGTCGAGTAGCGCGGCGATGGTGTTCTCCCCCTGGGCGGCCCGCGTGGAGCGGTCGGTCGTGTTCCTCGGCGGCGCAGGACCGGACGAGCCGGTTCCCCCTACTGACGCGCCGTCATTAGTGGAGGAACGCTACACCGCTCGCTGCGGCGAGTCGACACACGTCACGGCTTCGAGCGGAATTCGACATCGCGAACGAGCGTTTCGCAGCCCTCGCCCGAATTGCCCCGGTCAGTCCCGCACGCTGCGTCTACAGACGACCACCCATGAACATGACCTTGAGGTCGTCGTAGCTCTCGATGCACCGACCCGCGCCGTACACCACGGCCTCGAGCGGCTGCTCGACCAAGGTCACCGGGATGTCGGTCTCGACGGCGATGCGCACATCGAGGCCCTTGAGCATGCCGCCGCCGCCGACCAGGTACATGCCCTGGCCGATGAGGTCGTGGGCGAGCTCGGGCGGCGCGTTGCCGAGGCAGGCGATGACCGAGTCGATGATGGCGGTCACCGGTTCGGCGATGGACTCTCGCACCTCTGGCGTGGTGAGGATGACGGTCTTGGGCAGACCGGTCATGAGGTCGCGGCCACGTACCTCGGCACGGACGTCGTCGTCGACCGGCCATGCCGAACCGATGGCGATCTTGATCTCCTCGGCCGTGCGTTCACCGATGGCGATGCCGTACTCGCGTCGTACGTAGCCCTGGATGGCGGCATCGATGTCGAAGCTGCCGACCCGCACGGCCCGAAGGGCGACGATGCCGCCCAGGCTGATGAGGGCGGTCTCGCTGGTGCCGCCGCCGACGTCGATGACCATGTTGGCCACCGGTTCGTGGATCGGGAGCTCGGCGCCGATGGCCGCGGCCATGGGCTGTTCGAGCAGCTGCGCATCGGCGGCGCCGGCGCGGCGGGCGGCCTCGATGACCGCCCGGCGTTCGACCTCAGTGATGGCCGACGGCACGCAGATGACGACACGCGGTCGGTTGAACCGGTTCACGCCCGCCCGCTGGAGGATGAGCCGGATCATGCGCTGCGTGATGTCGAAGTCGGTGATGGCGCCCTGACGAAGCGGGCGCACGGCGATGATGTAGCTGGGGGTGCGGCCGATCATCTGCCAGGCCTCGCGGCCCATCGCGAGGACGTCGCCGTTGCGCTTGTTGAGCGCGATCACGGTGGGCTCGTTCATCACGATGCCCTGCCCCTTGGCGTAGACCAGGGTGTTCGCGGTGCCGAGGTCGATGGCGAGGTCGCGGGCCATCAGTCGTCACCGAAGCCGTCGTCATCGAAGCCGTCGCCGCCGCGTCCGTGGTCGCCGGGCTCGCCGCCACCGAAGGGGTCGTCGGACGCGTCACCTGCAGCGTCAGGGCCACGGTTCGAGGGGTCGACGTCGTCGGGGCGGTCGTTCAGCAGGTGCACCCCGGGGTCCTGCTCGAAGTGGGCGAGCGGGTAGTCGTCGGCGACGGGATCGTGCGGCGACCGAGCCAGGTCGCGGTCGCCGGGGCGGGGGGCGAGGGCGCGCATCTCGCGCCGGAACGACGAGATGCCCGACTCGATGCCGTGCTCGGTGCGGTTGCGAACGGCGAGGACACCGACGCCGACACCGACGATGAGCACGAGGAGGACGAAGATCGTGACCATCAGAGGCCCGCCTCGCCGGTGCGGCTGCCCGGAGCGACATCGGCGCCGACTCGCTCGGGCTCGTCGACCGGTGTGCCCTCGAGACCCCAGGCCTCGCCGGCCGCCCAGGTCTCCTTCTTCCAGATGGGCGCCGTGGCCTTCAGTGTGTCGATGCAGAACCGGGCCGCGGCGAACGCCTCGTCGCGGTGCGGTGCGCTCACCACGACGACGACTGCGGCCTCGGAGACCGCGAGGACGCCGGTGCGGTGGAGCATGGCGATGCGCCCGACGGTGCTCCAGCGGGCGCGGGCCTCGGCCGCGATGCGCTCGAGGCGGGGGACGACCTGGCTCTCGTAGGCCTCGTACTCCAAGGACCCCACGTCGGGACGGCCGTCGCTGTGGTCTCGGGCGACACCGACGAACGTGACGACGCCGCCGCAATCGGGGCGGATCGCCCAGGTGGAGGCCACGTCGGCGGGGAGGGGGGCGGCAGACAACGCGAACCAGTCGTCGCCGGTGGCCGGAGCCTCCAACTTGTCCGTCAACGTCATCGCAGCAACCCTACGATCTTCGAGTTCGGCCGTGGCCGACAGCGGCGGTGCCCGGCAGTGGTGCCCGTGACCGTTTTCGGTCGCTCTCACGGTAGCGGTCCCGACCTCCATCTCCGAGATGCCCTGGGTACTGTCCCACCCGTGCCGCCGATGCAACCGGGCGATTCCGGCGACGAGGACGAGGTGGACGAGTTCGACGAGGACGTCGAGTTCCGGCCTCCCCTGCCTGCGGCCGACCGGATCTGGCGCCACCCCTCCGAGGTGGCGGCGGCGACGCGCGGCCCCGAATCGGGCGGAACCGCGAGCGCGGGGCCCGCCCTGCAGCTGCGCTCGCCCCAGGCCATGGCCGCCCTCACCGCTGCCGCCGTGCTCGGCGCCGCCCTCAGCCTGGGAACCGCCGCGGCGCTCGGTGGATTCTCGGACCGGACCCAGGTCGTCTCGGAGCGGGTCGCCGTCCAACCGGTGACCCGCGGTTCGGCCGATGCCGACGCGGTCGGCGTCATCACTGATCACACGGCGCCCTCGATCGCCGCGGTCCGCGTCGACCGCGACGGCGCAATGGTCGCCGGCAGCGCCACCGTGCTGCGCAGCGACGGCTACCTGCTGACCAACGCCACGTTGGTCCACGGTGCATCCATCATCGAGGTGCGCACCCACGACGGCGCCTCCCGACCGGCCACGGTCGTCGGTGCCGACGCGGCGACCGACGTCGCGGTGCTCCACGTCGACGCCAACGACCTCCGGCCCGCCGTGTTCGGCACCACCGAAGGTCTCGGCGTCGGCGACCGTGCCATCGCCATGGGCGCGCCCGACGACGGCGGCTGGTCCACCACGGTCTCCACCGGGGTGGTCAGCGCGCTCGGTCGCCGCCTCCAGCTGCCCGACGGCCCCGTGTTGCACGACATGGTCCTCTTCGACGCCCCGATGACGTCGGCCCTCGCCGGCGGCCCGCTCCTCGATGCGCAGGGCGCCGTCATCGGGGTCACCAGCGGTGTCCCGGCCAGCGGCAGCGAGGGCCGCTTCGGCGTGGCCACGCCCATCGACACCGCACGCCACGTCGCGCTGCAGATCATCGAGCACGGCCACGTGAAGCACGTCTGGCTCGGCGTCGAAGGTGGCGACCTCCCCTCGTCGGACGCGATGGCCATGGGCCTCGCCGGCGGCGCCGTCGTGGCCTCGGTCAGCGCGGGCGGCCCCGCCGAGGCCGCGGGCATCCGGGTCGACGACGTCATCGTCGCGGTGGGCGACACCCCGATCGACTCGATGAGCGACCTCATCGGCTCGCTCCGCGTCCACCAGCCGGGCGACGAGCTCGTGCTCACCATTCGTCGGGGCGTCGACGAGTGGTCGGCCACCGTGGTGCTGGCCGAGCGCGCGACCGCCTGACGGCCCCGGCCCGGTGGCCGGAGCGACTGCCGACCGGTCAGCGCAGGCGACGGCGGATGACCGCCGCACCCGCGGCGACCCCGCCGACGAGCGTTGCCGCGGCGATGCCCAGCGCCAGTTCCTGACGGCGCTGCGGGGTGATCGACGCCCACGGCGCTGCGGCATGGCCGACGACGAAGGCCTCCTCGTTCGTGTGCTCCGGCTCCCAGCCCTCGGCGCGGAGGCGGTCGTTGGCCACCACCCACGGGTGGACGGCGAAGGGCACGAACCCGGGCGGCGTCGGGACCAACCGGTGCCGCCAGCCGAACGCCGTGATGCGCCGGGCCACCGACATGGGGAGCGGAAAACGCGGCGACCCGCCGACGAGCGCTCGCACCATGTCGGCGTCCAACGAGCCGTCGGGGGCGACGTTGAACACGCCGGTGGCCCGTCGCCGACGGACGACGTCGACCGCGCTGGCCACGTCGTCGGCATGCACGAACTGGATCGGTGCACTTCCCTCGGTGGGCGCCACGAGTCGGGCAACGGCCAGCACACGGCCCAGCTCGTCGGGACCGGCGGGCGACACGGTGACGCACGGGCGCAGGATCGTGGCCGCCACGTCGGGATCGGCGGCGTAGGCCTGCACGCGGTCCTCGATGCGGGCGCGCATCCGTACCCATTCGGACTCCTCGTTCGGCCGGATGGGCGCGGTCTCCGAAAGCGGCACGGGGTTGTCCGGCCACGCGCCGTAGACCGCCGCCGTCGTCCGGACGATGACGTGACCGACCCCGGCACGCCGGGCGGCGTCGAGCAGCCGGGTGGTGGTGTGGAGATCGTGGTCGGTTGCGGTTCCCTCGAGCGGGTCGGAGCCGGCGAGATGGCACACCACGTCGACACCGGCGAGCGCGGGGTCGAGTTCGTCGCCCTTGAGGTGGATCCGGTGCGATACGACTCGCCCGCTCGCATGCTCGTGGTGGTGGCGCCCGACGGGATCGCGGTCGATCGTGACGACCTGCGACACCGACGGGTCGGAGAGGAGCAGGGCCACCACACGGCGGCCGACCGGACCAGCGGCGCCGGTGACCGCGACTCTCGACATGGCCCTACGATGCAACCGATGAGTGGCTCCGGTCCAACTGGCGACGACAACCCGTTCGAAGGCCTCCCGTTCTTCGGCGATCTCGGCAAGCTGTTCGCCGGCATGGGCGGGGCCGGCGGCGGCGGTCTCAACTGGGACCAGGCGCGCCAGGTGGCCGTCCAGCTGGCCTCGGCCGGAGGCAGCGAGGCCAACATCGACCCGCTCGCCCGCATGGACATCGAGGCGCTGGCCCGCGTCGCCGACCTCCACGTCACCCAGCGCACCGGCCTCGAGACCAGCGTCACCGGCCGAGGCGTCACGGTGATCCCCGTGACCCGCACGCAGTGGGTGCAGCGCAGCTTCGACGCCTACCGACCGCTGTTCGAGGCCCTCGCGACCTCGCTCGAGAGCCGCCCGTCGGCACCCGACCCCGACGATGCCGGCGATCCGCTCTCGGCCATGCTCGGCCAGCTCATGGGCTCGATGGCTCCGATGATGCTGTCCGTCACCGCCGGCGGCATGCTCGGCCACCTCGCGCAGCGCAGCTTCGGCCAGTACGACCTCCCGGTGCCCCGGCAGCCGTCCGACGAGCTCGTGCTGGTGCTCCCCAACGTCGACGCGTTCGGCGACGACTGGTCGATCGATGCCAAGGACCTGCGTCTGTGG
Organism: Acidimicrobiales bacterium; assembly: GCA_041618235.1. GTDB lineage: Bacteria > Actinomycetota > Acidimicrobiia > Acidimicrobiales > Salinilacustritrichaceae > Salinilacustrithrix. Next base: position 24,193 of record JBFJNI010000019.1, read on the forward strand.
CTCTGTCTGCACGAGGTCACGCACCACGCCGTGCTCGCCGTGCCTCACGTGCGCGCCGGGCTCGAGCGCATGATCGCCGAGTACGCCTCGGGCTTCCGCCCCGACTCCAACGCGCTGGTCGACAAGCTCACCGACCTCGACATCGGCGACATGGCCGCCATCACCGAGCTCCAGAACGTCCTCGGCGATCCCGAGGTCGTGCTCGGCGCCATCCAGACCGACGAGCAGCGCGCCCTCCTCCCCCGCCTCGAAGCGCTGGTGGCGGTCATCGTCGGCTACGTCGACCACGTCATGGACGACATCGGCACCACGCTCATCGGCAGCTACCAGATGATCACGGAGGCCGTGCGACGGCGTCGGGTCGAGGCCGACGAGTCCGACCGCTTCGTCGCCCGCCTGTTCGGCCTCGAGGTCGGCCAGGCCACCTACGACCGGGGCAGCGAGTTCGTCGACGGTGTCGTCGAGCGCGCGGGCTTCGAGGGCCTCGACCCGCTGTGGGCCGACGAGCGCTTCCTCCCCACACCGGCCGAGATCACGGCCCCGGGCCTGTGGCTCGCCCGCATCGAGCTCCCCGACGACGGCACCTGACCCCTCACCCGGGCCGTGTCGCGTCAGAGATCGACGATGTCGACCCGCACGGCGCCGGCGTCGAGATCGACGACGGCCATGGTGTGCCCGGGGGCCCGCCGGCGTTCGGTCGGTGAGCCCGGGTTGAGCAGACGTTGGCCGTCGAGGCCGGGCGCGTCGAGTGGCTGGTGGCTGTGCCCGAAGACCACGAGGTCGGCGCCGGGGAAGCGTCGGGCCATGCGACGTTCGCGACCGGCGGTCGGGCCGCTGTCGTGGATCATCGCCACGTGGACGCCGTCGATCGTCTCCTCGACCTGGTCCGGGAGCAGACCGAACAGCTCATGATCGTTGTTGCCGAGCACCGCGGTCACCGGCGCGAACCCCTCGAGCTCGTGGAGCAGCTCGGGGATGACCACGTCGCCCGCGTGCCAGATGGCATCGGCGCCGTCGAGCAGGGCGTAGGCCGGATCCGGCAGCCGGCGGGGCGACCCACGTCGGACGTGGGTGTCGGCGAGGACGACGAGGCGAGTGCTCACCGATCGTCGGACCGTTCGACCACCGTGGGGTCGGTCCCCGGGTCGGCGCCCGGTTCTGCACTCGACCAGCGGTCGTAGACGTCGGTGTGATCGGGGGTGGCGATGGACGGCGGCACCGCAGGCGACGGCGGCGAGCCCGGCGACGGTGGCGGCGTGGACCGGCCCGTGGGCGAGACGATGGTGGGTGGGAGTTCCCGGGTGGGGTGCTCGTGGAAGCCGAGCTCGTGTGGCGTCGGGTGGTGTCGGCCCTCGCGACGGGCATGGACCTCGTGGGCTCCTCGCACTCCCGCGGTGTAGGAGACCGCGGCGAAGGCGGTCACGCCGGCCACACCGATGAACCCGATCCACATCGGCATCGGGATGATGCCCAACACGGCGCCCACCACCCAGAAGAGCTGGAAGCGGGTCTCGAACCGGGCGAAGGACCGACCCCGGTTCGCGTCGGGTGCGTCTCGCTGGACGATGGCGTCGAAGGCCTGCTTGGCGCTCGCTGCGCCGACGCCCACCGTGGCCGCCATGAGCGCCGCTGCACCCAGCCCACCCATCCAGGCCGACAGCACTCCGATGCCCGAGACCGTGCCGAGCAGCACGGCGATGATGCGGTTCTCGGTGAACTGCTGACGCAGGAACGGCGCGGCGCCGGCCCCCGCGAGCGAGCCCACCGCCGACACGGCCAGGATCACACCGAAGTGCCAGGTGGGTGAGTCGTCGGTGCGCAGCGCGAAAGCGAGGAGGAAGGTCAGGAAGCCGACGACGCCACGGAGCACGCCCATGGCAGTGGCGGCGAGGAGGACGCCGACGCTGCGGAGCTCCTCTCTGGCTTCGACGGTCTCGGGGAGGGCGGCCACCGCCGACTTGGGGATCCCCCACGAGGTGACGATGCCGGCGGCGAAGACGATGGCCGCCAGGCCGAGCACCCACTCGGAGCCACCGAAGTGGAGGACCAGGGCGCCCGGCACCGCGGCGGCGAACCCGACGATCCCGGAGATCAGCGACAGCTTCGAGTTGGCTTCGACCAGCTCCTCGTCGGAGTGCACCGTGGAGGGCACGATGGCCGACTTGGCGACGTGGTAGCTCTTGGCCAGGACGAGCAGGGCGAAGGCCTCGGGGAACAGCAGCAACGAGTCGACGTCGTCGATCATCATCAGACAGACGACGGCCCGCAGCGCCGACGAACCGATGACCATCCACCGACGTCCGCCGGCGGCACGATCCAGCGCCGGGCCGACCAGCGGTGCGACCACGGCGAACGGGGCCATCGTGAGCGCGAGGTACAGGAAGACCTTGCTGCGCGCCTCGGTGGGGTCGATCGAGAAGAACAGCGTGCCGGCCAGCGCGATGGCCACCAGCGTGTCGCCCGCGACGGCCGCGACGTGGGCGCGGGCGAGCCGGCCGAAGTGCGAGTGTTCGAATGCCTCTGCGCCCTGTCGGGGACCGGAGATCGGGCGCCAGCCCTCGGAAGCCATCGCCTGCATCGTAGGGCCGATGTGCGCCGCTGCCGCGGGAGGCCAGGCCGTCGCGAGGCCGACGTCAGGCCGTGGTCACGGCCTGGTCGAACCGGTAGCCGAGACCACGGATGGTGACGATGCGCTCGGGGTTCGACGGGTCGGTCTCGACCTTGGCCCGCAGCCGCTTGATGTGCACGTCGAGGGTCTTGGTGTCGCCGACGTAGTCAGAGCCCCAGACCCGGTCGATGAGCTGCTCGCGGGTCAGGACCCGACCGGCGTCGGCCAGCAGGACGTGGAGCAGCTCGAACTCCTTCAGCGGCAGCGGCGTGAGCTGGCCGCGGATGTGGACCTCGTGTTTCTCCGGATCGAGGGCGACGTCGCCGGCCACCATCGCGTCGGTGGGCAGATCGTCGTCGCGGTGGTCGGTGCGGCGCATGACGGCGCGCATCCGGGCCACGAGCTCACGGATCCGGTACGGCTTCGTCACGTAGTCGTCGGCCCCGACCTCGAGGCCGACCACGGTGTCGATCTCGGACCCCTTCGCGGTGACCATGATGATGGGTACCCGCGATCGCTTCCGCAGCTCGCGGCACACGTCGACCCCCGAGATCCTGGGCAACATCACGTCGAGGAGCACGAGGTCCGGTTTCACCGCGTCGAACAGGTCGAGGGCCTCGGCACCGTCGCGGGCGACCTGCACGCGGAAACCTTCGCGCACGAGCCCGATGGTGAGCGCCTCGACGTAGGACTCCTCGTCTTCGACCACGAGGATGGTCGCCTCGGACATGGACTGCGGCGCCCTAGCCGGCCCGCGACGCAGAGATCGCCACCGGACCGGGGCCGGCGGGGATGGTGAGGGTGAACGTGGTGCCCTCGCCTTCGCGGCTGTCGACCGAGACCTCGCCGCCGTGGTTCGCGGCGACGTGGCGCACGATGGCCAGGCCGAGGCCGGTGCCGCCGGTCTCGCGGCTGCGAGCCCGGTCGACCCGGTAGAAGCGCTCGAAGATGCGCTCGAGGTCTCGACGAGGGATCCCGACGCCTCGGTCGGCCACCTTGAGCTGGACGTGCTCGCCGTCGGTGGAGGCCGAGATCGTGACCGAGGAACCCGGCGAGCTGTACTTGATGGCGTTGTCGAGCAGGTTGAAGATCGCCGACACCAGTTGCCGCCGATCGCCCAGGACGCCGAGCCGCCGCGGCGGCTCCTCGAGGTCGAGGGTGATGCCGCGCTGCTCGGCCGCCGTGATGCTGCGCTCGACCGCCTCGGCCAGGACGAGATGCACCGGAACCGGGTCGCGGAGCGACGACTCCCCGGCCTCGATGCGGCTCAGCTCGAGCAGGTCGTCGATGGTGCGGCTGGCCCGCATGGCCTCGTGGTGCATGCGCTGGGCGAGTCGGTTCACGACGCCGAGGTCGTCCTCACCGAGCAACGTCTCGGCCAAGACGCCGATCCCGCCCACCGGGGTCTTGAGCTCGTGGCTGATGTTGGCGACGAAGTCGCGGCGGACGGCGTCGACCCGTCGCCCTTCGGTGACGTCCTCGATCACGACCAGCGCGCCGATGCTGCGATGGCCGTCGTCGAGCGGATCGGCGGAGAGGACCAGGGTGCGACGTGGCGGGCCGAACAGCTCGAGGGTGCGTTCGCCTCGCGCGCCGCGAAGCGCCGCGCTGGCGAGCTCCTCGATCGACGACTCGACGATGGCCTCGCCATGCCGTGCGTCGAGGAACACCTCGGCGGAACCGTTGCGGAACACGATGGCACCCGAGTCGTCGAGCAGCACGATGCCGTCGTCGATGGCCGACAGGGCGTGGGCCATGCGGGTCTCGGCTGCACTGGCATCGCCGCCCTTGGTGACCGCGAGGTCGACCGACCGCTCGAGCTGGGCGAGCGTCCCTTCGAGGGGGCGGACCTCGGCGAGGGGCATGGCCTCGAGTCGGGCCGATGCGGCGTGGACCCGCGTGCGGATGCGACGGCGCGACCGCCACCACACCAGCAGGGTGATGACCCACACGCCAGAGGGAATCGCCGCGGCGAGGGTGATGGCTTCGTTGCGGTTCATCCGGGTTCGGCTCCTGGGTCGGCGCCCGCCGGATCGAGGTCGTCGGCACCGTCGTCGGTCCACGCCGGCTTCCGAGCCTGGATGCGTGCAGCGCCCGCCTGCTCGGGCAGCCAGCCGTCGACCATGTAGCGGACCCGCTCGCCGATGTTCACCGCGTGATCGCCGATGCGCTCGTAGTAGCGCCCGATGAGCGCGAGTTGGACGGCATGCTGGATGTCGCCGTCGGCGCCCCACGTGAGGACGGCCTGGATGTAGTCGGCGTGCAGCTTGTCGAGCCGGTCGTCGATGTCGTCGAGCGCGGCGGCGAGGCCGGCATCGCCCTCGGCGTACGCGTCCATGGCCATGCGCATCAGGGTGGACGCCTGCTCGCTCATCTTCTGGAGGAGGCCACGGATGTTGGGGGGCAGGTCACTGGGATAGATCCGCCGCGCGCCCTTGCAGACGTTGACCATCAGGTCCCCCGAGCGCTCGAGCTCGGCGGCGAGCCGGATGGCGGTGATCAGCAGGCGGAGGTCGCTGGCCATCGGCTGTTGGAGGGCGAGGACGTTGTAGCAGCGCTCCTCGATCTGGATCGCGAGGTCGTCGAGGACGTCGTCGTGGTCGATCAGCCGCTGCGCCGCCTGCAGGTCGTTGCCGAGGAGCGCTTCGGTTCCCACCGGGATGGCCTCGGTGACATGGGCCCCCAGTTGGGTGATGGCGCGCTGGATGTCGTCGAGCTGCGAGTGGAAGCTCCGTCGGGTCTCGATCATGGTTCAGCGGACCTCCGCAGTGAGATGGACGATGGCGGGGTGATCAGCGATGCGGTCGTGCGATCGACCTGCGATCAGTGTGCTCGTCCCGGCCGGCAGTGCGTTGGCACCGGTGATGGGGTGCATCTCAGCCGAACCGACCGGTCACGTAGTTCTCGGTACGCTCGTCGGCCGGGTTCGAGAAGATGTTCTCGGTGAGGTCGTACTCGATGAGCAGTCCCGTGCGACGATCGTTGTCGGTGTCGACCTCGGCGGTGAAGAACGCCGTGCGCTCGGAGACGCGGGCGGCCTGCTGCATGTTGTGGGTGACGATGACGACCGTGTAGCGCTCCTTGAGCTCCTGGAGGAGGTCCTCGATGCGGCCCGTGGCGATGGGGTCCAGCGCCGAGCACGGCTCGTCCATCAGGAGCACGTCGGGATCGGTGGCCAGCGCCCGAGCGATGCAGAGCCGCTGCTGCTGCCCACCGGACATGCCCATGGCCGACTCCTTGAGCCGGTCCTTCACCTCGTCCCAGAGGGCCGCTTGTCGCAGCGTGCGCTCGACCAGTTCGTCGAGATCTCCCTTGAAGCCCGAGATCCGCGGCCCGAACGCGATGTTGTCGTAGATCGACTTCGGGAACGGGTTCGGCTTCTGGAACACCATGCCGATGCGACGACGGACCTCGACCGGGTCGACCTTGGGGTCGTAGAGGTCGATGCCGTGGTACTTCACCCCGCCCTCGACCCGCGCGGAGGCGATGAGGTCGTTCATCCGGTTGAGGCACCGGAGCACGGTGGACTTGCCGCAGCCCGACGGGCCGATGAACGCGGTGATGGCGTTCTGCTGGACGCCGAGGTCGACGTCGCGGACCGCGCGGAACGAGCCGTAGTACACGTTGAGGTTCTCGAGGCGGAACACCTCGTTGCCCACGCCTCCGCCGTCGGTCGGCGTGACGCCGGGAACTCGCATCCCGGTGCTCGTGGTGGTGTCCGACATGCGGTCAGCTCCTCTTGGCTTCGAAGCGATTGCGAAGGATGATCCCGGTGGCGTTCACCGCGAGGACGATGAGCAGCAGGATGACGATGGTGCCGGCGGCGGCCTGCACCTTCAGGATCTCGCCGGGTTGGCGGGTGAAGTTGAACACCTGCATGGGCAGGGCCGTGAACGACCCGGTGATGCGGTCGAGCGCCCCGGTCGGGTCCGTGAAGAACCCCGTCTGGGCGCCCACGAGGATGAGCGGCGCAGCCTCACCCAGCGCACGGGCCAGCGACAGCATGGCGCCGGTGAGGATGCCGGGCAGGGCGTAGGGCAACACGTGGTGGCGCACGACCTCCCAGCGCGTCGCTCCGACGCCGAACCCGGCTTCGCGGAGGCTGTCGGGGACGGCCCGGATGGCTTCCGCCGCGGTGATGATGACGATGGGGAGCACCAGGACGGCCATCGTGATGCCGGCCGACAGCAGCGACCGACCACCGGTGATCGGTCCGAGCGCCTTGACCAGGATGGTGAACCCCAGGATGCCGTACACGATCGACGGCACGCCGGCGAGGTTGCGGATGTTGACGTCGATGAAACGGGTCAAACGCGAGTCTGCGGCGTACTCCTCGAGGTAGATCGCCGCCCCGATGCCGAGCGGCAGCGCGAACAGGATGACCATCACCGCGATGCCGAGCGTGCCGAAGATCCCTTGGCTGATGCCGTTCTCGGCCGGGCGGGTGAAGTTCACCCCGTTCGACAGGAAGCTGCCGAGGCTTCGCTCGCTGACCCGGTAGTAGCGCGTGCCGCCGGTGACGGGGTCCTCGCGGGCTTCCAACGGGATGGTCTCGCCGAAGACCGTGACGGTGAGGTTCTCGGCGTCGATGTCGGGCGACTTCTCGCGTTCGAGCACCGCACCGCCCTGGAGCACCGGCATGGCGTCCTGGGTGACGCTGACGAGCAACGTGACCAGGGTGACGACCGTGAGCCCGAGCGCGGCGAGCAGGAGACCGAGGAAGACCCGGCCCGAGACATCGGCGCGGCGGCCGCGGAGGCGGTCGGCGACCGCGGCGACGGTGACATCGGTGGAGGCGAGTGCCATCGGGGACGACCTCAGTACGCCTGGCGCAGCCGGCGCACGATGCGGCTCGCGAGGAGGTTGAGCGACAGGGTGAAGACGAAGAGCAGAAGACCCACGAAGAACAGGCTCTGGAACGAGGGACCCTGGCCGACCACCTGGTCGGATCCGGCCGCCAGCGTCGCCATCGCCGCGGTCATGGTGAGGCCGGGTTCGAGCACGAGCTCCGGCGACGGGAACGAGGCCGGGAAGCTGGCCTGCCCCGAGCCGCCGGCGGCGATGGTGACCACGAGGGTCTCGCCGATGGCCCGTGAGACGGCCACGATGAGCGCGGCGACGAGACCGGAGACCGCTGCGGGGATCACCACCCGGCACACCGTCTGCACCTTCTTCGCGCCGACTCCGTACGAGGCTTCGCGCAGGGCCAGCGGGACCGAACGCAGCGCGTCCTCGGAGATCGACGCCACCAGCGGGACGGTCAGGATGCCCACACCGATGCCGGCCACCAACAGGTTCTGGCTGGAGGTCGGGTCGAAGAACCGGTCGACGACGTTCGGCGCGATCCAGGTCAGGGCGAAGAAGCCGAGCACGACCGACGGGATGCCGGCGAGCACCTCGATCACCGGCTTGAGCACCTTGCGGAACCCGGGCGGAGCGTATTCCGAGAGGTACACGGCGGTTCCCAGACCGATGGGCGTGGCCACGACCATGGCGACCGCCGTGGTCCCGAGCGTGGCGACCAGCAGGGTGCGCATGTCGAAGGAGTTCTTGCGCGGGTCCCACCGGTCGGACCACAGGGTCGAGAGGTCGGCTTCCTGGAGGAAGGTGATCGCTTCCCGCACGAGCGAGAACACGATGGCCGCGCTGACGAGGACCGAGAAGTCGGCGGCGGCGAACAACAGGACGCGCACCGCTCGCTCACGCGCGTTGCGGCGGGGGTCGCCGCGCAGGTCGTCGGCGGTGAGTGCAGCTGAGGCCAAGATGCTCCTCGGGGCGATGGTGCGATGGATGCTCCCGGTCATGGGGAGCAGTGGGGCCAGGCGGGTGCGCTCCGAGTCCCGGAACGCACCCGCACGCTAGCGGTCGGGTCGTCGACTGACGTCAGCCCGCAGCGGTCATGACCGCGAGTCCGTCGATGGCCACGTGGAGCTCGACGTACTCGACACCGGCACGCTCGCAGGACTCGATCTCGGCGTCCTTGATCGGCCGGGAGGCATCGGAGATGTCGGTCTCGCCGGCGCAGAAGCGCTGGAACCCGTCGCCGGTTCCGGGGCCCTCGACCGAGCCGCCGAACCCTGCCTGCGACAGCACGCAGGCCGAGATCGGCTCGACCGTGGACGAGCCCGACACGCTCACGCTGCCGCCGGAGGCCGAGGCACCGGCCAGGCCGGTGGCCTCCCATGCGGCGACGGTCTCGGCCAGGTCGGCGTCGCTGAGCTTGACGTATCCGGCCTCGGACACGCAGTCGTAGTAGTCGCCCAGGTAGGCGTCGACCCAGGCCGCCACCGTGTCGCTGGCCGCGGCCTTGGCGGTGTTGACGTAGATGTAGAGGGGACGCGAGAGCGGGTAGGCACCCGATGCGATGGTCTCCGGTGTCGGAGCGGTGCACCCGACGCCGTCGGCCGCGTGCGAGACCTCGAACGCCGACAGCTTGTCCTGGTTCTCCACGAAGAACGCATACCCGACCCACCCGAGGGAGCCGGAAGCCGCCTCGAGGTTCTGCACGATCACGTTGTCGTTGGGGCTCGACTGGTAGTCGCTGCGGACCCCGGACTCGACGCCCCGTTCCTCGGCGATGTCGTCGGAGACGAACTCGATGTAGGTGTCGTAGGTGCCGGACTCGGGGCCGGGCCCGGCGACGGTGAGCGGCTCGTCGGGGAGATCCGTGGTCGATCCGAGCTCGGCGGCCAGGGCCGCGGCACCGCTCCACGTGCTCACACCGGTCGCTTCGGGGCCGGTCAGGGCATACAGGTCGGCGAAGTCCAGGCAGTCGGGCAGCGACGTCGCTGCGCCACCTCCGTCGGCTCCCGGAGCAGCGGCAGGCGTGCCGTCGTCGATGACGGTCTCGCTGTCGCCGCAGGCTGCGACGGCGAGGGCGAGGGACAGGGACAGTGCGGGCAACGTGGCCCACCGGTGCGTCGAGCGCAACGGGCTTCCTCCGTGGGTGAGGGGACGTGGGAACGATCGGGTCTTCGTGTCGACGATCGCAACGTAGGAAGCCGAGGTGGCGACGAGCCCCAGGTCAGGTGAACGGGAGGTGAACGGCCGTACAGCAGTGGGCGAACACGCCCGCGAGCGCGGGGTCTCAGGACGTCTCGGGCCGTTCTCCACGGTCGCGGGGCAACGCGTCGAGGAGGGCTCGGTCGTGGTCGTAGCTCAACAGCCGCCGAGCGCCATCGCGGTCGAGCCACCGGATCTCGTCGATCTCGTCATCGGCGCGGAAGGGGAGCTCGACCGCCACGGACATCTCCCAGTAGCGCACGACCTTCGACCGTCCCTTGTGGTCGCGGTACGAGACGGCGGGCAGCTCGACACCGAGGACCGCGACGACGTCGGCCTCCTCGAACACCTCACGTACCGCAGCCTGGGCCCACGACTCTCCGGGATCGACCTTGCCCTTGGGAAACGACCAGTCGTCGTACTTGGGCCGGTGGACCACCGCCACCTGCTCGTCGTCGCCCGCACCGCGGCGGATGACGCCTCCGGCAGCCCACACCTCGACCGCCGGCGACTCCCGGCCTTCAGTCATCGATCTCCAGGACCCGGGCCCGGCCGAGCGCCGCCTGCTGCAGCGTGATGTGGGCGTCGACCCCGGCGTCGCCGGTGGCTCGAGTCCACCGGCCCTCGCCCGAGAGCTCCCACGCCAGGCGATCGTCGGCCAGGGCGATGTCCAGGACCTCTTGGAGGCGGGCCTGCAGCGTGGGTTCGTCGACCGGCACCAGCGCCTCGACCCGCCGGTCGATGTTCCGGGTCATCAGGTCGGCGGAACCGATGAGGTAGCGGGGACGGCCGCGGCCGTGGCCGTTGCCGAACAGGTAGATGCGTGAGTGCTCGAGATAGCGCCCCACGATCGAGCGGACCCGGATGTTCTCGGACAGCCCGGGCACCCCGGGCCGGAGGCAGCAGATGCCCCGGATGACGAGATCGATCTGGACACCGGCCTGTGACGCCGCGTAGAGCGCGTCGATCATCTCCGGGTCCGAGAGGCTGTTCATCTTGAAGATGATCCGGCCGTCGGCGCCGTACGACGCCTCGTCGGCGATCATGCGTTCGAAGGCCGGCCGGAGGTGATCGGGGGCGACGACGAGGCGCTCGTACTCGACGGCGCGGCCGAAGCCGGTGAGGTAGTTGAACAGCTGGCTGAGGTCGGACCCGACTGCGGGATCGGCCGTGAACAGGCCGACGTCCTCGTAGATGGTGGCCGTCTTGGGGTTGTAGTTGCCGGTGCCGATGTGGCAGTAGCGCCGCAGGCCGTCGCGGTCCTCGCGCACGACGAGCAGCGTCTTGGTGTGGGTCTTCAGCCCCACGAGCCCGTACACCACGTGGACGCCGACCTCTTCGAGTGCCTTGGCCCACTCGATGTTGGCCGCCTCGTCGAAGCGGGCCTTGAGCTCGACCAGCACCGCGACCTGCTTGCCGGACTCGGCGGCGCGGATCAGCGACCGGATGATCGAGGAGTCGCCCGACGTCCGGTACAGCGTCATCTTGAGCGCGACGACGCGTCGGTCGGATGCGGCCTGGCGCAGGAAGGCCTCGACCGTGTTGCGGAAGCTGGCGTAGGGGTGGTGCACGAGGATGTCGGACCGGCGCATCTCGGCGAAGAAGTCCGCAGGCGACTCGTCGTCGTTGACCAGCCGAGCCGGGGCGATGCCGGGCCAGGGCGGGTCCTTCAGGTCCGAGCGGTCGATGCCGTGGATGCCCCACAGACCCGTCAGGTCGAGTGGGCCGGCGATCTCGTAGACGTCGTCTTCCTCGACGTCGAGCTCGCGGATCAACAGGTGGCGGAGCTCGTCGCTCATGTCGTGCTGGATCTCGACCCGCACGGCGCGACCGAAGCGCCGGCGACGCAGCTCGACCTCGACGGCCGCCAACAGGTCGTCGGCCTCGTTCTCCTCGAGGGTGAGGTCGGCGTTGCGGGTGACCCGGAAGGCGGCGACCTCGAGGATGGACATGCCGGGGAAGAGCTCGTCGAGATTGGCGGCGATGACCTGCTCGAGCGCAACGAAGGTCATCGACCCCGCCACCGGTACGAAACGGTCCAGGTTCGACGGGATCTTCACCCGGGCGAAGCGGTGCTCGTTGGTCTGGGGGTCGACGACTCGGACGGCGAGGCTCAGCGACAGGTTCGAGATGTACGGGAACGGATGACCCGGGTCGACCGCCAGCGGGGTGAGCACCGGGTAGATGTGCTCTTCGAAGGTCTCGAACAGCTGCTTGCGCTCGTCCTCGTCGAGCTGGTCCCACGAGCGGAAGGAGATGCCCTCGTCCTCGAGCGCCGGCACGATCTGCTCGAGCAGCGTCTGCTCCTGGCGGCGCACGAGGTCGAGGACATCGTCGCGGATCTCGTAGAGCTGTTCGGCTGCGGTGCGGCCGTCGGCGGATCGGGCGTCGACGCCCGCGTACACCTGGTCCTTGAGACCGGCCACGCGCACCTGGAAGAACTCGTCGAGGTTGCTCGAGAAGATGGCGAGGAACTTGACCCGCTCGAGCAACGGCACGTCGGTGTCGGCCGCCAGCGCGAGCACCCGGGCGTCGAAGTCGAGCCAGGACAGCTCGCGGTTGAAGAAGCGGTCGGGCCGTGTGCGGATTGCCTCGAGCGCGTGGTCGTCCACGCTGGCACGGTAACGCCACGGAGGAACCGCGTCCGCGGTCGGAGACGGATGTCCACCCAGCTGCTCCAGCAGGACCGGCGCCCGTTCGGCCAGCTCCTGCTCGTCGGGGTCGGGCTCGTGGCTGGCCGCCACCGTCGGGGCATCGTCGGCGGGCGACGCGCTCGGCACCGCAACGGAGAGCGGTGGCAGGTCGGTGTCCATCGGAGTCGGGGCACCGGACATGCGCCGGGCCCACGCCCGCAGACGCTCCCACGTCGTGCGCTCGGGGGCCGGCAGGGTCATCGCTGCTCGGTGGCGAAGATGGCCGCGCCGATCGCGCCGGCGTCGTCACCCAACGACGCCTCGACCACCACGGGGGGCGGCCCGGCGAAGCGCAACGCAGCGAGCGACGCCTCGAGGCGCTCGACGGCGAGCCCTCCGAACCGTTCGCCGAGGCCCCCGCCGACGACGACGGCTGCCAGATCGACGGTGACGATGGCGTTGGCGACGGCGACGCCCAGCATCTCGAGCCCCTGCTCGATGAGCTCGACGGCCAACTCGTCGCCGCTGTCGTAGGCCTTGCGGAACGCCTTGGACTTGATGCGCTTGGTGCCGGCCCGCTCGACGAGGAGCGTGGTCTGCCCGGCGGCGTGACGGGCGCGGGCCTCGTCTTCGAGCGCACGCCGACCGATGTAGGCCTCGAGGTGACCCAGCCCGCCACAGCCACAGCGTCGCCCGCCCGGCACCACGGTGGTGTGACCGAGCTCGCCGGCGAGCCCCGAGGGGCCGACGCGGAGCCGGCCGTCGAGGATCAGCCCGGCGCCGAGACCGGTTCCCATCCACACCGCCAGGACGTCGTCATGGCCGCGCGCGGCACCCGCGCGAGCTTCGCCGAGGGCCGCGACGTTGACGTCGTTGCCCACGGCGACGTGGGTGCCGAGGCGATCGGAGACCAGAGCTCCGAGGTGGACGGTGCGGTCGAACCCGGGCAGGTTCGGCGCCACGAGGACGTCGCCGCTGCCCGGGGCGATGACGCCTGGGGTGCCGATGCCCACGGCATCGGGCGCAGGATCGAGCGTGCGCACCACCTCGACGATGGCATCGATGACATCGGCCGCCGTCGTGGTGGGGGTGGCGCGCTTCTCGACTTCGAGCACGCGGGGCGAGCCGGTCTCGATGCCGTCGATGAGGGCACCGAAGATCTTGGTGCCGCCCAGGTCGATGCCGACGACAGGGGCGTTCATCGAGGACCGTGTCCGGGCCGAAGCGGCAGGACCGTCAGTTGTCCTCGGAGTACCCGAGGTCCCATTCGAGGAGGAAGTTCTCGCGCTCGGCGTCGCGGTTGACCCGCTCACGGTTGCGCCGGAACTGCGGATCGTGAGGCGGCAGCAGGACCAGACGGGCCATCACCCGGGACCGGAAGGCCTCGATCTGCGCCTCGTCGCCCCAATCGGACTGGATCTCCCAGTGCGGGCTGACCGGGCCGAGGTACACGAGGCGGGCGTGCGCCACCGGCGGGACGGAGACCTCTTCTTCGGTGCTGATGTCAGTCATGGGGTCGATGTACTCCGGCGTCGGGCGTGTCTGCGAACCGTTCCACCGTAGTGGCTGTCAACCTCGCCGCCCCAGGGTGGCGGCGAGCTCGATGGTCTGGCCACCCCGAACGACCGTGATCGTGATCTCGTCGCCGGCGTCGAGCTCGCGGATGATCGCGCCCACGGACGCCGAGTCGGGGGTGTCCTGGCCGTTGACGGCGACGACGACGTCGCCGGCCTGCACGCCGGCCTCGGCCGCGCCGCTGTCGTCCACGACGCTGCGGACGAACGCACCCTCGTCGAGCGTGATGCCGTACTGCTCGAGCAGCGCCGGCGCCTCGGTGGCGACGTCGGTGGTGTTGACGCCCAGAAACGCCTGATCGCCCCGGACGGCACCGCCACCGTTGCGGATCTCGTCGATGAGGGGCTTCACGCCGTCGATCGCGATGGAGAAGCCGATGTTCTGTGCGTCACCGATGATGGCGGTGTTGACGCCCACCACCTGGCCGGCGGCGTTCACCAACGGGCCGCCCGAGTTGCCGGGGTTGATGGCGGCGTCGGTCTGGATCAGACCGTCGAGGGAGATGCCCTCGGCGGCGAGCCGACGGTCGAGGGCGGAGACGATGCCCCTGGTGACCGTGGGCCGACCGCCGAGATTGAGGGCGTTGCCGATGGCGATGACCTCCTCGCCCACCTGGAGGCCGTCGGACGAGCCGAGCTCGGCCGGGATGAGGTCGGTGCGCCCCTCGATCTGGATCAAAGCGATGTCCTCGTCGGGGAACGAGCCGACCAACGTGGCCGGGGCGCGGGACCCGTCGAAGAGTCCGACCTCGATCGACGGCAGCCCCGCGACGACGTGGGCGTTCGTCAGCGCGAGGCCGTCGGCCGTGAGGATGATGCCGGTGCCGGCACCGGCCTGACCATCGATGATCTCGCTGGTCGTCTGCACCGAGACGACCGACGGCTCGACCCGACCCAGCACCGCGAGGATGTCGACGCCCCCCGAGGGGCCGACCGAGGTGATGGGCGGTGCGGTGGCGGGTTCGTCGGCGGTGCCCGTGGGCCACAGCGCGGCGACGCCGAGGATGACCAGGGCGACGATGGCGCCGACGAGGCCGCCGACCAACGCCGACCGGCCGACGGCGCGGTCGCGATCGCCGGGGTGCGGGGGCGGGTCGAGCCGGGGCCACGCCGCCGGGGCGCGCAGGTCGCGATCGGGGCGCACCGGCGGCGAGGCCAGGCCGATGTCCCAGGGGTCGTCCTGCGGAGCCATGCCCACCAGTCTCGCCGGTCGAGACGCGAATCGGAACGCGGCCGGCGAAGTCGATCACCGCGACGGTCGCGGTCCGGAGAAATTCCGGATTTCGGGGAACCAACGAGCCGTCGGCTTCGTAGAACCAGTGGAGGTCACCGATGGAAACCCCATGGATGAACGACGGCAACTGCCGGAACCACCCGCCCGAGGTCTTCTTCCCGAGCGACGGTGTCGGCGTGATCGTGGCGCAACGCATCTGCGCCACCTGTCCCGTGAACGAGACGTGCCTCGAGTACGCGCTCGAAGAACGCATCGACCACGGCGTGTGGGGCGGCGCGTCCGAGCGCGAACGCCGGCGTCTGCTCAAGCGCCGGCGCGAGACGGCCGAGACCGAGATCGGCGCCGCGACCGCCTGAGCCGTCAGCGCGCCGGCAGCTCGTCGACCGAGACGTCGCCGAAGCCCATCCGTCCCGCGTCGGGTCGAAGGATCTCGATGGGGTCGCGCATGTCGTCGATGTAGCCGAGCGCGTACGCGCCGCGGGCGTAGCCCATCAGTCGCTGGAGGTCCTCGTCGAAGGTACGGGCGATCTCGAACGGCACCGACAGGTACTGGTTCTCCTCCTGACGCAGCCAGGAGACGTTGTAGGTGATGTTCACGCCGCACCGGACGTGATCGGACCGGTTGGCCGCACCCCCGTGGTAGAGCGCTCCGGTGTAGAGCAGGACCGAACCCTTGGACATCTCGGCCGGGATCGTGTCCTCACGCTCGTGGCGCAGCTCGTCCTCGAAGTGGTTGCTGCCCGGGATCACCCGCGTGGCGCCGTTCTCCTCGGTGAAGTCGGTCATCGCCCACAGGGTGTTGCACTGCACCTCGTAGCCGTTGGGGAACGGGAAGAAGTCGAACGCCCACTGGTCGCGGTGGATGGGCTGGTCGGTCTCCCCCGGCCCGATGGCGATGACCTGGGTGAGGTGCAGCTGGTACGAGGTGGCGTGCGAGAGGACCTCGCCGACGGTGCCCCGGACCGTGGGATGCATCACGAGGTCCTGCACGGTCTTCGAGCGGGCCAGCAGTGCGCCGGTGCGCGAAGTCGAGAAACCGGAGAAGTCGTCCGGACCGTGCGGCGTGCGGCCCATCGACGGCGCGAGCTCCTCGGCGATGCGGTCCATCGTCGACTCGGGCACCAGGCGCTCGACCACCGCGCAGCCGTCGGCGGCGAGGGCTGCCGCCACGGCATCGGGCTCGACGTCTGCTGCGAACCGTTGGATCTCCATCGCATTCCCTCCAGGCACTCTGCGCCGGCACTCGTCCGATGCCAGGTTGCCAGACCGGAGGGGTTCGGGTTCGGGCGCCGGCGGTCAGCCCGACAGGGCGAAGACGCTCGTGACCCGCTGGCACGCATCGTGCACGCGGTGGAACGTCGAGCCGCGTCGCACCGGTGGGAGGCCGTCGATCACCGTGAGCGCCGCCGCCCGGTCGAGCGACACGACGGTGACGACGAGGTGCCCGACCTCGGTGACCGCGACCGTGGGCTCGCCGGGACGGAACCAGGCACGCCGCTCGCCGACGGAGGTGACGAGGCCCTCGGGCAGCGCATCCCAGTCGAGACGGCCATGTTGTTCGAACGCCGAGACCGTGGATTCGCCGTCGCCGTACACCACGACGGTGAGACCGCCGCCACCGAACAACGCACGACGACTGAGACTCGCCTGGTTCCCGAGCATCGCCGCCGGCGCCGAGTACGGCTCGTCGACGCGGTCGACCGGTCGCATGCCGTCCGGGGGTGACCCGCCGGGCCGCCCGCCCCTGGTGGCAGCGGACACCGCCGATTCATGCGTCGCCACCAGCTCGTCGATCTCGGGGAGGATCGTCGGGCGCAGCACCGACGCCGTGACCGCCAGGGCCACGACGGCAACGGTGGACGCGACCACGAACGCCGCGCCGACGCGGACCATCGAGCGATGCCGTGCGAGGAAGGAGCCGACGACCGTCGAGGCCTCGACCGGGGGCAGCTCCCGGATCCACCGTCGGGTGGCCGTGATGGCGTCGGCTTGTCCGGCACAGTCGGCGCACTCGGCGAGGTGGGCCTGCACCCAGGCCGCGGTCGGTTCGTCGAGCTCGCCGTCGACGAACGCCGAGACGAGGTCGCCGGCGTGGTCGGGTGGGGGTCCGGGGCTCATGTCAGCGACTCCCGGAGCGCCAGGCGGCCACGGTGGATGCGGCTGCGAACCGTGCCGACCGGGATCCCGAGCTGATCGGCGATGTCGGCGTAGGGGAGGCCGACCACATCGGAGAGCACCACCGCGACCCGGTAGTCGTCGGGGAGCTCGGCGAGGGCCTGTTGCAGGTCGTCGGGGAGCCGCTCGGCGGCCGCGGCGTCGGCCGCCGACGGCGAAGGCGGGAGCACGAGGTCGGGGTCATCCGGCAGCGAGACGGCCGGCCGCCGGGTGCGCCGACGAGCGTCGTCGAGGAACGCATTGGTCGTGATCCGGCCGAGCCAGCCCCGGATCGAACCGGGGTGATAGGTCCGGAGACCACGCTGGACCCGCACGAGCACCTCCTGCACCAGGTCATCGGCGTCGTCACGGTCGCCGGTGAGCCGGTACGCCACCGTGGAGATGAAATCGCCATGGTCGCGAGCGACCTCCTCCCATGTCGGAACCCGATCGACCTCGGCCGGAGCCCGATCGTCGCCGTCCGGAGACGGCCGATTCGACCGCCGACGGATCACCGGCGGCCAGTCGACGCACCGATCGGTGCGCCACCGGGTGCAACGATGGGCGCTCGCCGGTGGTTCCCGATCCACGGCGACCGGGTCGACGCGCGGCCCGGAGCGATCGAAGCAGGGGACATCGGTACGCCAAGGTATCGGTGGCCGGACGCGACACACCCCACGACGAGGGGGAACGCCGTGGGGTGCGGGACTGACGGGGCCAGGTCGTGCGTCAGGTCGACCGCACGGTGCGCGCACCGGGTGGTCGCCGACGACCGGCGTGATCTCGTGTGGTGGTCAGGCCGTCTCGGCGGCGGCGCGCCGGGCGATGGCCCGGGCCCGACGGATGCGGCGACGCTCACGCTCGCTCATCCCGCCCCAGATGCCGAACTTCTCGCCGTTGGAGAGCGCGTACTCGAGGCAGTCCTCGCGGACGACGCAGCCCCTGCAGACCTCCTTGGCCTCCTTCGTCGACGCGCCTCGCTCCGGGAAGAACAGGTCGGGGTCGACGCCGAGGCAGTTCGCATACTCCTGCCACACTCGGGTCTCGGACTGGCCACCGATGTCCACGGGGACACTCATTCGCCAGGCCTCCTTCTCGTTGTTCGATTGCTGGCGGGATGCGCAGGTGCCGTCGGCGAACCGATTGCCCCGTACCCCCATACCAGACGTGTAATTACAACAGTGTGATCATCGTCCACGGAGACGAGAAACGCAAGTGAGAGTTGGTTTCCACCCCGCCGCAGGCCCGGTTCGACGGGGCTCGGCCCACCGACGGCCACCACGCGCCCGTGCTCGCGGAAGTCAAGCACCCACCGCCGATCACCCCTCCGAGCCACTCCCAGCGACTACCAATGACCAGGTGATCCAGGACTGGGAACACCACGAGCTGCGCCGAGCGCGCCGCGACCTCTACCACCTCTCGCACGAGGTCGCGCTCCGCGAGGCCCACGCGGCCCGACAGGCCGACCCCGTCCGCTTCCTCGCCACCCACGACTTCCGAGCCGTGGCCCTGCTCGCCGACGCGGTCGAGAGCTACGCCGCCACGTCGCGGACCGGCTCACGGCCACCGGATGCCGCCCGGGTCGAGGGCGACGGCGTCAACGGCGTGGTGCTCGTCCTGGCCGACGCATTGTCGCTCGAGCTCGAACGCCGACGGTCCGAGGCCGCCGGCGCCGCCCTCAGCGCGTTCGACAACCTGCTCGACAAGGTCGCCTGGGCCGCCGAGGTCCTCCGCCTGCGCTCCTGACCGCTCGGGCTGGGCTGATCAGGCCGGACGCCGGCCGCGGCCCTGGCGGAGCGCTCGCTTGTGCTCGACGAAGTCGACCAGCACGTAGTCGCCGAGCGTCTCGGGCGTGGTGAAGAAGGCCCGGCCGCCGTTCATCTTGGTGATGCGCTCGACGAAGTTCTTGAGGTAGCTGGTGGCGTCGAGCATGAAGGTGTTGATGCGGATGTCGTCCTTGGTGCAGCGGATGACCTCCTTGACCGTTGCGTCGATGGTCTCCTGCACCGGCGGGTAGTTGAAGTAGGGCGCCGCCATGCCCGGCTCGTAGTGGGCGGTGGGCTCGCCGTCGGTGATCATGATGATCTGCTTCGTGCCCGACTGGCGGCTGAGGAGCTGGCGGGCGAGCTGCAGGCCGTGCTGCATGTTGGTGCCGTAGTCGTAGTCCCAGCTGACCTCGGGGAGCTGCTCGGGCGTGAGCACGTGGGCGACCTTCGAGAAGCCCACGAGGCCGAGGTAGTCCTGGGGGTACTGGCCGGAGATGAGCGCGTGGAGCGCCATCGCCACCTTCTTGGCCGGAAGGAAGTTGTCGCGCATCGGCATCGACAGCGACAGGTCGAGCATCAGGACCGTGGACGAGCGGACGACGGTCTCGGTGCGCTCGATCTCGAAGTCGTCGGGCGTGAGCTGCACCGGGGTCCCGGCTCCACCTCGCGAGACCGCGTTGCGCACGGTCTTGCCGATGTGGAGGTTGAACGGGTCGCCCCACTCGTAGGGCTTGGTGTCGTAGGTGCGCTCGTGGCCGATGCCGGTGGACGACAGCTCGTGGCGGCCGAGCTTGTCCTTGGCCAACTTCGAGAACAGGTCGTCGAGGGCGTTGTCGCCGATGCGTCGTAGCCCACGCGGCGTGAGCTCGAGGCGACCCTCCTTGTTCTGGATGAGGCCGGCATCCTCGAGCTGCTTGGCCAGCTTCGCCAGCTGCTCGAGCGAGCGGGCCGAATCGTCGCCCAGGAGCTCGCGGGCCCGGTCGAGGTCGGCTTCGGCCAACGCGCCCGGCTGGGTGGCCGACTGCATCAGGTTCTCGAGCTGATCGAGGTCGCCGAGCTCGGCCATCATCTGCGCGGCCTCGGCGAAGCCCATGGGGTTGTCGCCCTGGAAGTCGTAGGACTTGCTCCAGTCGAGCTGCGGGAACATCTGCTGGAGGTTCTGGCCGAGCTGGCTGGCCAGGAAGTTGAGGTCCATGTCCTCGAGCAGCTGCTCGGCGAGGCCCTGCAGCTGCGCCCGCTGCTCGGGCGTCATCGAGTTGAGCATCGCCTGCATCTGGGCCATGCGCTCGGCCATGGCGCGCAGGAGGTCCTCGACGTTCTCGGGGTTCTCGGGGAAGAAGTCGCCGTACTCCTCCATGAACTCCTGGAACTGCTGCTCGGTGTCCTCGCCGCGCTGGTGCGCCTCGAGCAGGTTGTTCAGCGACGCCATCATGTCCTTGGTGCGCTGCATGGCGGCGGGGTCGGGGTTGGCCATCGCGCCGGCCATCTGGTCGAAGTACTGCTGCGCGAGCTGCTGGCGGAGCTGGTCCATGAGCTCGTCGAAGGCCTGCTGGGCCTCGGCCGACTCGAAGTCGTAGTTGGACAGGCTCTGCACCTGGCCGGCGAGGTCGGGCGGGAGCATGTCGAGATGCATGTGCTTCTCGGTGGTGCTGGCCTCGGCGAGCTCCTGCTGGCGGGCGTCGCCGGACTCGCGGGCCTCGTCGAGCCGGCGATCGAGGGCGCTGCGCTCCTGGTCGACGACCTCGCGGAGGGCGTCGGCGATCTCGTCGTAGACCCCGCCGAGGTTGCTGTTCTCGAGCCGCTCGCGGCGAGCGTCGCGGAGGCGCTGCATGAGCTCACGCATGCCCTGGACGTTGTTGCCCTGGTCGTCCTCGAACCCCTGCTGCATGAGCCGACGCAGCGCCGCGTTCAGATCACCGTGGTACAGGAGGTCATCGGTGATCTCGGACAGGATGGAATCGGCATCGAGCTCGAAGCCGACCTGGGTGCCATCCCAGCGGGAGTACCGGAACTGGGGACGTGACATGGGTCAACGGTAGCGGCGGGCCCGACCACCCCGTCGGCGAGACGAACGCACGCCGGACGCGGACGTGCAGCGGCCCTGGCGGAAGGACCGCTGCACGTCAGGGCACCTGCGGTCGTCGGGGCGGGAGTGACGACCGGGGTGCGCTCGCTGATCGCTCGGGATCAGGCGCTGTGGGTGGTGTGGCGCTCCTCGACGACACGCTCGCTGCGGGGCGAGGTGGCCTTGTCGAGCCAGACCATCGAGACGAGGAGACCGATGCCGCCGGCGATCATGAGGATGATCCCGACCACATCGATGTCGATGCCGGAGATCGTGGCGTCGACGGCGAACGTCAGGATGGCGCCGAGTGCGATGAGGAAGATGGAACTACCGGTGGCCATGAGACTGCGCTCCTTGGGCGATGTGTCGCCGTGGATGACTGGGGCTGAACGGCGGGATCTGTTCCCCCACCGACCGCGGCCTAGAACCCGATCGCATCGGTGAACGTCTCGCGCTGCACGTTCTGATGCCGCCTCCCTCGGGGAACGGAGTCCGCCGGTTCCTCCTGGAGCCCAGAACATCCCCCCAGCGAAAGGAACGGCCCCCGAGGCCGACGACGTGAACAAGGACGAGATCAAGGGACGTGCCAAGGAAGCCACCGGCGTGGCGACCGGTGACGAAGACCTCGAGCGCGAAGGCAAGGTCGACCGAGCGGTCAGCGACGTCAAGGAGAAGGTCGACCAGGTCGCCGACAAGGTGAAGGGCGTCTTCGACTCCGACAAGTGAGACCAGTGAAGTCCATTTCGAACACGACTAGCGTCGAACGTCGGCAGCCCCCGCTGTCGACGTTCACGCGCGTCCCCACGGGAGAAGAAATGACCGACGCAACGCCGACACCCGAAGACCGCCTCAAGATCGACGAGGACCGCGGGGCCACACCCGTGGTCTTCACCCTCGAGGGCGAGCTCGACCCCCACACCTCGCCGATGCTGCAGGAGCGCATCGACGCGGCACTGCCCGCCGAGGCGACCTCGGCCGTCCTCGACTTCGCCGCCGTCGGCTTCGTCGACAGCGCCGGCCTGCGGGTCATCGCCGACACCCACCGGCGTCTCGCCGGGGCGGGCGGTTCGCTCGTCGTCCGCAACCCCTCGTCGGGTCTCCAGAAGCTGCTCGACGTCACCGGGTTGTCCGACCACGTCTCCGTCGAGCGCTGAGCTCGTCGGCCCGGAACCTCGGACTCCCTAGGCCACCTGGCGCCGAATGGTCGCCGTGCAGCGCACCATCAGCCGTCCGTCGTCGACCGCCACCGTGACGTCGTCGACGAAGGCGGACACCAGCAGCAGGCCTCGGCCACCGGTGCGCAGGGCGTCGTCGAGATCCCAGTCGTGGTCGTGAGCGGCCGTCGTGCCGGGGCCCACCGCGTTCGAGACGTGCAACTCGAGCGTCGTGCCCTGGAGACGGGCGTCGACCAGCGCCGGCGGCGATCCCTCCGGAGTCTCACGGACAGCGTTGGCGCCGAGCTCGCTGATGACCACCGAGAGATCCTCGACCTGTTCCTCGTCGACACCGAACTGCCGCAGCCAGTCCACGAAGGTCACCCGGATGGTGGCCAGCGAGGCGAGGCTGCTCAGGGGCTGCGACGGGAAGTTGCTGGTGGAGGGTTGCACGAACATGACGGATCTCCGACAAACATAACCACCGCGATGAAAGCGTAGAACGGCACCACCATGCATGAACTCCCATCCCGATCCTCGGTCGGCATCACCGTCCCCGCGACGCCCGCCTACCTGCGTCACCTCCGAGTCGTCGCCGCCACGATGGCCGACGACCTCGGCTTCGACGTCGACGCCATCGAGTCGCTGCGCGTCGCCGTCGACGAGCTGTGCGCACTGTCCATCGCCGACGCCACGGCCGAGGCGACCCTGTCGCTCACCATGGAGTCCGGGGCGAACGGCCTCCTGTCGCTCCAGGGGCGGTGCGGCCCGGTCCTCGAGGACCCGGTCCTCGACCCGATCGCCGAGCAGCTCCTGCGCGCCGGCTCCGACACCCACGCGCTCTCCCGCGAGGGCGATCATTGCGTCTTCGAACTGACCGCCCGCTCGGCAACGGCCGCGGCATCGCCCGATGGCCGCTGAATCCGACCCACGCTTCGCGGCGTACGCCGCCGACCGGTCCCGCCGGCTGCGCAACGTCCTCGTCGAGGAGAACCTCGAACTCGTCGAGTACTACGTGTCGCGCTACGGCAAGGGCCAGATCGAGGCCGACGACGTGCGCCAGCAGGCGTTCATGGCGCTGATCAAGGCGGTCGAGCGCTTCGACCCCGAGGTCGGGGTCACGTTCAAGACCTTCGCCAACCGCACCATCGAGGGCGAGCTCAAGCGACTCCTCCGCGACAGGGGCTGGTCGGTCCGGCCGCCGCGCAGTCTCCAGGAGCTCGCCGTCCAGGCCCGGCGGCTCGAACCAGAGCTCACCCAGCAACTGGGACGGGTCCCCCGCGTCGCCGATCTGGCCGAGCGACTCGAGGAGTCGACCGATCGCGTCCTCGAGGCGCTGTCCGCCGGCGCGTCGTTCCGAGCCGACAGCCTCGACGCCCCCATCGGCGACGGCTCCACGTCGAAGGGCGCCATGCTCGCCGGCTCCGACGGCTCGATGGACGACATCGAACGCCAGATGGACGTCGAGCAGCTCCTCGAAGGGCTCGACGAACGCGACCGCGAGATCATCCAGATGCGATTCGTCGAGCGCCGCTCGCAGCAGGAGATCGCCGACACGCTCGGGGTGTCGCAGTCGTATCTGTCCCGCCTGCTGCGCCAGACGCTCACCACGCTGCGCCAGTCGCTCGACGACGACAGCCTCGCTCCCTAACTCCCGACACGGCGGCAGCGCCCGGCACGCCAAACGGCCCGGATCACAGGGATCCGGGCCGGTCGAGCGTCATGTTTGACCGGCGTGCCGGCCGGCACCACTCAGGTGGTGGCGGCCACCTTCTCCTTGAACTTGGAGCCGACCTTGACCTTGGCGACGTTGGCCGCCTTGATCTGCAGTGGTTCGCCCGTCTGCGGGTTCTTGCCGGTGCGCGCGGCACGGTGGCCACGATCGAAGGTCAAGAAGCCGGGCAGCGAGACCTTGTCGCCGCCGGCGACGGCGTCGGTGACGGTGGCTTCGAATGCATCGAGCACACTCGCGACCGCGGCCTTCGACTCACCGCTGGCATCGGCGATGGCGCCGATCAGATCTGTCTTGTTCATGGGAATCCCCTTCCGTTCGACGTTCCCAGTACGTGACCAGCGTGCGTCCTCGGGCGGGTTGACGGGTGGATACCCCGAAACAATTGTCACACGCGTGCGCGATAGCTGGCGCGTGCGCCCACCTGTTCCTTGTTCAGCCGCTTGCCCAGGTGGAGCCCCTCGAGGAGGAACTCGACGGCGCTGGCGATGGCGGCCGCCGACTCGTCGCCCTCGATGAGCGCCGCCACCGGGCCCTTGAGACCCGGCAGCTCCTCGACCATCGAGGCGAGGTCGGCCGAGCTCACGTCCTCGCCCGTGTCGACGATCCGACCGCCCTCGAACGCCTCGATGACGTCGCGGAGCACGGCAGGGTCGGTGCGCTCGCGGAAGACAGTGAGCACGGCGGCCTTCAGCAGGTGCCCGGCGATGGCTTCGTCGCGACCGTCGTCGAGCGACTCGATCTCGATCTTGCCCATCGTCGACGCGGCCAGTGCGTCGAGGTCGCTCACCCGCGGCACGACGACGTCCTCGCCGTGGCGCAGCGCACGACGAGCGGCGTTGGCGACCAGCACCTCGTGGTTCGAGACGGTGAGGCGGACCGACACGCCCGAACGCTGGTTGACGTGCGGCGACTCGCGGGCGAGGTGCGACAGCGTCGCCACGATCTGGCTCATGTACTCGGGGAGGTGGACCTGCACGCCGTCGGCGTCGAGGAGCGTCGACTCCTGACGGGCGATCTCCATCTCGGTCTCGATCTCGAGCGGGTAGTGCGTGCGGATCTGGCTGCCGAAGCGGTCCTTGAGCGGCGTGATGATGCGACCGCGGTTTGTGTAGTCCTCGGGGTTGGCCGAGGCCAGCAACATGACGTCGAGCGGCAGGCGGACCTTGTAGCCACGGATCTGCACGTCGCGCTCCTCGAGCACGTTGAGGAGGCCGACCTGGATGCGCTCGGAGAGGTCGGGCAGCTCGTTGATGGCGAAGATGCCACGGTTGGTCCGCGGCACGAGGCCGTAGTGCAGCGTGAGCTCGTCGGAGAGGTACCGGCCCTCGGCGACCTTGATGGGGTCGACCTCGCCGACGAGGTCGGCGATGGAGGTGTCGGGGGTGGCGAGCTTCTCGCCGAAGCGGGCGTCGCGGTGCACCCAGTCGATCTGGGTGTCGTCGCCCATCTCCTCGACGAGGTCCTTGGCGTAGCGGGAGATCGGGTTGTACGGGTCGTCGTTGATCTCGGACCCCTTGACGATGGGCATCCACTCGTCGAGCAGCCGGGTGAGCGAACGGATCATGCGGGTCTTCGCCTGCCCACGCTCGCCGAGGAAGATCACGTCGTGGCCGGCGAGGAGCGCGTTCTCGAGCTGGGGCATGACGGTGTGCTCGTAGCCCATCACCCCCTCGAACAGCGCCTCGCCCGCCTTGATCTTGCGGACGGCGTTGCGCCGCACCTCCTCCTTGACCGGCAGGGACTCCCAGCCGGACTCGCGGAGTGCACCCAGGGTGGTCGGCCGAGACGTCGCATCAGAGGTCATCCCGAGCAACCTATCGGCCGATTCCGGGACGTGACCGGCGCACCTCGGCACGGTCGACGATCGGGACACCCGACCGGCCGTTCGCGGCGATCCTCGCGAGAAAACACCTTGCCAGACTGGCGAAGAAAATTTATTCTCTCCCATGATGGGGGATTCCGGTTCGGGGGGACCAGGCGGTTCGGAGGCCGTGGCGTCA
>JBFJNI010000020.1:0-47630 GCA_041618235.1 Acidimicrobiales bacterium
GAGGCTCCGACGACGACCGAGGCGCCGACGACGACCGAGGCGCCGACGACGACCGAGGCGCCGACGACGACCGAGGCGCCGACGACGACCGAGGCGCCGACGAGCACCGAGGCGCCGACGAGCACCGAGGCGCCCCCGAGCACCATCGTGACCCAGGTGATCTCCGACGGTGGGTCCTCGAGCACGACGGCGGCGGCCAAGACGCCCGAGGTGCTCGGCGACACGGTGACCCGCACCGCCACCCTCCCCGCCACCCTCCCTGTCACCGGTAGCTTCACCGGCCTGCTCGGCCTCCTCGGCACGGCACTGATGATCGTGGGCACCATCCTCGTCGGTGGTAGCCGCCGGCTGCTCCCCACGCGGAGCTGAGCGGATCGAGGTCGGCAGGTCGGCTTCCACTGACGACCGATCGAGGACCCGGGCGAGCGGCCCGGGTCCTCGGCGCGCGGTCGCCGGGCTGATCGGCGGCGACCGAGTCGAATCGCTCGCCGGTGGTCTTGTAACGTCGGCCGACGGCTCTCCGAGGGGGAGCCGGTCCTGATTTTCCAGGACCGAGAGCGGTGCGGGACAACGCACCACCGAGAGCCGAAGAGAGGGTCGCATGCCGGCCACCATCGTCGTGGGTACGCAATGGGGAGACGAGGGCAAGGGTCGATTCGTCGACCTGTTCTCCAAGGAGATGGCGATGGTGGTGCGCTACCAGGGCGGCCACAACGCCGGCCACACCATCGTCGTCGACGGCGAGAGCTTCGCCCTCCAGCTCATCCCGTCGGGCGTGCTGTACGACCACATCACCCCGGTCATCGGCAACGGCGTCGTCGTCGATCCCAAGGTCATGCTGGCCGAGATCGAGATGCTCGAGTCCCGCGGCGTGAGCTGCGACAAGCTCCGCCTGTCGGGCAACGCTCACCTGATCTTCCCGTACCACCAGCTCCTCGACCGCATGACCGAGCGCTGGCTGGGCCGCAACAAGCTCGGCACCACCAAGCGCGGCATCGGCCCGGCCTACGCCGACAAGGCCAGCCGCACGGGCATCCGTGTCCAGGACCTCTACGACGAGAAGATCTTCGTCGAGAAGCTCCGGGTCGTCCTCCGCGAGACCAACCCCGTGCTGGCCAAGGTCTACAACCAGCTCCCGGTCGACGAGGACGAGATCATCGAGCTCTACCTCGGCACCTACCGCGACGCCATCGCGCCCTACGTCGCCGACACGGTGAACCTGGTCCACGAAGGCCTCGAGGCCGGCCAGCACATCCTCTTTGAGGGGGCCCAGGCCACGTTCCTCGACCTCGACCACGGCACGTACCCCTACGTCACCTCGTCGAACCCCATCGCGGGCGGCGCCTGCGTCGGCGCCGGCATCGGCCCCCGCCACGTCGAGCGCGTCGTCGGTGTCGCCAAGGCATACCTCACCCGGGTCGGCTCGGGCCCGTTCCCCACCGAGCTGTTCGGCGACCTCGGCGACAAGATCGTCGACATCGGCCACGAGTACGGCGTCAACACCAAGCGCCGGCGTCGGCCGGGTTGGTTCGACGCCGTCATGATGCGCCACTCGGTTCGCCTCAACTCACTGTCCGAGCTGGCCATCACCAAGCTCGACGTGCTCGACACCTTCGACACCATCAAGGTCTGCGTCGCCTACGAGCTCGACGGCCAGCGCATCGATCGCATGCCCGACAACCAGTCGGTCATCCACAAGTGCACGCCCATCTACGAAGAGCTGCCGGGCTGGAACACCGACGTCACCGCGTCGACCGAGCCGCACCACCTGCCGGCCAACGCCAAGACGTACATCCGGTTCCTCGAGGAGCAGTGCGGCGTGCCGATCCACCTGCTCGGCGTCGGCCCCGCCCGCGACCAGTACGTCCAGCTCGCCAGCTGATGGCTGCGGTGCAGCGAGTCGTCGTCGTGGGGTCCGGCGGGCGCGAGCACGCCCTCGCCGTCGCGCTCGCCCGCACGGCCGAGGTCGTGGTCACGCCGGGCAGCCCGGGGATCCCGGGCAGCGTCGACACGCCGGCCACCGAGCTCGACGCCGACCTGTTCGTCATCGGTCCCGAGGCGCCGCTGGTCGACGGCCTCGCCGACCGCCTCCGCGCCCAGGGCAAGCTCGTCTTCGGCCCTGGCGCCGACGGCGCGCGGCTCGAGGGCTCGAAGGCGTACATGAAGGAGGTCGTGGCCGCGGCCGGTGTGCCCACCGCCCGCCACGCCGCGTTCGACACCGTCGCCGACGCGGTCGCCTTCCTCGACGAGCTGCCCGGCGGCTACGTCATCAAGACCGACGGGTTGGCCGCTGGCAAGGGCGTGTTCGTCACCGACGACCGCGACGCCGCCGTCGCCGACATCGAGGACAAGCTCTCGGGCTCGAGCTTCGGTGACGCCGGCCGTCGGGTCGTCATCGAGGAGAAGATGGTCGGCCCCGAGCTGTCGATCCTCGCCGTGTGCGACGGCCAGCGAGCCGTGGCCCTGGCCCCGGCCCAGGACTTCAAGCGCGTCGGCGACGGTGACGAGGGCCCGAACACCGGCGGCATGGGTGCGTACTCACCGGTGCCCGGCGCCGGCCCCGACGTCGTCCAGACCGTGCTCGACGACTTCGTCGAACCCACCCTGGCCGAGCTGCGCCGGCGGGGCATCGACTACCGAGGGGTCCTCTACGCCGGGCTCATGCTCACGGCCGAGGGCCCCAAGCTGGTCGAGTACAACGTGCGCTTCGGCGACCCCGAGTCCCAGGTGGTGCTGCCCCGCCTCACCAGCGACCTGACCCAGCTGCTGGCCGAGGCCGCCGCCGGCCAGCTCGCCCACGAGCCCGAGTTCGGCGACGACGCCTGCGTCACCGTGGCGTGCGCCGCCGAGCACTACCCGGGAACGCCCCGGACCGGCGACGTCATCACCGGCATCGACGATGCGGCGGCGCTCGACGGCGTCGAGATCTTCACCGCCGGCGTGGCAGCCGACGCCGACGGCCGGCTCGTCACCGCCGGCGGGCGCGTCCTCTACGTCACGGCCACTGCCCCCTCCGTCACCGAGGCCCGGACCCGGGCCTACGAGGGAGTGGCGAAGATCGCGTGGTCGGGCATGCACCACCGCACCGACATCGCCGAGCTGGGCTGAGGGGCCTCCGGCTTCGCCGGACTCGTCTCGGTCAGGCGTCCCGCTCGCGCAGTCGCCGGCCCTTCTCCATCGCCTGGTCGCGCAGATCGTCGGCGAACTCGGCCAGCCGGCCACGCAGTTGCGCCGCGGCCTCGCCGGTGCCGCTCGCCAGGATCCGCGCCGCCAACAGCCCGGCGTTGCGAGCCCCGCCGATCGACACCGTGGCCACGGGGATCCCCGCCGGCATCTGGACGATCGACAGCAGCGAATCCATGCCGTCGAGGTACTTCAGCGGCACGGGAACGCCGATCACGGGGAGCACGGTGACCGACGCCAACATGCCGGGCAGGTGGGCGGCGCCGCCCGCGCCGGCGATGACGACCTGCAACCCACGGTCCGCCGCGCTGCGCCCGTAGCGGATCATGTCGTCGGGCATCCGATGGGCGGAGACGACGTCGGCTTCGTAGGTGACGTCGAGGTCGTCGAGGACCAGCGCGGCCTGCTCCATGACGGGCCAGTCGCTGTCGCTGCCCATCACCAACCCGACCTGCGGGGAACCGGTGCTGTCGGTCATGTGTCGTCGTCTCCTCGGAGGGTGGTGGCGGCGTGTCGGGCGCGGACACGGAGATCGTCGAGGTCGTCGCCGCTCACGGTGACGTGTCCGATCTTGCGACCGGGACGCACCTGCTTGCCGTAGAGGTGGACCTTCGCCGACGGGTCGTCGGACAGCAGCCGGCGCAGCGCGGCGTACAGATCGTCGGTGTTGCCACCGAGGACGTTGGCCATCACCGTCCAGGTGGCACGGGTGGCGGTGGAGCCGAGCGGGAGGTCGAGCACGGCGCGGAGGTGCTGCTCGAACTGGCTCGTCACTGCCCCGTCGATGGTCCAGTGCCCGCTGTTGTGCGGGCGCATGGCGAGCTCGTTCACCACGAACCCGCCGTCGACCTCGAACAGCTCGACCGCGAGCACGCCGGTGACCTCGAGCTCGCTGGCGATGCGGCTGGCGATGGCCATCGCACCGCGTTGGGCGTCGTCGTCGAGGCCGGGCGCCGGCGCGAGGACCTCGGTGCAGATGCCGTCGGTCTGTACCGTCTCCACGATCGGCCAGGCGGCCGTCTCGCCGCCGGGGCTGCGGGCGACCAGTGCCGCGAGCTCTCGCGAGAACGGCACC
This sequence comes from Acidimicrobiales bacterium, assembly GCA_041618235.1. Taxonomy (GTDB): domain Bacteria; phylum Actinomycetota; class Acidimicrobiia; order Acidimicrobiales; family Salinilacustritrichaceae; genus Salinilacustrithrix. The sequence continues at coordinate 4,259 of JBFJNI010000020.1, forward strand.
GCTTGTTCGACCAGCACGCCGTCGGCGAGTGGTCCGGGGTCGCCGACGGCCCGCAGCCAGTCGTCGAGGGCACCGCGCTCGAGCTGGTCGGCATCGTGGACGACGCGCACGCCCTTGCCGTCGTAGCCGCCCCGGGGCGTCTTGGCGATCAGCGGCCAGCCGACGTCGGCGCCGAACCCCGCCACCCCCTCGCGGGTGCGGGCCAGGGTCCAGCGAGGGCAGGGGATGTCGAGCTCGGAGAGGCGCCGTCGCATCGCCACCTTGTCCTGGGCGAAGCGCAGCGCGCCTGGCGCAGGGTGCATGGCCACGCCGTCGGCGGCCAGCGCGTCGAGGACGTCGGCGGGGACGTGTTCGTGGTCGAAGGTGACGACGTCGGAACGAGCGGCGAGCCGTCGGATGGCATCGAGGTCGTCAGCGGAGCCGACGAGCGCATCAGGGATGACGAGGGCGGCCGAATCGGTCGGCGCATCGCTGAGCACCGACAGCGTCGCGGACAGCGCGACCGCCGGCGGCTGACACATGCGGGCGAGCTGGCCGGCGCCGACGATGCCGACGACAGGGAAGCCACCCTCGGGTCGTGTCGGGGGTGCCTGGCTCACGGCCGTCACCCTAGGCGCACTCCCACTGCGGCCCCGAGGGGGCGCCGGACGCGCAGCATCGAACGGCCAACGGAGGCGCGTTCGATGCCGGCTTCGGTACGGCGGGGCTGTCGCCGGGGGGTCTCGGGGGAGCGACCGGGCTCAGCCGGCGCTGAGGTTCCAGTGACGCTCGTCGAGGCTGGCCCAGGCGGGCGTCAGGTCCGGATTCGACGCGGGCGCCGGTGCAGGCTCCGGCTCCGGTGGAGCGGGCAGGTCGTCGAACGCGGTGCGGAAGGCACCGGCGTCGAACGCGGCGGCCTCGGCCTCGGGCGTCGACATCGCGGCCACCGGCGCATGCACCGGGTTGCGCTTGAGCGCTCGACGCTCACGACGTGAGCGCTTGGGCTTGCGTGAGCCACGGATGCCGGCGACGGCGAGTGCGCACGTGATGCAGTACGGCTCGCTGTCCGGTCCACCCACGTACACCAGGCAATCGGTGCAGTGGCCGTACGCGCATTCCTTGCAGCGCGCCTCGGCCAGCTCGGTGTGATGACGATGACAGTTCTCGTGCATGGCCCCTCCGCCTCTGTGCATGACTCTCCCGTTGGCTGAATGCATCGACGGACCGGCAACAGATCTTGAGAAGAAATCGAGCGCCGTGCTCGCAGCGCACGTGTGCGCCGTGGCAGCGGATTGCCAGACTGGGGCGGTGACCATCGTCCCCAACGTCCTCGCCGACCGCTACGCCAGCCGCGAGATGACCGAGCTGTGGTCGCCCGAGCACAAGATCGTGCTCGAGCGTCAGCTCTGGCTCGCCGTGCTCGAGGCGCAGGCCGCCGCCGGCCTCGACGTGCCCGCCGGCGCCATCGACGACTACCGGGCCGTGGTCGACAAGGTCGACCTGGCGTCGATCGAGGCACGAGAGCGCGTCACCAAGCACGATGTGAAGGCCCGCATCGAGGAGTTCAGCGACCTGGCCGGCCACGAGCTCGTCCACGCCGGCATGACCTCGCGCGACCTCACCGAGAACGTCGAGCAGCTCCAGGTGCGCGCCGCCATGGTCCTCACCCGAGACCGCACGGTCGCGGTGCTGGCCGAGCTCGCCCGCCTCGCCACCGCACACTCCGACACCGCGATGGCCGCCCGGAGCCACAACGTCCCGGCCCAGGTCACGACGCTCGGCAAGCGGTTCGCCGTCGCCGGCGAGGAGCTGCTGGTGGCCTTCGAGCGGCTCGACGCCCTCATCGGTCGCTACCCGCTCCGGGGCATCAAGGGTCCGGTCGGCACCCAGACCGACCAGCTCGACCTGCTCGGCTCGGCCGAGGCCGTCGACGCCGTCGAGGCCGCCGTCGCCGCCCATCTCGGCTTCGACCGAACGTTCACCAACGTCGGCCAGGTGTACCCCCGCTCGCTCGACCTCGAGGTCGTGGGCGCGCTGGTGCAGCTGGCGTCGGCGCCGTCGAGCCTGGCCACCACGATTCGACTCATGGCCGGCCAAGAGCTCGCCACCGAGGGCTTCCTCCCCGGCCAGGTCGGCAGCTCGGCCATGCCCCACAAGATGAACAGCCGGAGCTGCGAGCGCGTGTGCGGTCTCAAGCACGTCCTCGCCGGCCACCAGGCCATGGTCACCAGCCTCGCCGGCGACCAGTGGAACGAGGGCGATGTCTCGTGCTCGGTGGTCCGCCGGATCGCCCTGCCCGACGCCTTCTACGCCATCGACGGCCTGTTCGAGACCTTCCTCACCGTGCTGCGCGGCTTCGGTGCCTACCCCGCCGTCATCCGCACCGAACTCGACCGCTACCTGCCGTTCCTCGCCACCACCAAGGTGCTCATGGCCTCGGTGCGCGCCGGCGCCGGCCGCGAGGAGGCCCACGAGGCCATCAAGGAGCACGCCGTCGCCGTCGCCCTCGCCATGCGCGAGGAGGGCCAGACCACCAACGACCTGCTCGACCGCCTCGCCGCCGACGCACGTCTGCCCATCGACCGCGCCGGCCTCGCCATCGCGCTGGCCGACCCGCTGGCGGTCGCCGGCCGCGCCCAGGCCCAGGTCGCCGCCTTCGCCGACCAGGTGGCGGCCATCGTGGCCCGCTTCCCCGACGCCGCCGCGTACACGCCCGGCGACATCCTCTAGTCGGTTCCGCCTCACACCCGGCATCGGGCAGGATTGGCGGCGTGACCATCGACCTGCCCCTCCTGAACACCGGCAAGGTCCGCGGCATCTACGACGCCGGGCCCGACACGCTGCTCCTGGTCACCTCCGACCGCATCTCGGCCTTCGACGTCGTGATGCACGAGACCATCCCCGACAAGGGCCGCGTGCTCACCGCGATGTCGGCCTTCTGGTTCGACCTGCTGGCCGACGTCGCGCCCAACCACCTGATCTCCACCGACATCGCCGACTTCCCCGAGGGTGCCCGGGACCCCGAGCTCGCGGGGCGCACGATGCTCACCCGCAAGGCCGAGATGCTGCCCATCGAATGCGTCGTACGCGGCTACATCACCGGGTCGGCCTGGAAGGAGTACGTGGTCGAGGGCACCATGCACGGCGAGCCGATGCCCACTGGCCTCCAGGAGTCCGACGAGCTCCCCGAGCCGACGTTCACGCCGGCCACCAAGGCCGAGGTCGGCGAGCACGACATCAACATCGACTTCGCCACGGCGGTCGACATGGTGGGCGAGGACGTGGCGGAGCAGGCCCGCCGGATCTCCATCGAGGCATATCAGCAGGGCGCCGACTGGGCCCGCGAGCGGGGCATCATCATCGCCGACACCAAGTTCGAGCTCGGTTGGATCGACGGCGAGCTCGCCATCTGCGACGAGGTCCTCACGCCCGACTCGTCGCGGTTCTGGCCAGCGGCCGAATGGAAGCCCGGCACCACGCCGCCCAGCTTCGACAAGCAGCCGCTGCGCGACTGGCTCGCGGCAGTCGAGGGCTGGGACAAGGCGCCGCCGCCCCCGACGCTGCCCGACGAGGTCATCGAGGCCACCGCGGCCCGCTACCGCGAGGGATACGAGCGCATCACCGGCAAGACCCTCGCCGACTGGCCAGGGGGCGCGTGACCGACGAGCCCGCCCAGGGCCTGTCGTCGGGGGACCTCACCCGGTTCCAGACCCAGGCCGGTGCCGACGTCCGCCTCGAGTGGGGGCCACAGGGCCTGCGCACCTTGGCGCCCCACGTCGACACCATCGTCATCGTCGACGTGCTGTCGTTCACCACCTCGGTGACCGTGGCCGTGGCCGCCGGCGCCGCAGTCCTCCCGTATCGGTGGGCCGACGGGAACGAGGCCGAGTTCGCCGCGGCCCAGGGTGCGTCCCTGGCCGGCCGTCCCCGCCGGCTCGACGTGGTCAGCCTCTCGCCGACCTCGTTGCAGGCGGTCGAGCCCGGCAGCCGGTGGGTGCTGCCGTCCGCCAACGGCTCGGCCCTGTCCTTCGCCGCCCTCGACCACGGCGCTGGCCACGTGATCGCCGCCTGCCTCCGCAACGCCACCGCCGTCGCCGACCACCTCGCCCGACGCGGCGGCACCATCGGCGTCGTGCCCGCCGGTGAGCGCTGGCGCGGTGGCACCGGCCCGATGCGGGTGGCGCTCGAGGACCTGCTCGGGGCCGGCGCCGTGATCGACGCCCTCCCGCCCGGCTGGTCGCGCTCGGTCGAGGCGCGCGCCGCCGCCGCCGCCTACCGCGACGCCCGCGACGAGCTGCCCTTCACGCTGTCGAACTGCGCCTCGGGCCGCGAGCTGTTGACCTCCGGCTTCGGCCCCGACGTCGAGCTCGCCGCCGGCCACGACGCCGACACCGTGGTCCCTGTCCTCGTCGATGGCGCCTACCGCCGCGCCCCCTAGATTGGACGGATGCGCTTCGACGTCCAGGTGGAGACCCGTCCCCGAGCCGGCATCGCCGATCCGGAGGGAGCCACCATCGAACGGTCGTTGCCGGCGCTGGGCTTCGACGGCATCCAGGGCGTGCGGGTCGGCAAGTCGATCCGCTTCACCGTCGACGCCGCCACCGAGGACGCCGCCCGGGCCGAGGTCGACGACCTGTGCGCCCGCTTCCTCACCAACCCGGTGATCGAGGACTCGACCATCACGGTGGTCGAGGCGGCCGACGCGAGCCAGCCGGCATGAGCGCCCGCATCGGGGTCGTCGTCTTCCCCGGGTCCAACTGCGAGCACGACTCGATCGAGGCCGTCCGTTCGCTCGGGGGCGACGCCGAGCTGCTCTGGCACGGCGACGACTCGGTGGGCCAGGTCGACGGCATCATCGTGCCCGGCGGGTTCGCCCACGGCGACTACCTCCGGCCCGGCGCCATCGCCCGCTTCTCGCCGGTCATGGGCGCCGTGCAGCGGTTCGCGGCCGACGGCGGCCCGGTCGTCGGCATCTGCAACGGCTTCCAGGTCCTCACCGAGGCCGGCTTGCTCCCCGGCGCGCTGCAGAAGAACGCCGGGCTGAAGTTCTTGTGCAAGATGGCGACGTTGCGGGTCGAGACGACCAATTCGTCCCTGACCGCCTCGGCAACGCGCGGCCAAGAGCTGCGGATCCCGATCAACCATTTCGAGGGCAACTACACCTGCGACAAGGACACGCTGGCCGAGCTGCAGGCCGAAGATCGCATCGTGGTCCGCTACGTCGACAATCCCAATGGGTCGGTCGATGACATCGCCGGCGTGTGCAATGAAGGCCGCAACGTCGTCGGTCTCATGCCGCACCCCGAGCGCGCCACGCACGACCTGCTCGGCAGCACCGACGGCATCCCGATGCTGCGCTCGTTGCTCGACGTGGCGGCCGGAGTCGCGGTCTAGCGGATCAGCTGCTCCGCTTGATGCCGGCCCGCTTGAGCACGGCGGCTTCGACGCCGAGCTCACGCCAGGCGGCGTAGGAGATCCCCTTGCGCTCGCTGTAGGGGGCGGCGGCCGCGATGAAGTCGGCTTCGAGCGCGCTCAGATCGGGCTTGTTGTCGGCCGCTTCGAGCTCGGCTTCGATGTCGATGCGGTCCTGGATCATCTGGAGCTTCTTGATCGGATCGGCGTCGTCGAGCTCGGCATTGATCTTGTCGAGCTGGGCCCGCATGGATTCGGGGGTACGCTTGCGACCTCGCTTGGGCTTGTGCTGTTCGAGTGCCTCGAGGTAGTTCCGCACCGCCTTTCCCTGCCGTCGCCCCTCGGCCAAGGCCTCTTTGTGCTCGTCGGTCATTTCGCGTGTTGGTGCCATCGTGGTTCAGCAAACCACAGGATCCGGAGACGTTCAATTCATCCACTCTGATTGTCGCAATTCAGCCGACACCCATATGAGCTGCGACCCGAGTATCCGTCGGGCGCCGGGCGGCGCCTAGCGTGCGGCGCATGGCCAACGCCCCCGACTCGAACCCGGACGAGGTCGATCCGTCCGTCCACCGGGCCCTCGGGCTCACCGACGACGAAGCCGACGAGATCACGACGATCCTCGGACGGCCGGCCACGCACCTCGAGCTGGCGATGTACTCGGTCATGTGGTCCGAGCACTGCTCGTACAAGTCGTCCCGGGTCCACCTGCGTCGGTTGCCGTCGGAGGCGCCGCACGTGCTGGTCGGACCCGGCGAGGGTGCGGGCGTCGTCGACGTGGGCGACGGCATCGCGGCGGCGTTCCGCATCGAGAGCCACAACCACCCCTCGGCCATCGAGCCCTACGAGGGCGCGGCCACCGGAGTGGGCGGCATCCTGCGCGACGTGTTCTCGATGGGCGCCCGTCCCATCGCCCTGATGGACCCGCTGCGGTTCGGCCCGCTCGACGACGCCCGCAGCCGCTGGATCGCCGAGGGCGTCGTCTCCGGCGTGTCGGGCTACGGCAACTCGGTGGGCGTGCCCACCGTCGGCGGTGAGACCGTCTTCGACGCCACCTACCAGGGCAACCCGCTGGTCAACGTCTTCTGCCTCGGGGTGCTGCCCCAGGACCGCCTCGCCCTCGCCCGGGCGTCGGGGCCCGGCAACCTCACCGTGCTGTTCGGGTCGTCCACCGGCCGCGACGGCATCGGCGGCGCCAGCGTGCTGGCCTCGGCGAGCTTCGATGACGACGATGCCGACGGTGGCGCCGCCAAGCGCCCCAGCGTGCAGGTCGGCGACCCGTTCGAGGAGAAGCGCCTCATCGAGGCCTGCCTCGAGATCCTCGAGGCCGGCCTGGTGGTCGGCATCCAGGACCTCGGTGCCGCCGGCATCACCGGCGCGGCCAGCGAGACGTCGTCGAAGGGCGGCGTCGGCATGGACCTGTACCTCTCCGAGGTCCACGTCCGCGAGGAGGGCATGGAGCCCTTCGAGATCATGATCAGCGAGAGCCAGGAGCGGATGCTGGCCATCGTCGAGCCGGCCAAGCTCGACCAGCTGGTGGCCATCTGCGCGAAGTGGGAGATCACCGCCTCGGTCATCGGCACCGTCACGGGCTCGGGCCGCTTCCGGGTGCTCGACCGGCTCGACGGCGAGGTCCTCGCCGACATCCCCGCCAACTCGCTCGACGACGCCGCGCCGCTCTACCACCGTCCGCTCGAGGAGCCGGCCGACCGGTCCGACGCCCTGGCCGACGAGGCCCAGGACGCCCTCGCCCCGCCCGCCGACGCCGCCGGCGACCTCCTCGGTCTGCTGTTCGACACGTCCTGGGTGCACTCCCAGTACGACCACCAGCTGTTCCTGAACACGGTCGAGACCCCGGGCGGCGACGCCGCCGTGCTGCGGCTCAAGGACCCGCGCACCGGCGCCCCCACGGGCCGTGGCCTGGGCCTCACCACCGACGGCAACCATCGCTGGTGCCGACTCGACCCCCGGGCCGGCACCGCTGCGGTCGTCGCCGAGTCGGTCATGAACCTGGCCTGCGTGGGCGCCGAGCCGCTCGGTCTCGTCAACTGCCTCAACTTCGGCAATCCCGAGCACCCCGTCGTGATGTGGCAGTTGTCCGAGTCGATCGACGGCATGGCCGAAGCGTGCCGCGAGCTGTCGGTGCCGGTCGTGGGGGGCAACGTCTCGCTCTACAACGAGTCGAACGGCACCAACATCGACCCGTCACCGGTGGTCGGCACCGTCGGCCTCATCGGCTCCCTCGATCGTCGCCCGCCGGGCGTCGGGCTCGTCGACGGCACCACCCTGGTGCTGGTCGGCTCGCCGGCGTCGACGCTGTCGGGCAGTGCCTGGGCCTGGTCGAAGGGCCACAAGCGGGGCACGCCCCCGTCGGTGGACCTCACGGCGCATCGCGCCACCGCCGACTTCGTCCGGGCCGCCGTGGCCGCCGGGCGGCTGGCGGCGGCCCACGATCTGGCCGATGGCTTCGGGCCCGCGCTGGCCGACATGGTCGCCCGCACCCAGGTCGGCGCGACGGTCGAGCTGCCCGCGCCCGGCGGCCACCTCGCGTTGTTCGGCGAGACCCCGTCGGCGGTCCTGTGCGCCGTCGCCCCCGACTCGGCCAGCGCCCTCGTGGCCGACGCGGCGACAGCCGGCGTGCCGGCGCACGTGGTGGGCGAGGCGGGTGGCACCCGACTGCGCATCGGTGACCTGGTCGACGTCACCGTCGACGCGGTGCACACGGCATGGCGCGACGCCCTGCCGTCGGCGCTGGGCTCCGGCACCACCCAGGGGTAGCGGCCGGCACCGGGCAACGGGTCCTCAGTCGTGGTCGTGGTCTACGGCGTGGAGGTGGAGGTGACCTTCGTCGTCCTCGTGCTCCTCGACGAACTCGACCAGCGGGGCGAACAGCACGCGGTCGAGTACGAAGAACTTCGCCACCCACAGCACGCCGAACGAGCCGATGTTGGCGGCGCTGATCAACAGCGGTGCGTCGCCCCAGCGCGCTTCGACGGCCGCCACGACCAGCGTCGAGAGCACCAGGCCCAGGAAGGCCATCCCCCAGAAGGGAAGGACCTCGCGGGTGAACGAGTGCGACCCCCGCTTGTTGAACGTCCATGCCCGGTTGATCAGGTAGTTCGGGATGGCGCCGATCGTGACGGCGGCGATGTTCGACGGAACCGGCCGGAGGTCGAGCACCACCAGGCACCCGAGCAGCACGATCTGACTGGTGACCACGCCGGCCACCGAGGCCGCCCCGTAGCGCACCAGCTTCCAGTCGAGGACCTCGCGGAGCGTCGGCGGCATCAAGGTCGAGCGTATCGGTCGGCGCATGGCCACCCCGCGCTCGCGAATGCGACAAGATGGCACCCGCAGTTGGACGGGTACCGGAGGAAGCATGAGCGACGACAACGGTGACGCCGAGTTCGAGGCCAGCCTGGCCAACCTCGACGTGTCCGGCTTCGAGGGGTCGAGCGGTCAGCTCCCCGGCACCTCCGACCCCGACATGGCCGCCCGTCTCGACAGCCTGCACAGCACGTTGTCGACCCTGGGCATGCGCATCGACGCCCTGGTCACGAGCACCACGACCTACCGGTCGTCGCTCACCGACCGCCTCACCGAGTACGCCGATCTCGTCACCAAGCTGACCCGGACGCAGAGCAACGACCTCGAGGAGCATCGGCGGGCCACCGAGCGCACCATCGCCGACCTGCGCCGCAGCCTCGGGACCTCCGAGGAGGTCCTCGACCGCGTCGGGTCGCGTCTCGACGCGATGCTCACCGAGACCGAGACCTCCGACGACGCCGGCCGTCGCATGCTCGCCGAGGTCCGCAGCATCCTCGACGCCCAGGAGAGCCTGAGCCGGTTCATCACCGAGTCGCTCGATCAGTTCGCCGATCGAGTCATGGAGCGGATGGACGTCACCCAGACCGCCGGCTCCCAGCAACTCGACGCGCTCCAGACGGCCATCGACGAGATCGCCGCCCGCGACATGACCCGCGGCGTGCGCGACGACCTCGCCGAGCTCCGATCGATGGTGGTCGACCTCCGCGCCCAGGACCCGTCCTCGTCGCTCGACCAGATGCGAGAGACCCTGCTCGACGTCGCCTCCGGCGAGGTCGTCGGTGCGCTGTGGGACGAGGTCCGCGAGCTGCGCTCGACGCTCGACGAGGTCCGTTCCCGCTCCGCCGACACCGTGGGTCTGCTCGGCGACCTCTCCGCCCGTACCGATTCGTCGCCCGGTGCCGCGGCCGTCGAGGGACTCAGCACCGAGCTGGCGTCGGTGCGCGAGCACGTCTCGGGTCTCGTGGCCGCCGGCGCCGAGACGGCGTCGGCGTCGGCCGTCGAGAGCCTCCGTGCCGAGATCGCCGGTGTGCGCGCCTCCATCGAGGCGGCGCTCGAGGTCGACGACACGCCCGAGCCCGTCGTCGCGGCACCCGACCCGGCCATCGCCTCCCTGCGCGACGACGTGACCACGCTGGTCGCTTCCGTACGCGACCTGCTCGACCAGGCCGAGGTGGTCGACGAATCCGTCGCCGAGCCCGGCGGCGGCATGCTCACGGCCGTTGCCGCCGACGTCGCCGTCCTCCGCCACGAGCTCTCTCAGGGCCTCATCGTCGAGCCGTCCGACGCGCTCGCCAACACCGTCGACGAGCTGCGCAACGACCTCGCCCAGCTCCGCGACCGCATGCAGGTCCTCGCCGACCTCGAGGTGGCCATCGAAGGCCTGGTGGCCAACGCCGCATCGCCGGCCGGAAGCGACGGCGCCACCCCCGCCGCCGGCGGCTGGGCCGAGGACTCCGATGCGATGGCCGACGAGATGCGGTCGATGCGCTCGGGAATCGAGGACATCATCGCCCGCCTCGACGAGGGCCTGGTCCTCGCCCAGGACGAGCTCGCACCGCCGGCCGCCGCACCCTCGCCCGCCGTCGCCGACCAGCTGGCCTCGCTCAAGGACCAGATCTCGGCCGAGTTCGACTCGCTCCGGCAGGTGGCCGCCCGCACCGGCGCCCAGTTCAGCGACGACGACGCCCCTGCGGCCGACGGCGACCCCCTCGCCGTGGTCACCGAGCTGCTCGAGCACGTCCGCGACGACATCGCCGAGCTCCCCGAGCGCATCGGCACCGCTGGTGCGCCGGCCGCCTCCGCCCCCGCCGCCGAGGGCCAGGCCAGCATCGACCCCGACACCATCGACCTGCTCCGTCAGGAGATCCGCTCGGCCGGCGGCGTCTCCGACGAGGTCACCGAGGCGCTCCGCAAGGAGCTGGTCGCCCTGCGGCGACGCATCCGGTTGCGGGCCGAGGGCGAGATCTTCTCCGAGGAGCAGCTCGAGATCATCGCCGACGCCGTCGCCCGCAAGCTCGCCGACTGAGGCCCCGACCGGCCGACACGTCGAGCAGCGTGTTCGGGCGCGGACGGTCCGACCGGTAGCCTTGCGACCGACGGACTCGTCGCCCCATGTCGCTGCCTCCCCCCACCCCCGACGCCGCCGAGCGTGACGACGAGCTCAAGGAAGCTTGCGGCGTCTTCGGGGTGTACGCCCCCGGCCGCAAGGTCGCGCAGCTCACCTACTACGGGCTGTTCGCGCTGCAACACCGCGGCCAGGAAGCGGCGGGCATGGCCGTCTCCGACGGCACCGAGCTGGTCACCGTCAAAGACACCGGCCTGGTCACGTCGGTCTTCGACGACCGCAAGCTCAACGGCCTCCCCGGGCACCTGGCCATCGGCCACACCCGCTACTCCACCACCGGCGCCAGCACCTGGCAGAACGCGCAGCCCGTCACGCGGGCCGCGGGCGGTCATCAGATCGCGCTGGGGCACAACGGCAACCTGGTCAACACCGCCGAGCTGGCCGCCGACCTCGGCATGCTGCCCGGGTCCGGTGCGGTGACCTCCGACAGCGACCTCGTGGTCGAGATGCTGTCGCAGTCCATCGAACGGGCGGGCCACGACCGTGGCGACGACCGCGATCTCGAACACGCGATGCTCGACGTGCTGCCCCGCCTCAAGGGGGCGTTCTCCATCGTCTGCATGGACGAGGCCCACGTCGTCGGCGTGCGCGACCCCAACGGGTTCCGGCCGCTGTGCCTCGGTCGGCTCGAGACCGGGTGGGTGCTGGCGTCCGAGTCTCCGGCGCTCGACCTCATCGGCGCCCACTTCGTCCGCGAGCTCGAGCCGGGCGAGATGGTCATCATCGACGCCACCGGCTGCCGGTCGGTGCGGGCCTTCCCCCACACCGACGTCAACCCCAGCCTGTGCCTGTTCGAGTTCGTCTACTTCGCCCGCCCCGACACCACGCTGTACGGCAAGAACGTCCATCAGGCCCGCGTGCGGATGGGCGAGCAACTCGCCCAGCAGGCGCCGGTCGAGGCCGACATGGTCATGGGCGTCCCCGAGTCCGGCGTCCCGGCGGCCGAGGGCTTCGCCCTCGAGTCCGGCATCCCGGTGGGGCACGGCCTGGTCAAGAACCGCTACATCGGCCGCAGCTTCATCGCCCCCACGCAGGAGGCCCGCGCCACTGCGGTGCGCATGAAGCTCAACCCGCTCAAGGAGAACCTGGCGGGCAAGCGGGTGGTGGTGGTCGACGACACCATCGTGCGGGGCACCACCCAGCGCACGCTCACCCAGATGCTGCGCGAGGCCGGGGCCACCGAGGTCCACCTGCGCATCTCGGCCCCGCCGGTCATGTGGTCGTGCTTCTACGGCATCGACACCGGCGTCCGCAGCGAGCTCCTGGCCGCCAACCTCGAGCTCGACGAGATCCGCGACTACCTCCAGGTCGACTCGCTCGCCTACCTCTCGCTCGACCGCCTGATCACCGCCACCGGCACGCCCAAGAGCGGCTTCTGCGATGCCTGCTTCACCGGCCACTATCCGGTCGAGATCCCGGTGAGCATCGGCAAGAGCGTGCTCGAGGGCTCCGGCGCCGACGACGCTCCGGCCGACCGCGAGCGCGACCGTGCCGCGGCCATGGCCAACCTCAGCGGCTCGATCCAAGTGGCCGGCCAGCTCGGCTTCGACACGTGAGCTGGGCGAGACACGACATGAGTGAGACGCGACATGGGTGAGACGCGACATGGGTGAGACGCGACATGGGTGAGACCTACGAAGCTGCCGGCGTCGACATCGCCAAGGGCGAGGCCGCCGTCGAGCGGATCAAGGCCCACGTCCGCTCGACGTTCCGGCCCGAGGTCATCGGCGACATCGGCGGCTTCGGCGGCCTGTTCGCCTTCCCCGGCCACCGCTTCGACAACCCGGTGCTGGTGTCGTCCACCGACGGCGTCGGCACCAAGGCGATGGTCGCCCACCAGGCCGGCCGCTTCGACTCCATCGGCGTCGACCTCGTCGCGATGTGCGTCGACGACATCGCCTGCGCCGGCGCCGAACCGCTGTTCTTCCTCGACTACATCGCCGTCGGCGCCCTCGACCCCGACCACATCGACCAGCTCGTGTCCGGCGTGGCCAAGGGCTGTCGCGACGCCGGCTGCGCGCTCATCGGCGGCGAGATGGCCGAGCACCCCGGCGCCATGGAACCCGGCGAGTTCGACCTGGTCGGCTTCGCCGTCGGCGTGGCCGAACGCGACCGCATCCTCGACGGGTCCACCGTCCGTGCCGGCGACGCCCTCATCGCCCTGCCGTCGCCCAACCTGCGGTCCAACGGCTACTCGCTGGCCCGCCGCGTGCTGCTCGAGGTCGGCGGCCGATCGCTCGACGACCCGGCCTGGGACGGCGCGCACCACACGCTGGCCGACGAGCTGCTCGCTCCCTCGGTGATCTACTCGCCGGCCATCGCCGCGCTGCTCCGCACCGTCGACGTCCGCGCCATCGCCCACATCACCGGCGGCGGCATCCCGGGCAACCTCAACCGGGTGCTGACCCCGAAGCTCGACGCCGTGGTCGATCGCTCCACCTGGGAGCCGCCGCGGGTCTTCACCGAGATCCAGCGCATCGGCGGCGTCGACGACGACGAGATGGCCAAGGTGTTCAACATGGGCGTCGGGATGGTCGTGGTCGTGCCCGACCGCGACGTCCACACCACCCTCGACGTCCTGCGCACCGCCGGACATCGGGCGACCCAGATCGGGGTCATCGAGCCGGGGGATGGTGCGGTCCGCAGCGTGGGGCGGACCCCGTCGTGACGACCGTGATGGTCGTCGACGACGACGCCGACATCCAGTTGCTGCTGCGCCTCGAGCTCGAGGCCGAGGGCTACGACGTCGTCACCGCCGACGACGGGCTCCAGGCACTCGACAAGATCCCCCAGGTCGACCCGGCCGTGGTGCTGCTCGACGTGATGATGCCCAACCTCGACGGGTGGGGTGTCCTTCGGCAGCTCCCCCGACCGATCCCTGCCGTGATCGTCGTCAGCGGGCTGGCCACCGACCGCGACGACCACTACCGCCACGCGGTCGAGCTCGGTGCGCTGGGCTTCGTGTCCAAGCCGTTCGACTCGGCGAAGCTCCTCGAGCTGATCAGCACGGCGATCGAGCTCGACGCGGACGCCCGCGAGGCGTTCCGGACCTGGCTGCTCAGCGGCGAGGGCGGCGGCCCGGCCTGAGCCGGCGGATGGCGCTCACTCGCGCCAGCCGATGCGACACCAGGTGAGCTCGTGGCAGCTCGGGCACTTGATGCGGTGCGGGTGCTGCGCATGCAGCAACGGCAAGTAGACCGACAACGACGCCAGCCGGACGGCGATGTCGCCGAGGCCCACCCGTGTGCGGGTGGCGCACGACGAGCACTCGACCAGCACCGTGCCGACCTCGGCCGGGCCGGTGGAGAAGAGGGCATCGCGGCCGTCGCGTCGGCGACCCGAGCGGATGGTGTCGGGCGCGGCCTGGACGGGGGCGTCGAACAGCGCCCGCTTGCCGGTGGGATCGAGGCGGCGGTTGGTGGCGTTCATGTCTGCTTCTTCGTTCGGGTGCGGGGGGACCGGGTCGGGGCGTCGGCGACGCCGTCGCCGGCCAGGACGGCGGCGAGCTCGCGGTAGGCCGTGGCCGCCTTCGACCGGCTGGCGTGCTCGAGCACCGATCGATTGAGACCGGGTGCCTCGGCGACCCGGACCGACTTGGGCACGGGTGGTTCGAGGACCTCGAGGCCGTAGGTCTCGCGGACCGACTGGAGGACCTCGTTGGCCAGGTTGGTACGGCCGTCGAACATCGTGGCGACGACCCCGCGGACGGTCAGGGACTCGTTGGTGTAGGCGCGGACGTCGTCGATCGTCTCGAGCAGCTGCCCGACGCCACGGTGGCTGAGCGTCTCGCACTGCAGTGGGATGAGCACCTCGTCGGCGGCGGTGAGGCCGCAGATGGTGAGGATGCCGAGCGACGGGGGGCAGTCGATGAGGCAGATGTCGTGGTCGGACACGACCGACGCGATGCCCCGGCTGACCGCGTACTCGCGCCCGGTGCGCGACAGCAGGTGGACCTCGGCGCCGGCGAGGTCGATGGAGGCCGGGAGCAGCGACACGTCGCCGACCTTGACGAGCACCTCGGCCGCCGGCGTCTTGTGGACCAGGACGTCGTGCAGCGACCGCTCGAGGCGATCGGGTTCGGCGCCCAGTGAGTAGGTGAGGCAGGCCTGGGGATCGAGGTCGACCAGCAGCACCCGAAGACCCCGTTCGGCCAACGCGGCGCCGAGGGTGTGCACCGTGGTGGTCTTGGCCACTCCACCCTTCTGGTTGGCGACAGCGACGACCCTGGTCATGCGGTGCCGAGCGTAGCCCTTCGCTCCGGTACGGTCCCGGCCCGTGCGCGTGGTGGTCCGGACGGTCTCGTGGGTGCTGGTCTTCGTGGCCGCCGGCGCCGCCGTCGCGTCCTGGTTCACCCCCAAGGGCGACCTCGACCGGATCGACGCCACCGAGATCGCGATCGATGCGCTGGCCGCCGCCGGCTTCGAGGGCACGGTCGACGAGCCTCCGGAGCGAGGCGTCCATCGCACGGCGGGCGGCGATCCCGTCGACGTCTGGATCGTCTTCGTCACCGTCGGCGACGAGGCCATCGAGACCCAGGTCCTGGCCTCGAAGGGCCAGTTGGTCTACGTCGACGATCGGATCGGCGAGGACGACACCGGCCGCTTGCTGAGCGACGAGGGGTTCACCGAGATCGGCGCGTACCGCGACACCCGCCTGCTCGACGCCTGGGTCGTCCGCAACGCGGCCGGAACGGTGGCGGCGGTCGCCATCGCCGTCGTCGGCTGGGTCCTCGCTCGTCGCTCCGACCCCCTCTGGCCCGCACCCCTCACGGAGGCACCGTCATGACTGCACTGGTCGACCACATCCGCACCCACTCGGTCCGCGAGGGGGAGTTCGTCCTCAAGTCCGGCGCCACCAGCACCTGGTTCTGCGACGCGAAGCAGACCACGTGCAGCCCGTCGGGGATGTTGCTCGTGGCCGATGCCGCCCTCGCCGCCATCCCCGACGACGTCACCGCCATCGGCGGGCTCACCATGGGCGCCGACGCCGTGGCGTTCGGTGTCGCCGCCATCGCCGCCACCCGGGGGCGTGAGCTTCGGTCGTTCAGCGTGCGCAAGGAGGTCAAGGGCCACGGCGGCGGTGGACGCATCGCCGGGGCGCTCGAGCCCGGCGACCGCGTGGTCATCGTCGAGGACGCCGTCACGCGCGGCGTGTCGATGCTCGAGGCCGCCGACGTCGTCACCGAAGCCGGCGCCACCCCCGTGCTCCTGCTCTCGGTCGTCGACCGCGGCGGCACCGTCGAGGCGATGGCCGCCGAGCGCGGCCTCCCGTTCGTCGCCCTGGTCACCGCCCCCGACCTCGGCTTCGACTACGGCAGCTGAGCTCAGGGTCTGCGGCGGTGCTCACTCCCCGGCGCGGAGGCGCTTGATGCTGGCGACGGCCTCGATGCGGGTCTCGGCGTAGCGGTCGGCGGCGTTGGCCGGCGTGATCCGGTCGCGCTCGGCGAGCGCCAGCACCTCGAGGACCGTGTCATGGATGCCGGCGATGCGGTCCCACGCCCGGTCGTGGTCGTAGCCGGCGGGCTCCTCGGCGATGTTGATGACGCCGCCGGCGTTGGCGACGTAGTCGGGCACGTAGAGGATGTCGCGTGCCGCGAGGCGCTCGTCGTCGTCGTCGGTGGCGAGCTGGTTGTTGGCCGAGCCGACGACGATCTCGCACCGGAGCTCGGGGACGGTGGTGTCCGACAGCACTGCGCCCAGTGCGCACGGGGCGAAGACGTCGCACTCGACACGATGGGCGCCGGCGGGGTCGACGACGCCGACCCGGTCGGTGCCGTGCTCGCCGGTGACCGCGGCGAGCGCGTCGGCGGACACGTCGGCGACCGTCACGCGGGCACCGCTGTCGAGGAGGTGGTCGACGAGTGCCCGGCCGACCTTGCCCACGCCCGAGACCACCACGTGGCGGTCGGTGAGGTCGGCCGAGCCCCAGCGCCGTTCGGCCGCGGCGCGCATCGCCCACAGCACACCCCACGCGGTGGCCGGCGACGGGTCGCCCGACCCGCCCAGCGAGGGGCTGACGCCGGTGACGTAGGGGGTCTCGCGACGGATGAGGTCCATGTCGGCCTGGGTGGTGCCGACGTCCTCGGCGGTGAGATAGCGGCCGGCGAGGCCGTCGACGAAGCGGGCGTAGGCCCGGATGAGCGCCTCGCTGCGATCGGTGCGCGGGTCCCCCCAGATCACCGCCTTGCCGCCACCCTGGTCGAGGCCGGCCGCCGCGTGCTTGTAGGTCATGCCGCGGGCGAGGCGGCAGGCATCGGTGAGCGCCTCGGCCTCGGTGGCGTAGGGCCAGAACCGCGTGCCGCCCAACGCCGGCCCCAGGGTCGTGGAGTGGATGGCGATGATCGCCCGCAATCCGCTGGGAGCGTGATGGCAGAACACCACCTGCTCGAAGTGGTCGTCGCCGACCGCGGACAGCTCCTCGAAGACGTGGGTCACGAAGTGACCGTACCCCCGTTTCCGGCGGACGGTGACACAGCTCGGACGCCTCGGGACACCGCTGCACCTTGGGGAGAATGGCGGTGTCATGGTCCTGCACACCCCCAATCGGACTAGTCAGCCAACCGGGCCAAAATGGCACGCCTGGGCTATCGCTAAAGGGCGACGCGATCCGTACCTTTGAGAACGAACCGGACATCCGTGTGCCGGCGACCCACCGAGGACGACTCCCGCATCATGGCCGAATACGAAGACCTCGACAGCCCCGAAGCTCTCCTGACCCCCTCCGAGGTGGCGGCGTTGTTCCGGGTGAACCCCAAGACCGTGACTCGCTGGGCACGGGCCGGCAAGCTCAACGCGATCCGTACGCTCGGCGGCCACCGCCGCTTCAAGGCGTCCGAGATCCGCAAGTGCCTCGAGGAGATGTCCCAGGCCGAGTCCTGAGGCATCGCCGCTGTTCCAGCGGGAACCTACGGGCCGACACCGGCCGGGCATCTCGATGCTCGGCCGTTGGCGCGCCCGGACGTTCGTGATCCGTTCCTCCGTCACCGCGCGCACCCCGTAAGGTTCGACCCCCATGGG
This sequence comes from Acidimicrobiales bacterium, assembly GCA_041618235.1. Classification (GTDB taxonomy): domain Bacteria; phylum Actinomycetota; class Acidimicrobiia; order Acidimicrobiales; family Salinilacustritrichaceae; genus Salinilacustrithrix. Next base: position 22,118 of record JBFJNI010000020.1, read on the forward strand.
CACACCCACCGCCGCGTTCTCGCTGCACCTCCGCGTCCGCCTCGACAACACCCCGGGATCCCTCGGCCGTCTCACCGTCGCCATCGGTGACGCCGGAGGCAACATCACCCAGCTCGAGGGCTTCGACGTGCGGGGCGAGTACCTCGACGAGGACGTCGTCATCAACTGCGAGTCCGAGGACCACCAGCACCAGGTGGCGGAGGCCATCCGTGGTCTCGACGGCGTCGAGATCCTCTCGATGCGCGATCGCACCTTCGAGATGCACGACGGCGGCAAGATCGAAGTCCTGGCCCGGATGCCCATCCGCGACCGCGAAGACCTGTCGATGGCCTACACGCCCGGTGTCGCCCGGGTCTGCATGGCCATCCACGAGGCCAAGGACCGCAGCCACGACCTCACCATCCGCAAGAACACCGTGGCCATCGTGTCCGACGGCACCGCGGTGCTCGGCCTCGGCGACATCGGCCCCGAGGCCGCCATGCCGGTGATGGAGGGCAAGGCGCTGCTGTTCAAGAACTTCGCCGGCGTCGACGCCTTCCCCATGTGCATCGACGTCGACGGCAGCGCCGACGCCATCGTCGAGACCGTCGAGCGCATCGCCCCGTCCTTCGGTGGCATCAACCTCGAGGACATCGCCGCCCCGGTGTGCTTCGAGGTCGAGGAGCGCCTCAAGGCCAGCCTCGACATCCCGGTGTTCCACGACGACCAGCACGGCACCGCCGTGGTGGTGCTGGCCGCCCTGCAGAACGCCCTCAAGCTCACCGACAAGAAGATGAGCGACCTGCGTGTCGTCATCGCCGGCGTCGGCGCCGCGGGGGTCGCCTGCGGGAAGATCCTGCTCGAGGCGGGCGTGGCCGAGGTCATCGGCGCCGATCGTCAGGGTGCCATCTGGGAAGGTCGCGAGAACCTCAACCCGGCCAAGCAGTGGTTCGCCGAGAACACCAACCGCGATCGCCGCAAGGGTGCCGTGGGCGAGCTCCTCGCCGGCGGCGACGTCTTCATCGGCGTGTCCGGCCCGGGAATCATCGAGGCCACCGATCTCGACCGGATGAACAAGGACCCGTTCGTCTTCGCCCTCGCCAACCCCGACCCCGAGATCCGGCCCGAAGAGGCCAAGGGTCGGGCGGCCATCATCGCCACGGGCCGCAGCGACTTCCCCAACCAGATCAACAACGTGCTGGCATTCCCGGGCATCTTCCGTGGTGCGCTCGATGCCGGCGCCACCGACATCACCGAGGGCATGAAGCTGGCGGCCGCCGAGGCCATCGCCGAGTCGATCCCGCTCAGCGAGCTCCGCCCCGACTTCATCATCCCGTCGGTGTTCGACACCACGGTGGCGCCCCGGGTGGCCGCTGCGGTCGCGGCAGCCGCCATCGCCGAGGGCGTCGTCCGCGCCAGTCGCTGAGGCTCAACCCCAGAAGTCGACCGTCACCCAGGTGCGGCCGGCGCCGTCGACGACGCAACCTGCCGTCAGGTGCGACTTGCCGCCGTCGAGGATGTTGTTCCGGTGGCCGGCTGAGGCCATGAACCCATCGAACACCGCTCGGGTGCCGTGGGTGCTGTACCCGACGTTCTCCGACGCCGACCTGGCTTCGGGCCGCACGGAGCGGATCTGGCCGAAGTAGTTCGGGTTGTGCGACAGCGTGGCCGAGTCGGCCATGCGCCGGCTCCAGTTGGCTGCGACGTGGACGATGCCGCCGTCGGCGGCCAATCCGGCGACACCGTGCTGGGCTCGGGCCTGGTTGATCCACGAGTGGAACTCGCCGAGGCAGGAGCTCGATGCGGCGGTGGGTCGGGGTGGTGGCGGAGCGGGTGCGGTCGTGGGCGGCGGCGGCGGGGGTGGCGGCGCCGTGGTGGGCGGGGGCGGTGGCGACGTCGTGGTCGGTGCGACCGTGGTGGTCGGTGCGACCGTGGTGGCCGGGGCGCTCGTGGTCGTCGTGATCGCGGCGGCGATCGCGCCCGCCCCGCGACCCAGGCGGATCTGCGAGGGCTCGGCGACGGCGAGGACCTCGACCTCGGCGGAAGGCGCCGGTCTCGGGTCGGCGCCGAGCGTGGAGATGCCGAGGGTGACGGCGGCGGCGGCCGAGGCGGCAACGAGTGTGGTGCGAAGGGAAGCGGCGGCTGGCATGGAGTCCTCAGCAGGCGCCAGCCCGACGGCGGTTCGTCGGCCATCGGTCTGGTGCGATCGACAGGCAGGGCGTCATCTCAATATTGCAATACCATGACAAACATTACGGCCACGTGTCAACGGAAGTCGGAACTCCAACGGAGGTCGGAAGTCCGCGCGTCCCGCGCAGAACCAGCGGTTCCGGCACTCGGATTTACGGGGTCATCGGGCTGCACGCCGGGTAGAGCATGGTGTCGTCGAACATCGGAGTTGGCCAGTGGACCCGGAGCAGCGGAACGAGCACCGCTCCGTCGCGCCGGTCGCGGCCCACTTCTCGCTCCGCGATCCGGCCGAACAGGGGCTGGTCCGGTCCGAGATCCGCCGGGTGCTGACCGCCGGCGACCTCGACGACGAACTCGTCGACGATGTCCTCGTCGTGATCTCCGAACTGTGGTCCAACGCCACCGAGCACGCCGGCGCCGACGAGGTGACCGTCGACGTCGCGGTGCAGACGACCGGTGTCGTCACGACGGTCTCCTACGTCCGGTCGGCGACCGGTGCGGGCGCGCCCATCATCGGGAGGCCGGACGCCGTGATGCCGGCCGCCGAGGCGCCCCGAGGGCGGGGTCTCGCCATCGTCGATGCCCTCGCCGACTCGTACCGCCACGAAGCGGCCGGCGCCACCGTGTCGACGATCTGCACGTTCTCCACGCGTTGACGCCCCGGGGAGGGGAGGGCCATGGCTCCTGGGGCCGAGTTCCGTACCGACGTCGCTGACCCGGACGACGACTGATCCGCCGCGGGGCCTCAGGCGGGAGGACCCACCGTCACCGGCAGGGCGCGCGGTCCCCGCACCTGTGCGTGCGACCACCTCACGGCCTCCGGGTCGGTGAGCGTGAAGTCGGGGTACCGGGCCAGGAAGACCTCCAGTGCCACGCGCAGCTCCATACGGGCCAGGTTCGACCCGACGCAGCGGTGGATGCCCAGACCGAACGCGCTGTGGCGGTTCGCAGCCCGGTCGAGGAGCACCTCGTCGGCCCGCTCGAACGCCTCCGGATCGCGGTTGGCGGCGGGGAACGGCAGCAGCACCCAGTCGTCCTTCTTCATCGGACAGCCGTTCCACTCCATGTCGTCGCGCACCAGACGGGCCATGGTGACCGGGGCGTAGGCGCGCAGCAGCTCCTCGATGGCGGTGGGCCACAGGTCGGGCTCGTCGACCATCCGCCGCCGGTCGTCGGGGTTGCCCGCCAGATGCCACAGCGATGCACCGATGGCGCTCCAGGTCGTGTCGATGCCGGCGATCAGCAGCAGCGCCATGGTGCCCAGCACGGGTGGCAGGAACGTCTGGCCCTCGGGCGGGTTCTCGAGCTCCTCGAGCACCTCGGCCTTGGCCGCGTCGGCGAGCCCCGCGTGTTCGAGCGCGCCGAGCAGGGCCATGGGGTCCTCCTCGATGGCGATCAGGTAGCTGGTGAGATCGTCACGCGGGTTCGCGATGTGGTCGTCGACCTGGGCCTGCAGGTACGCGAACAGCTCCATGACCTCGTCGAGACGCTCCTCGAGCGGGATGGCCACCCCCTCGAGGAACTTGTGCACGAACCCGCGGAACAGGTCGGCGTCTTCCTCGGGGAAGCCGAGCATCTTGGCGATGACGTGCACCGGGATGTGCTGGGCGTACTCGGCGGCGGCGTCGATCGTGTCCCGACCGTCGAGCGCGTCGAGCAACGACTCGCAGTAGGCGCGTGTGTCGGCCTCGAGGGCGTCGACGGCCTTCGGCGAGAACGCCGGCAGCAGCTTGCGCCGGGCCGCCTGGTGGAACGGCGGGTCGGACGAGATCGGCGGGACCGGGCCGGCCGGCGCGAACTCCTCGGGTGGGCGGGAGCCCCCGACGAGGATGAACCGGGAGCTGAAGCGCTCGGTGTCGTAGGCGATGGCCGAGATGTCCTCGTGCCGGGTGGGGAGCCAGCCGCCGCCGTAACGCTCGGTCCTGGCCACGGGGCACGTCGACCGCAGCTCGTCCCAGATCGGGAACGGGTCGTCGGACCACGCCTGGTCGGTGTGGTCCCAGTCGGACGTCCAGTCGGAGACGGGGGGTTCCTCAGCCATGTCGAAGTGTCGCACGAATCGGCACAATCAGGTGGTGGACCGCCACCGTCGGCTAGAGATGCCGGCCATGACCACCGGATCTCGACTCGACGGCGTCGTCGCCCTCATCACCGGCGGTGCCCGGGGCATGGGCGCGGCCGAAGCGAAGCTCTTCGCGTCGGAGGGCGCCCGCGTCGTGATCACCGACATCCTCGGTGACGAGGGGCGCGAAACCGCGGCCGACATCGGCGAGCAGGCGGTGTTCCTCGATCACGACGTCACCAGCGCTGCCGACTGGCAGCGTGTCGTCGGCGAGACGACGGCCACGTTCGGCCGCCTCGACGTGTTGATCAACAACGCCGGGGTCTTCTGGCTCGAATCCATCGCCGACACCAGCGCCGACCGGTACATGGAGATGGTGCGGGTCAACCAGCTCGGTGTGTTCCTCGGAATCCAGACCGCGGCGCCGACGATGGCCGCAGCCGCGTCGGAGCGACGGGCGTCGATCGTCAACGTCTCGTCGATCGCCGGACTGCGCGGCAGCCAGGCGTCCATCGCCTACTCCGCCACCAAGTTCGCCGTACGGGGCATGACCAAGGCGGCCGCCCTCGAGCTGGCGCCGCAACGGATCCGGGTCAACTCGCTGCATCCCGGCCTGATCGACACCGCGATGATGGACACGATCGCCGCGGGCTCACCCGAGGTGAAGTCGATGATCGGGGCCCGGATCCCCCTCGGTGAGGTGGCCCGTTCCGAGGAGGTGGCCACCATGGCGCTGTTCCTCGCGTCCGACGAGTCGAGCCACTGCACCGGCGCCGAGTTCGTCGTCGACGGCGGGATCACGGCCGGCATGGGCATGACCGACGGTTGAGGGTGCGCAGGGCCGTCGTCCGGGGTCGTCGGTATCGCATCCCCCGTGGGGTGTTCGACCCGGTCCGTCACCTGTCGGGTGTCGCCTTCGCCGCCGAGCTCGATGACCTCGTCGCGCCCGGGATGCGGGTGCTCGACGTCGGCACCGGCTGCGGCATCCTCGCCGGGGTCGCCGCCCAGCTCGGTGCCACGGTCGTCGCGACCGACATCAACGAACGAGCGGTCGTGTGTGCGCAGCAGAACCTGGACGGTCTCGACGTCGACGTCCGGTGTGGCGATCTCTTCGAGCCGGTGGCGGGTGAACGCTTCGATCTGATCGTCTGCAACCCGCCCTACGAGTCGGGAGGGTCGAGTGATCTCGCGCTGGCGTCGCCGGACTTCCTCACTCGGTTCGACGCAGCGGCCCTGTCGTATGCCGACCGCATCGTTCTGGCGTTCCCGGCGGACGACTCGGATCGGATCACCGAGCTCGGCCTCCGTCTCGGTCTGTGGCGCCGCGTGCCGACCCGCGGCCTCGACCTCGGGATCTTCGTCGGGCCGACGTGACCCGGACGCGGACCAGGCCAGCGCCGGAGCGCTGACCTGGACTCTCGAGTGGTGGTCGGGACCGGCGTCGATCCGGTGACCTACCGCTTTTCAGGCGGTCGCTCTGCCAACTGAGCTACCCGACCAGGGCATCGCCCCGGCCTGGTGGCACCTGGGGCGTCATATGGCGGTCCCGACGGGATTTGAACCCGCGACCTCCGGCTTGACAGGCCGGCGTGCACTCCAAACTGCACCACGGGACCAGAACTGACTTGTAACGCACCCCCAACGGGATTCGAACCCGTGTTACCTGCGTGAAAGGCAGGCGTCCTAGGCCGCTGGACGATGGGGGCTCACCCCGTTGTTGGGCTGCTGGACACTAACAGCCGCGCAACCGACGGTCACAAGCCGGATGATCACTCGGGCAGGAGCCACTCGCTGCCGTCGGGGGTGTCGCGCACCTCGAGGCCGGTCGAGACGAGCGAGTCGCGCAGCTCGTCGGCCAGGTCGTACTGCTTGGCGGCGCGGGCGGCGACCCGGCCGGCGAGGACGGCTTCGACGTAGGGGGCGATCACCGAGCGGGGATCGCGGGCGCCGACGGCGGCGACCTCGCCGAGGCGGACGATCATCCGGCGCAGCGCGGCGCGGGCGGTGTCTCGTTCGTCGGACTGGAGCGTGTCGGCCGACCAGTCGACGATGGCCTGCTCGAGCTCGAGGACGGCGGCGACCGCGGCATCGGGCTCGCGGTCGGCCACCGCAGCGTCGAACATCTCGGTGAGCCGCTCGACGTCGGCGGTGAGACCGACGCCGGCGTTGAGGACCGGGGCTGCATCCTCGTCGGCCGGGGCGACCGGCGCGGTCGACTCGATCGGGCGGCCCGAGCCGGGGCGCAGGTCGTCGAGGTCGATGGTCGTGCCGGCGTCGAACACCTCGGAGGCGCCCTCGCGGCGCACGGTGACCGTGCCGTTGCCCTCGACCACGGCGGTGCCGGCGTCGAGGTCGATGACCAGGGCGGTGTGCTCGTCGACACCCAGCACCCACGCGCCCTCGGGCAGGACGGGTTCGAGCATCGACAGCCGGCGCTCGCCCAGGTAGCAGAAGCGCGTGTCGTGGCCGCCGCCCTCGGCGTTGTCGTAGTGGGGGATGAGCGCGACGTGCAGACCGACCTCGGACAGCAGGTCGAGCCCCTCGGCCCAGAACGGCTCGACGCCGACCTTGTAGACCTCGTACACCGGCACGGTGGCGACGCCGGTGGTGAGCGCCGCCGCCGACGCGAACGTGACCGCCCCGCCGGTGCGGATCTTGTCGTGCAGGAGCTGACGCAGCGGCGTGCCGGACCACTGGCGCAGGGCGTAGGTGGGGCTGCCCGGCCCGGCGAAGACGTACTTGGCGTCGGCGATGGCCGCCAGCGCCCGCTCGCGGGTGACGGTGTCGTCGCCGGCGTGGCGCCAGGTGGCGACCGAGATGGGGTGGCCGACCGAGGCGCGGAAGAACTCGACCGCCTTCGCCGAGATGTCGTCGGCGTTCTCCTGGAACCCGTAGGGCGTGTCGAGCAGGACGGCATCGCCGGGCTCGGTGGCCCCCACGGCCTCCATCACCCGGCGATGGGTCTTGATCATGGTGGGCGCGGTCTCACCCGATCCCATGATGGTCAGCAGTCGAGGCATCAGGCCAGGGTACGGAGGCGCTCGGCGATCTGGACGGGGTGCTGGGCGTGGAGGTCGTGATCGCCCTCCATCCACTCGACCCGCACCGTCGGCCCGACCTCGGCGGCGTCGTCGGTGGGCGAGCCGGCCTTGATGAGCAGCACCGGGTCGACGATGTCGGCGAAGCGGGTCAGCGGTCGGTGCTCCCACAGGCCACGGAGGACCAGGAGGTGGCGCTCGAAGGTGAGCCACGGCGCGATGGTGCCGTCGTCCCGGACGTCGAAGCAGGCGAGCGTCCCCTGGATGCCCGACTCGGGCCAGTCCGGGTGGGTGCGGCGCAGCATCGCCTCGATGTCGGCGCGCGGCATGCCGACGAGACGCGGCGGCGCCAGCACGTCGGCGGCGTGGTCCCAGTCGGGGAAGCGAGCGGCGAGCTCGATGGTGCCGCCGTCGACGCCCACCACGCCGGCGGTGAGGCCGGGGAAACGCGCCGCCAGCTCGACCACGACGTTGCCGCCCCACGACTGTCCGGCGACCACCGGCCGGTCGAAGCCGGTGGCCTCGATCAGCACGCGCAGGTCGTCGGTGACGACGTCCATCGCGTACGGGTTGTCGTCGGGGTGGGCCGGGTCGGGTTTGGACGAGCGCCCGTGGCCCCGCTGGTCGATGGCCACGACCGGGTGACCGTCGGCCACCAGCGCGGCGGCGACGCCGTCCCACAGTCGGGCGTTCGACGCCAGCCCGTGGACCAGCACGAACGGCCGCTCGGAACCGCCGGCCCACCGGCGGGCGTGGAGCGAGACGACCTCGCCGGCGTGCTCGGCGACCTCGACGTGTTCGATCCGGTCCGGCTCCGTCATGTGGCACGCAGCCGATCGCACAGCTCGGCGAACGCCACCGACAGCGCCGGCGGCCGGCGCAGCTCGGCCCGCCCCCGCACGACCGCGCAGAAGTGATCGACCATGCCTCGGTACGGATCGGCGCCCGGGCCGGTCACGGTCTCGACCGAACCGTCGCGGTGGTGGAGCACCAGGTCGGTGTCCGAGGCATCGGGTGTGAAGCAGTGCTCCACCGTCACCCGCGCCTCGGTGCCGACGACCTCGAGCACCTGACGTTCCGGAGCGTCGAACGAGCACTCGAACGATGCGACGAACCCGGTGGGGAAGCGCAGCATCCCGACAGTGGTGACGTCGGCGCCGCGATCGGTGCGCACCTGGTGCGAGCTGACCTCGTCGGGAACGGGCGAGCCGGCCGCCTCGGCGATCTCGAACAGTGGCGTCAGCGTGTAGATCCCGACGTCGGCCAGCGCCCCGCCGCCGAGCACCGGGTCCCAGCGGTGGTCGGTGGGTACCGAGTGTGGGAACGTGAAGGTCGACCGAGCCGTGACGAGCCGCCCCAGCCGCCCCTCGGTCACCAGGTCGACCAGCGCGACGGTGCGCGGATGGAACGGCGTCATGTACGCCTCCATCAGGACCACGCCCGCTCCGGAACAGGCGTCGGCCATGGCCCGGGCATCGGCCGCGGTGAGCGCCAGTGGCTTCTCGCACAGCACGTGCTTGCCGGCCGCTGCGCACGCCTCGACCCACTCGCGGTGCAATCCGTTGGGCAGCGGCACGTAGACCGCCTCGACCGATGGATCGTCGACCACCGACCGGTAGTCGTCGCCTGCGCCGAGCGAGGCGGCGGCCACGATCTCGGCCTTCGGCGATGCCTCGAGCGCGGGCACGACCGCCAACCGGGCGACCATCGACGACGAGCCGATCACCCCGAACCGCACCGGCTCGGCGCTGGACGACCCGACGTCGGTCGTGGTCTCGGGCGTGAACGAGCGGGTGGTCAAGACGGGGGTTCGAGGGGGAGCGTGGCGCCGCCCTCGGCGCCGGAGCGCTGCGCGGTCTCGAGCACCCCGATGACCGTGCGCACGTCGACCGGGTCGACCTCGACCGGCTCACCCATCAGGAGATGGTCGGCCAGGTTGCGGTGGAACGGCCACGGGCTGGCCGGCAGCGGCGGCAGCGTGGTCTCGGTGAGGCCATAGCCCGGCTCGTAGCGGGCCAGGCTGAGGTCGACCGGGGCCTCGGCGTGGTGGGATTCCCAGCGCTGGTAGCCGATGCCGTGCTCGACGGTCTCGTGGACGAAGGCCCGGTAGTCGGCGGCGATGGTGCCCTGAGTGCCCTGCACGTAGAACTTGGGGCGGCGCACGCCGGCGATGTCGGACTGGAAGAACTCGGCCTCGCGCCCGTCGGCCCACGCCAGCCGCACGCGTACCTGGTCGTCGTTGGTGATGTCGTGCCACACCCGCTTGTGGCGCGTGGTGGTGACCGACACCGGGTCGCCCCCCATGAGCAGCAGGATCCAGTCGAGGTGGTGGCTGCCCCAGTCGTAGATGGCGCCGCCGGACACGGATTCCTCGGAGTGCCACGCCCGGCACGGGTGCTCGAACCCGCCGACGAAGGTCTCCATGTTGAACACCTCGCCGAGCATGCCGGCGTCGACGGCTCGACGCAGCGCCCGGAAGTCGGCGTCCCACCGGCGGTTCTGGTGGACGGTGAGCATGCGGTCGTTGGCCGCCGACCGAGCGAGGAGGTCATCGGCCTCGGCGGTGGTGATGCACAGCGGCTTCTCGACCGCCACGTGCTTGCCGGCGTCGAGGCAGGCCCGCGCGATGTCGGCGTGCGACGACGGGGGCGTGGCGACGACCACCAGCTCGACGTCGTCGTCGCGCAGCAGGTGGTCGAGCTCGGCGTAGGTGGCGACGCCGGGGAACTGGGCCTCGGCCGCCTTGCGCCGCTCGGCCGAGGTGTCGAGCGCGGCGACGAACGCAAGGCCGTCGGTCTCGGTGGCCGCGGTGCCGTGGAGCATCCCCATGCCGCCGAACGGGCCGTAGCCGATGACCCCGACCCCGACCTGGCGGGAGGGGTCGGCCGCCGGCGCCGCCAGCGACCGCCGCACGATGCGGGCGAGCTCGTCGGTGACGAGGGCGTCGGGCCCGAAGCCGCTGGTGACGACCCGGCCGGCGCCCACGCGGTGCTCCACCAGCGCAGGACGATGGGCGAAGCGGATGCTCGAGGTCAGCACCGTGGCGACCGGGCCGATGGGTTCGAGGGTGGTGAACGAGCCGGCGACGGGGAACTCGCCCACCGAGCGGGCCGTGAGCGGCGACGGGTCGGCACACGTGGCGAACACCTCGCCGCCGTCGACGACCTCGCCGGCACGGACACCGGTGAGGTCCTCCCACCCGGCGCCGCGGGGCACGCCGAGCGCGACCAGGGCGGCGCCGGCCCGGACCAGGTCGCCGATGCGGCCCAGCGTCTCGGCCGAGACCGGACCCGGATCGCCGACGACGACGACGGCGTCGGGGTGCTGGTCCAGGCCGACGACGGTGCCGCCGCCCGCGATCGGAGCCAGGACCGAGTGGTCGGTGGAGTCGGGGACGAGCGCCAGCTTCACGGTGGGCGAGCCTACGGCGGACCGGGGCGGAGCACCCCGCGGGACGATCTCCCGCCGATCTCGTAGTGTCGACCCGATGTCTCGGACCCCCCGCCCGGCGCGGCTCGCGCTCGCCGCCGGCGTCGGCTACCTCGCCGGCACCATCCCCTCGGCCACGCTCGCGGCCAAGGCCGCCGGCGCCGGCGACATCCGCACCCTCGGCACCGGCAACCCCGGCGCGGCCAACGCCATCAAGCAGCTCGGCACCAAGTGGGGCATCGCGGTCCTCGCCGGAGACATCTCCAAGGCCATCGCCGCCTCGGCCATCGGTCGATCGGTGGCCGGCGACACCGGCACCCACGTCGCCGGTACCGCGGCCGTCGCGGGCCACTGCTACCCGGTCTGGACCCGGTTCCAGGGCGGCAAGGGCGTGGCCGCCAGCGTCGGGCAGTGCTTCGTCGGCTTCCCCGCCTACTTCTTCCCCGACCTCGCGCTCGCCGCCCTCACCGGGTCGCTGCCGTGGTGGAAGCAGCGGGCCCACACCGCCACCGTCATCTCGACCGTCGCCTGGACCGGCGCCGCCACGGTGTGGTGGCGCCGGGGCTGGTCGAACCTGTGGGGCCCGGCGCCCACCGTGGCCCTGCCGCTCTCGGCCGCCGTGAGCAGCGCCATCATCCTCGAGCGGTTCCAGGCCGCCAAGCACCAGGTGGCCGCAGCGCTCGCCGCCGAAGGGGCGTCAGCATGAGCGACCAGGAGGGTGCCGACGGACCGCTGCCCACCGGCACGGTCGGCGTCGTCACCGACTCGAACAGCCAGTTCCCCGCCGAGCTCGTCGAGCGCTACGGCGTCGAGATCGTGCCCCTCACCGTCACGGTCGACGGCTCGGCGTACGCCGAGGGCGTCGATCTCACGGCCGATCAGTTCTTCGCCCGCTACGCCGACGGCGCCGCACCGGTCGTGTCCACGGCGGCACCCTCGCCGGGGGCGTTCATCGCCGCCTACGAGCGTCTGGCCGAACGCGGCGCCGAGCAGATCCTGTCGATCCACATCGGCGCGTCCGTCTCCGGGACCATCAACGCCGCCCGTCTCGCGGTCGACGCCGCCCCGGTCCCCGTGCGCCTCGTCGACACCGGCACCGCCAGCTTCGGCGTCGCATGCTGTGCGTGGGAGGCCGCCGAGGCCCTCGTGCGTGGTGCGTCCCTGGGCGAGGCGTCGGCCATCGCCGAGTCGGTTGCGCCCACGGTGGGCAACGTCTTCGTGGTCGGCGGGCTCGAGATCGTCCGCGCCGGCGGTCGGTTGGCCGCAGATGCGGGCGACGGCGGGGGCGTCCCCGTGCTCTCGTTGATCGACGGCGAGATCGCCCGCGTCGGCGAGGTGACCGACGTCGACGACGCCACCGAGGCCATGGCCGCGTACGTGCTCGCCGAGGTCGGCGAGGTCGCCGAGGGTCAGGTCCGGGTGGCCGTCGGCATCGCCGACACCGAGGCCGAGCCGCTGTCGCTGGCGCTCGACGAACGGCTGCGCGGCGAAGCGGTCGTCGGCGAGGTCGTCCACTACCGCATCGGTCCCAGCGTCGGCGCCCACACCGGCCCCGGCACCGTGGGCTGCTTCTTCTGGCAGGCCCGCTAGTAGCTCAGAGGTCGCCGGTCAGCGCGTCGACGATGAACGACAGCAGCGCGCCGAGGTAGTGGTACACCTGCCACGCGGCGGCGTCGGGGTCCGTGGGGTCGAACTCGACGGGGTCGTCGTCCTCGCTGACGTCGAGGCGGGTGCCGATGACCAGGCGCAGGTCGTTGACCGCCCGCATCCAGGCCGCCAGCTCGTCGCCGTCGAGCTCGGCACCGCCCAGCGTCGACTCGACCAGGTCGAGCGAGGCGAAGCGCTTCTCGAGCAGCTCGTCGCGCACCAGCGCGTGGTAGCCGGCGTCGCGCTCGGGGTCGTCGGGGTAGGCGGTGGGGAACAGGCGCGTGAGCGACGGGTCGTCGCTGGCCAGCAGCTCGCGCAGCTGGGGGAACAGGGAGCGCAGCAGCTCCTGCTCGACGTCGGGGAGGTCGACCTTGTACCGGTCGGGGCCGGTGCGCTTGACCCGCTTGGAGAACAGCCCCACGGCTACTGCTCCTCCATGGTCGCCCAGAGGCCGTGCTCGTGGAGGCGGAACACGTCGAGCTCGCACTTCTCGCGGGTGCCGTTGGAGACCGCGGCCCGGCCCTTCTCGTGGACGTCGAGCATCAGCTCGTCGGCCTTGGCCTGCGAGTACCCGAACAACTTGCGGAACACGTACGAGACGTACTGCATCAAGTTGATGGGGTCGTTCCAGACCAGGACCACCCACGGGCGGTCGAGATCGGTGTCCTGGTCCTCGTCGAGGTCCGGATCGAGCGTCTCCGGCAGGGACACGTCAGACCCCCGCGCGTGCGGTGCTGCCCGCGGACCGGTTCGGCGCCGGTCGATCGTTCGGTTCGACGACCGAGGTCGCCAGCAGGACCTTCAGCGCCGCGACCCACACCAGCATCGAGCCGAGGACGTGGACGGCGACGAGGCCCACCGGCACCCCGAGGAAGTACTGCGCGTAGCCGACCGCACCTTGGGCGACCTCGAGCACGATGAGCACGCGGATCGCCTGCTCGACCGAGGGCGACCCCGATCCCTTGCGGACCAGGAGCAGCGCCCACAGGGTGCCGGCGAGCAGGATCCAGACGGCGATGGAGTGGACGCGGGCGACGTCGGGCACGAAGAAGGCGAGACGCTCGACGTCCTCGTCGCCGCCGTGCGGGCCCGACCCCGTGACCGCCGTACCGGTCACCAGGACGAGGGCGGCCGCGACCACGAGCCCGCGGGCGATGGTGCGGACCTCGGGGGTGGCGACGGGGCGACGCTCGCCGCGATCGGCCTCGCCGGCGCGGTGGTGCAGCACGGTGCCGCACATCACCAGCACCGCCGACAGCAGGAAGTGGCCCATGACGAACGGCGGCGCCAGCTCGAACAGCACGGTGAGGCCGCCGAGCACGATCTGGCCGACCACGCCGGCCACCAACGACAGCGACCACCAGGTGAGGTCGCGACGCTTCGGCACCCGGGCGAACGACCCCGCGACGGCGAGCACGACCGCCACCGAGACCAGCCCCGTGAAGTAGCGGTTGGTCGACTCGATCTTGCCGTGGATCCCCGATTCGGCGTGGGGAACGAAGCTGTCGGGCTCGCAGCTCGGCCACGTCGAGCAACCCAGCCCGGACCCGGTGAGTCGGACGCCGGCGCCGGTGACGACGATGATGCCCAGCAGGACGAGCGCGGCCAGCGTGATCCGGCGGTATGCCGCGGGGGACAGGGTGGGACGCCGCACCCCTCCAGCGTGGCCGGTCGCCGCCGCCGATTCCAACCGCTCGACGCATCGGCGCGGAGCCGGAACACCAGCAGCCGCTTGGCCGACCGGCGCACGCGAGACCTAGTCTCGGCCCGCATGCTCGTGGCCGCCACCCCCTCGCTCCGCTCCACGGTCGGCGCCTACGTGGCGCTGACCAAGCCGCGGATCATCGAGCTGTTGCTGGTGACCACCGTCCCGACGCAGATCGTCGCCGAGCGGGGCCTGCCCAGCATCTGGCTGATGGTGGCCACCGTGCTCGGCGGCACCTTCGCCGCCGGCGGTGCCAACGCGATGAACATGTACGTCGACCGCGACATCGACAAGCTGATGAAGCGGACCCAGAACCGGCCCCTCGCCACCGGCGTCATCGAGCCCCGCAACGCCCTGATCTTCGCCATCTCGCTCGAGATCGTGGCCTTCTTCTTCCTCTGGGGCACGGTCAACCTGCTCTCGGCGGTCCTCGCCGTCAGCGCCTGCCTCTTCTACGTCTTCGTCTACACGATCTGGCTCAAGCGCACCTCGACCCGCAACATCGTCATCGGCGGCGCCGCCGGCGCGGTGCCGGTGCTCATCGGCTGGTCCAGCGTCACCAACTCGCTCGGGTGGGCGCCCATCGTGCTCTTCGCGATCATCTTCTACTGGACGCCGCCGCACTACTGGCCGCTCGCCATCCGGTACCGCGAGGACTACGCCGCCGCCGAGGTGCCCATGCTCCCGGTCATGGTCGACGACCGCACGACCTGCACGAAGATCATCGCCTACACCGTGGTGCTCTGGGCCCTCACGCTCGTGTTCGCCCCCGTCGCCCACATGGGGGCGCTCTACGTCGCCGCCGCCGTCGGCCTCGGCGGCTTCTTCCTCTTCCAGACCGTCCGCCTCTTCTTCGACCCCACCCCGGCACGGGCCATGCGGGTCTTCGGCTGGTCCATCACCTACGTGACCCTGTTGTTCGGGGCCATGGCGGTCGACCAGCTCATCCGCACCGGGGTCTGAAATTGGCCCGGTCGACACACCGTCCCATGCCTTCCCGACCGATTCTGACCCGTCGCTGGGCGATGGGTAATGTCCGTCCGCATACGGCAACCCGATCCGGACCCGTCTCCGGCGGTGGAACCCCTGTTCCGCCCCGGCCCGGAGGAGAAATCAGCTTCGATGACCGTGACTGAAACCGATGCGCCGTCCGCGGTGACGAACCCCGGCGGTGCCACCTCGGCCCTCGCGCCTCCCCCACCGGCCACCGGCTTCGCCGCGCTGCTGGGCACGGGCGACCACAAGACCATCGGACGCCTGTGGATCACCACGTCGTTCGTCTTCCTGCTCGTCGCCGGCGTGTCCGGCGGCCTGCTCGGCATCGAGAAGATCGACGTCAGCGGCATCGACGTCATCGACACCGACGTCTTCGCCCAGGTGTTCAGCCTGCACGCCGTCGCCGGCGTCTACCTGTTCCTGGTCCCGCTGCTCCTCGGTCTCGCCACCTACGTCGTGCCGTTGCAGGTCGGCTCGTCCACGATCGCCTTCCCCCGTGCGGCGGCGGCGTCGTACTGGACCTACCTCCTCGGTGGCGGCACCGTCCTCGCCGCCTACCTCGCCGACGGCGGGCCCTTCGGCGGCGACAGTGAAGCGGTCGAATTGTTCATCGCCGCCATGGTCGCCGTGCTCGTCGCCCTCTCGCTGGCCGCCGTGTGCGTCGCCACGACCGGCCTCGCCCTGCGGGCGCCCGGCATGGGCCTGCACCGCACGCCGCTGTTCACCTGGTCGAACATCGTCGCCGCCGCCCTGTGGCTGCTGACGCTCCCGGTCCTCGCCGGCGTCCTCGTGCTCGTCTACGTCGACCACCGCTACGGCCAGACCTTCCTCGGCGGCACCGACCAGGTCCTCCAGCGCATGGCCTGGTCCTGGAACCAGCCCTCGGTGGGCGTGTTCGCCATCCCGGTCCTGGGCATCATCGGCGACATCGTCCCGGTGTTCACCCGCACCCGCCTCACCCTGCACCGCGTTGCCATGGGTGCCATCGGCGGCTTCGCGATCTTCTCCTACGGCGCCTGGGCCATGCCCGGCTTCGCCCCCCGCAACTCGGCCGACCTGGCGCTGACGTTCACCAACGAGGTCCCCTACGTCGCCTTCGCGGTGCTCGGGCTGCTCACGGCGCTCGCCTTCACCGGCCTCGTCGCCGACACGATGCGCCGCGGTGCGTTCTCGCTCGCCAGCCCCGTGCTGTGGGCCCTCGGTGCGCTGCTCATGCTGCTCGCCGGCCTCGCCAACGGCGTGCTGGTCAGCATCGACCCGCTCGACCTGGTCGGCACCACCGCCATGGCGGCGCAGGTCCACTACGTGTTGGTCGCCACGCTGCTCGGCCTCTTCGGCGGCGTCACCTACTGGGCGCCCAAGATCTGGGGCCGCAGCCTCCCCGAGACCGCCGGCAAGGCCCTCTCGCTCGGCGGCCTGCTCGGCACCGTGCTGCTGTGCCTGCCCGACCTGATCTCGGGCTTCCTCGACCAGGTCAGCCGCTTCGGCGGTGCCACCGACGACGTCGACGCCATCGAGGCGCTCAACCTCGTCTCCGCCCTCGGCGGTGGCCTCCTCGTCCTCGTCGCCCTCGGCTTCCTGGTGCTCGTCGGCGCCACGGCCATGGGCGGCACCGACGCCGGCGACGATCCGTGGGAGGGCCACACGCTCGAGTGGGCCACCACCTCGCCGCCGCCCGTCGCCAACTTCACCGAGGTCCCGGCCATCACGTCCGAGGCCCCCGTCTACGACGCCCGCCACGCCGGGGAGGCTGATTCCTGATGGCGACCGCCACCGCCGCTTCGCCCGACCTGTTGCCGCTCGACCTGGGCAACACGCCGGCCGCGCCCGTCCGCCGGCCCCGCGTCCTGCTCATCGGCACCGCCTTCGCGGCCGCCGGTTCGGCGGCCACCTTCGCCGGCCTGCTCGCCGTCTACCTCTCGGTGCGCAGCCAGGAGATCGCCGCCAACGGCACGTGGCTCCCCGAGGGCGCCACCATCCCGCTGTCGCCCGGCAACATGGGCATGGTCACGCTGATCATGTCGCTCGTCACCGTGCAGTGGGCCGTCCACGCCGGCGCCAACCGCGACCGCTCGCACGCCTACCAGGCGCTGAGCCTCACCATCCTCTTCGGCATCGCCCACGTCGTGCAGATCGGCTACCTGTGGACGCAGTGGCACCTGCCGCTCAACGGTGAGACCACGCCGCAGGCCACCCTGCTGTTCACGATCCTCGGCCTCCACGTGGCCATGGTCGCCGGCGCCCTCATCTTCCTCGCCCTCATGACGGTCCGCAGCCTCGGTGGTCAGTTCACCGGCCGCGATGCCGAGGGGCTGTCCGCAGCAGCTATGTACTGGTACGCCACCGTCGCCGTGTATTCGGTGCTCTGGTACGCCATCCTCATCGTCAAGTAGGACGCCTGATGATCACCACCGGATCGAAGTTCTTCTACGCCCTCGCCGGCCTGCTGTTCCTGACAGCGGTCGTCTACGGGTACTCCACCGGCGACGGCAGCCTCGTCGGCCCCATCAGCCTCGGCTTCAAGGGCGGCGTCGGCGACCTCGTCGGCTACACGATCCTGATGGGTGCCAGCTTCGCCGCGGCGTTCCTCGGCTTCGCCACCACGGCCTTCCGCGACGCCGACCCCGAGGCCACGGCCGAGCTCCTCGGCGCCGAGGCCCCGCCCGCCGCCACCGTGCCCGGCACGTCCTACTGGCCCGTCGTCGGCGCCTTCGGCGTCGTGGTCACGGTCGTCGGCCTGGTCCTCAACAACGTCTTCTTCGTCGCCGGTCTCATCGCCATGGGCGCCGTGGCCATCGAGTGGACCATGCAGACCTGGGCCGAACGGGCCACCGGCGATCCCGCCGTCAACCGCGAGATCCGCAACCGCATCATGTTCCCGCTCGAGGTGCCCCTCGCCGGCGCCCTCGTCATCGCGGTCCTCATCATCGGCTACTCGCGGGTGTTCCTGGCGCTCAGCGCCGCCAATGCCGTGTGGGCGGCGCTGTTCATCGCCGCCGCCATCTTCGTGGTCGGCACCGTCCTGGCCTCCCGCCCCACCGTGCGCCCCGACCTCGTCGCCGGCCTGCTGGCCCTGGTGGCCGTCGCCACCATCGGCTTCGGCATCTTCGCCGCCGTCCAGGGTGAACGCGACTTCGAGCACCACGGTGAAGAGAGCGACCACTCCGAGGAAGAAGACCACTCGCCCGAGGGTGGCGCCACCGAGGAAGAGGGCGCCGCCGTCCTCGAGGAGAGCAACTGATGTCCCGCCTGCGCAACCCCCGCACCCGCCTGTTCGGGCTGCTGGCCTTCGTCGGTCTCGCCCTGTCGGCGTGCGCCGCGAACGCGCCCCAGACCACGCTCGAGCCCGAGGGCCCGGCCGCCACCAAGATCGACAACCTGTCGAACATCACGTTCCTGATCGCCGGCGTCGTGTTCGTCCTCGTCGAGTTCGGCGTGCTGTTCGTGGTCTGGAAGTTCCGGGCCCGCAAGGACGACGACCCCGACGCCCTCCCCGAGCAGCTCCACGGCAACACCAAGGCCGAGGTCGGCTGGACCATCCTCCCCGCCGTGATCCTCGCCGGTCTCTCCGTCGCCACGGTCGGCACCATCCTCGACCTCGCCGACAAGCCCGAGGACGCCCTGCGCATCCGGGTCGTCGGTCAGCAGTGGTGGTGGAGCTACGACTACGACATCGACGGCGACGGCATCCACGCCGACGACGACGTCACCACCCCGGGCATCGAGCACCCCGAGGAGTACGCCACCGACATCGAGACCGCCTCCGAGATGGTCATCCCGGTCGGCGTGCCCGTGTACCTCGACATCGAGGCCCGCGACGTGATCCACAGCTTCTGGATCCCGGCCCTCAACGGCAAGAAGGACGCCGTCCCCGGCCGCACCCATCACCTCACGCTCGAAGCCGACGAGCCGGGCACCTACATCGGTCAGTGCACCGAGTACTGCGGCCTGTCGCACGCCTACATGCGCATGAGCGTCCGTGCCCTGCCCCAGGCCGAGTACGACGCCTGGGTCGAGGCCCAGCTCGCCGATGCCCGCACACCCACCGATGCCCTCGCCGCCCAGGGCGCCGAGGTCTTCGCCGCCCAGTGCACCTCGTGCCACCTCGTCGAGGGCGTCAACTCCGACACCTTCGACGGTGCCGCCCAGGTCTCCGGCGCGGCCCCCAACCTCACCCACTTCGCCAGCCGTGGCACCTACGCCGGGGGCATCTTCGACCTCTGGCGTGACCTCGACGGCGACCGCAAGATCGAGACCGACGAGATCGGTGTCGAGCTCGAGCGCAACACGCTCGAAGCCTGGCTGCGCAACCCGCCGGCCGAGAAGCCGCTGTACCCGACCGGCGCCCGTGGCATGCCGAACCTCGGTCTCTCCGAGGCCGACATCGATGCCCTCGTCGCCTACCTCATGAGCCTCGACTAGGAGCCAAGGAACCAATGGCCATCGTCGAACGACCCACCCCAGACAGCGCGGGCCCCCTCGCACTGACCAGCGGCGACCGGACCGCCACCACCGACGACGCCCTCGGCGTCTTCCGGCGGCCGTCCAACGCCACCGGTTGGCGGAGCTGGCTGTTCACGGTCGATCACAAGCGCATCGGCATCATGTACGGCGCCGCCGCGCTGTTCTTCTTCCTGATCGGCGGCATCGAGGCCCTGATCATCCGGGTGCAGCTCGCCGCCCCCGACCAGGAGCTCATCTCGGCCGACCTGTACAACCAGGTCTTCACGATGCACGGCGTCACCATGGTCTTCCTGGTGGTCATGCCCATCGGTGCGGCCTTCGCCAACTACCTGATGCCCCTGCAGATCGGTGCCCGCGACGTCGCGTTCCCCCGCCTCAACGCGTTCTCGTTCTGGTGCTTCCTCTTCGGCGGCGTGTTCTTCAACTCGTCGTGGTTCCTCGGCGGCGGCGCCGACGGCGGCTGGTTCGCCTACGCCCCCAACACCTCGGTCATCTTCAGCCCGAGCCACGGCATGGACTTCTACGCCATCGGCCTGCAGATCACCGGTGTCGCCTCCCTCGTGGGTGCCATCAACCTGATCACCACGGTGATCAACATGCGGGCGCCCGGCATGAGCCTCATGAAGATGCCGGTGTTCACCTGGATGACGCTGGTGACGCAGTTCCTGCTGCTGTTCGCCATGCCGGTGATCTCGGTGGCGCTGTTCCTGCTCACCTTCGACCGCATCTTCGACGCCAACTTCTTCAACGTCGCCGCCGGCGCCGACCCCCTGCTGTGGGAGCACCTCTTCTGGGTCTTCGGACACCCCGAGGTGTACATCATGATCCTGCCGGCGTTCGGCATCGTGTCCGAGACGCTGCCGGTCTTCTCCCGCAAGCCGATCTTCGGCTACGAGTTCATCGTGTTCTCGGGCGCCGCCATCGGCTTCATGGGCTGGGGCGTGTGGGCCCACCACATGTTCGCCTCCGGCCTCGGCCCGATCTCGGTGGCGGCCTTCTCGGTCTCGACGATGTTCATCGCGGTTCCCACCGGCGTGAAGATCCTCAACTGGATCGCCACCATGTGGGGCGGCAAGTTGAGCTTCACCACGCCCATGCTGTTCTCCATCGGTCTGGTCACGATGTTCACCATCGGCGGCCTGTCGGGCGTGTCCCACGCCATCGCCCCGGCCGACACCCAGCAGACCGACACGTATTACATCGTCGCCCACTTCCACTACGTGCTCTTCGGCGGTGCGCTGTTCGGATTCGTCGGCGGCTTCTACTACTGGTGGCCCAAGGCCTTCGGCCACCTGCTGCGAGAAGGCCTCGGCAAGGTCCACTTCTGGACGATGCTGCTCGGCTTCAACCTGACCTTCGGTCCGATGCACATCCTGGGTCTCCAGGGCATGCCCCGCCGGACGCACACCTACTTCGACGGCTACGGCTTCAACATGTGGAACATGGTCGCCACCGTCGGCGCGTTCCTCATCGCCCTGTCGTTCCTGGTGTTCTTCGCCAACATCTTCCTGTCGGCCCGCGACGCCAAGAAGCCGGGCTGGGTTGCACCGGGCCCCGACCCGTGGGACTCGCGCACCCTCGAGTGGATGACCGCGTCGCCCACGCCCGACCACAACTACGACCACGTCCCGGTCGTCACCCACCGCGACGAGTTCTGGTACCGCAAGTACGGCGAGACCGACGACCACAAGCTGGTCCGCATCGCCACCGCCGAGGAGGTCGCCCAGACCGGCGAGCGCACCGACGTGCACCTCCCGGCGCCGTCGTACTGGCCCATCGTGCTGTGCGCCGCGTTCCCGCTGCTCGGCTACGGCCTGATCTTCAATCTCGGCTTCGCCTTCGTCGGCGGCGCCATCACGCTGGCGGCGCTCTACGGCCTCGCCCTCGAGCCGGCCGACGATCCCGACGGCGGCCACGGTCACCATGATGATCATGGAGACGACCACGGCGACGACGACCACGACGACCACGCAGCCATCGAGCAGGAGGTCACGACCGGTGACTGAAACCTCCACCTACTCCGGTCCGGCCCCCGACGTCATGGACGGCGTCGACCTCGAGACCTGGGGCTTCGGCACCAACAACGCCACCGGCGTGTCGAACAACAAGCTGGGCATGTGGCTCTTCCTCGGCTCCGACTGCCTGCTCTTCGGTGCGCTCATCAGCAGCTACCTGCTGCTGCGCCATCGCGGCACCGGCCTGGGCCCGGAGGACGTCTTCGACATCCCGTTCACCTCGGTCTCGAGCTTCGTGCTGCTGATGTCGTCGGTGTCGATGGTGTTCGCCGTCAGCTCGATCGCCCGTGACGACCAGCCCAGGACCCGGCTGTGGCTGCTCGTCACCGCGATGCTCGGCGCCACGTTCATCGCCGGCCAGGTCTACGAGTTCACCTCGTTCTACCGCGAGGGCCTCGGCTACACGACCAACCTGTTCTCCTCGGCGTTCTACAGCCTCACCGGCTTCCACGGCGTCCACGTCACCGTGGGCATCGTCATGCTCATGTCGCTGTTCGTGATGAGCCTCACCGGGCGCCTCACCAAGGAGCGGGCCGAGACGGTCGAGATCGTCGGTCTGTACTGGCACTTCGTCGATGTCGTGTGGGTGCTCATCTTCACGATCGTCTACCTGATCCCGTAGGAGCCACCGTGACTGCAACCCAGACCCACGACGCCGAGCACGACGAGCACCACGACCACCCGTCCGATGCCCAGTACTGGAAGGTCGGCGCCATCCTCGCGGTCATCACGCTGGCCGAGGTCGGCACGTACTTCATCACCGACGATCCGTACAGCCACGAGCTGAAGCCGCTGCTCATCGGCAGCCTGCTCATCATGATGACGGTCAAGTTCATCACGATCGGGGCGTACTTCATGCACCTGAAGTTCGACAACAAGGTGTTCCGCAACATCTTCATCACCGGCCTCGTGTTGGCCGTCGCGGTCTACCTCGCCGTGCTGACGACGTTCGCCTACTGGGACAGCGGCTACGAAGAGGGTCTCGCGCTCCTGCGCTGACCCCGGCCCGCCGGCTAGTCGATCGTGATCTCGTCGCCCACCCGGATGGTCCCGGGCTGGGCGACGGTCGCGTAGACGCCCAGGCAGGCGAAGGTCCCGAGCTCGTTGCTGAGCCGGTTGTGCTCGGCGATGGCCTGGAGCACGCCCGGTTCCCGCGGCAGGCCGTCCTGCGCGACGGTGGTCATCACGCACCGGGGCGCCGGGTCGCCGACGGGGATCACGGCATCGCCGATGGTGAGCGTCTTGCCCGACCAGGCGTTCTCCACGAAGCCCGACACGCCCGGGGTGTCGATCACCAGGCTCGGCCGGAACCGGCGCACGTCGATCGTGACGTCGGGAGCCGCCGCCGCCAGTGCCGTGAGGCTGGCCGAGGTGAGCAGGTGGAGGACGCCGACGTCGACGAAGCTCGTGCCCTCGCCTGTGAGATTGGTGGGGAACTCGATCTCGCCCGCCAGCGTGATGCCGTCGATCTCGGGCCAGTCGGACTCGTAGGTGCCCTGCTGGGCGTGGGTGGACTCCTCGACGGTGATCTCCCGGCCGAACAGTGCGCTCAGCGCGATGCGCAGGCCCGCGTCGTGGATGCCGTAGATCTCGCCGGTGGGCACCGTCACCTCGACGTCGTCGGCGGTGCCGCCCTCGGGCACCGAGGCCCGACAGTCGAGCGCCGCTCGCCACAGCCGGGGCCGCTTCGCGCTGACCAACTTGCCCGTCTCGGCGTCTCGCAACGCCCAGGTGCGGTCGCCGACGACGCCGTTGCCGTCGAACTCGGCGGCGTCGAGGACTTCGCCCTGCATCGACTTCACGGGGAAGCGGTGGATGCTGGCGACGGTCCCGATGGTGGTCATGACCGCTCACCGTTGCACATGAACGCGGCCAGGTCCGGTCCGGCCGTCTCGACCAGCGTCGTTTCGAAGTGGGCGAGGTCGTCGTCGGTCATGAAGTCCCAGGTGCGGTCGGTGGGCGAACGGAAGAAATCGGCGTTCGACTTCCAGGTCCCGAACTCGGCGTCGGGCGCGGTGCGATCGGCCGAGGCCTTCATGCGGTCGAAGGTGGCGGCCTCGACGTAGCGGTCGAAGTCGCCGGGGATCGGGAGGTCGAGGATGCCGGCCACCCGGCGCATCTGGCCGGCCAGGTCGCGGCGCAGGTCCGAGTAGTGGAACAGGTGGACGTTGGGGCGATCACGCCGCTCCCAGAACGTCCGGGCGTGGTTCACGAGCAACCGGAGCGACACCCCGCCACCCGGGCTGCCGTACTCGGTGGGGTCGTCGATCCACTGCAGCATCCGCTCGCGAGGGTCGTCGCTGCGCTCCGGTGGCGGCGGGAGGTCGGCCAGGTCGTCGAACCCGGCGACCTCGCCGCGCAACGGGACGATCCGGTCGCGATCGACGTTCTCCCCGTGGTCGGCGTCGGACTGGGCCACCTGCAGGGGATGGCGCAGCACGCACAGGTACGTGACCCGGTCGTCGACGGGCATCCCGTCGAGCGGGGTGTGGGTCTTGATGAACCGGCGGTGCTCCTGCGCGTCGAGCAGGGCCTCGACCTCGTCGAGCGGCCGGGTCAACATGTCGAGCCACGGGGAGATCTCGGTGATCGGCCGATCGAGATCGGTCGTGCCCAGCACCAGCATCGCCACGATGTTCTGCATCCACGTCGTGCCGCACTTGGCGGGCGTGGCGATCACGATGTCGTCGTCGCGGAACTCGAAGCCCTCCCATCGGGCGCTGTCGGCGATGAACCCCCGGTAGTGGCGCATCTCGGCATCATCACAGGCGGCGACTGGGGCCGCCACCGGTCCCGGCCGTACGCTGTCGCCGTGCTTCTCGCCGCAGAAGACTTCTGGCGCTGGCAGCCCCACCCCGAGGTGTGGCTCCTCCTCGTCGGCCTCGTCGGGCTGTTCGTCTACGCGCTCCGCGCCCTGGGCCCCCGCGTCGTCCCGTCCGGCCAGCCGGTCATCACGCCGGCCCAGAAGCGCTGGTTCGTGCTCGGCATCGGGATGCTGTGGATCGCCGCCGATTGGCCCATGCACGACATCGCCGAGGAGTACCTCTACTCGGTGCACATGTTCCAGCACATGATGCTGACGTTCTTCATCCCGCCGGTCCTGTTGCTGGCGACGCCCGAGTGGCTGGCCCGCGTCGTCATCGGCGACGGCCCCGTCGGCCGGACGTTCCTCAAGCTCGCCCGCCCCATCCCCGCCGCCGTGGTCTTCAATGCCATCCAGCTCGCCACCCACTGGCAGGTCATCGTCAACGCATCGGTCTCCAACGGCCTGCTGCACTACGCCCTCCACACCGTGGTGGTCGTCACCGCGCTGGCGGTGTGGATGCCGGTGGTGTCGCCCCTGCCCGAGTACCGCATCACCCCACCCGGCCAGTGCATCCACCTGTTCCTCACCTCGATCGTGCCCACGGTGCCGGCCGCCTGGCTGGCGCTGTCCGAGGGCGTCGTCTACTCGGCCTACGACACGCCGGCCCGACTGTTCGGCATCGGCGTCACCTCCGACCAGCAGGCCGCCGGCCTCATCATGAAGCTCGGCGGCGGCATCTTCCTGTGGATGCTGATCCTCATCATCTTCTTCCGCTGGTCGGCGAAGCAGGAGAAGGGCACCACCGCCCGGCGCGTGGTGCTCGACGACGACGGCAACGTCGTGTCGGTCGAGGGCCGAGAGCCCGCCGTCTCGCTCAACTGAGGACATGAACGGGGCGCCGGCGGGGTAGTTGTCCGGACATGCGCACCGTCCAGACCATCGAGACCCCGTCACTCGGCGACCGCTCGTATCTCGTGCACGACGGGTCGGTCGCCCTCGTCGTCGACTCGCCACGGGACATCGACCGCATCGTCGAGGCGGCCGACGAGGCCGGCGTGCGCATCACCCACATCGTCGAGACGCACCTCCACAACGACTACGTCAGCGGCGGCCTCACCCTCGCCCGCCTCACCGGCGCCGAGTACGGCCACGCCGCCGACGAGGACCTCGCCTTCGACCACC